>NZ_MNUD01000019.1:0-2014 GCF_001917295.1 Akkermansia sp. 54_46
GGCGGAAATCCGGGTCAACGCGGCGCAGGACCTGGGAGACCGGAGAGGGGAAACGAACGTCTCTCTGCTGGGCAACCCCGGCTTCGCGCAAAGCGTGAGGGGGGGCGAAAGTGGGAACGACGGCGCTGTAGCTGGGAGCCGGACTGAGCGTGCCGGTGGGAACGAAGGGAACTATCTTCGTGAACGGGAACGCGGACATCCGGGACGGGGCTGCTCAGTAAACGGGACATATCAGCTACTGCTACGATTTCTGGTCTTTGCTCCGAACTTGTTGCGGGCAAACAATACACCCTCTTTTTCTATGTATGAAAGGTGAAATTCACGAAAGGTGTTATTTTGCTGCATCGTTTGTTCAGGAATGGGGAAGGGATGAAAAATAATTTTTGCGTCCATTTTTATTTTCATGTGAAATGTTGCATTGCGGATTAGCAATCCGCAGAAGCATTATCCAGAAAATAGACCAGAATCAGATATTTTTGATGTTTATAATGAAAGAGATATGGAATGTTTTTTTTGAAAAAATTCTGAATTGGATATTAAGAAGAAGATGATTTCCGGGTATGCAACATGCATTGGATCAATGTTAAATATTGACGGCGGATTGCTAATTCGGTAATAGCTATATATTGCAAACAGCCAATCAGGACGGCTGGATAGCTTTATTATTTACCCATATTTGCAAGTTATGAAGTTACGTCTACCGCTCAAGTTGTTGTCCGCCTTATTGTCGTTTTATGCCATATCCGGTTTTCATGTGTTCGCTGCTACGGAGTGGGACGGCAGCAGATATTCCGGTAATATCTATACGTGGGTAGGGAGTTCGTCCAATGATTTTCATAACGGCGGCATTGTCCTGACCAATCCGGATGGAACATACGGTCCTGTCAATACGAATTGGGGTTCCGTTTCAGAGGAGGGAAGTATTTGGAACCTTTTTGCCAATGAAACGGGACTGTCGGAATATAACACATTGCGCTTTGTCGCATCAGGCACGGAAGTGGGCGATGTCACCGTATCGGCGACCAATAAAAATCCATCCTGCTCCTTTACGCCATTTACCATGGGGGGATTGATTGTGGAGGAAGGGGCATCAGGGTTCTCCCTTGTCCCGAACAATAATGCCCGGAGGACTCTTATACTGGGGAGAGCGGGTACGGAAGAGCCGGTATTATTTACGGTTCGTGAAGATTTTTCCCTGGGTTCTTCCTCCAATGCATGGGGCCCGGTTAATGTGAATGCAGACTGGAATGTCCTTGTGGCAAATGGCAAGACGCTGAATGTTTACGGGGCACTGAATTCTTCCGGACGGACCATTACGGTGGGCGGGGAAGGATTCAGCGGTACGTTGGTTTTAAACAATGCGGCCAATGCATCCATGACTGCTGAATGGGTCATCACCTCCGGCTCTACTGTAAGGTGCATGAATAATTCCGCTTTGGGAAGCGGCCTTGTTACGCTGGATGGGGGGACGCTTGATTTTAACTCGCAAACGATCGGATCAACCATTACGTTGAACATGAGCGGGACCGGGACATTGCAGAATGTGACAGTTGATGGAGCAATTTTATCTTATACGTCTTCATCGGGAAATGATGGGATTACTGCTTCAAATACCACGTGGACGTCCGGGAAAATAGATATTGGGCGTTTGTTGCAGGGATTTAGTGCCGAAGGTTCCAATACCGTTGATTTGGGAGCGGAGCTTGGCGAGGGCTTTAGCGTACTGGGCTTAGATACAGGGCAATACAGAATAGAAGGCAGCGTGCTGACGATAGAAGACGGGGCGATATCCCGTGTGACGTGGGTATCTGCGGGAGCGGGAGGGGAATTGGAAGAAACGGTCAAGAATGCCTTTACGCTGGCTCTTGGGGAGGGAAGTGCGGCCAACGTCAGCCTGGGCTACCTGAACGGTACCCTGACGACGAGCGGGGACAAAGTCTATCAAATCACCAACACCGGCGGAACCAAAATCAACCTGAACGGGGTATACAACAGAGGGGAGACGCTGCCGTCC
>NZ_MNUD01000003.1:0-29095 GCF_001917295.1 Akkermansia sp. 54_46
GTCCGTCCGCCGCCGGGCTTTTCATCCCGTCGCCGTGTTGGCGTGCCGAGAAATCTATCATCCCACACCTTTTTGTCAATTTTTTTCGAGATGTTTTTTCATTTTTTCCCGATCCTTATTCAGGCCATACCCACTGCAATCACCCTTAATACACACCTAATCAATGAGATGCTCTTTTGTCATAATCCCCCATCCTGGCGCGTCTTTTTTTGAACGCTTCCCTTTTTCCCCTCGCTCTTCCCCTTTTTGAAAAGGGACAGTATAGTTGAAATAGGGTGAAAGCTAGCAATGGCGGGAAATTACAGCGATGGAAAGAAGAGACGGGTAATTGTGATGAAGGAACATGAAACTGCCTGAAACGGGACAGGTTGTTGCGATATGAAATCGCCCCTCTTCGGAGGGGCTGTCAATATTACGAGGCCAAAGCCAAGCCGAAAATAATGGTTTTGAGGGAAAGATGCCGACCGAACCGGAGGACACCCGGGAATGGTAAACAAAAAGATTCCGGAACGATCGGTATTTCGGAGAATTCCCGCTGGTCCTGCCGGTGCTGGCACAGCGCCGAGGCTCCCCCTGATTTATACGCCCGGATGTTCCGGATGGTGACGACAGGCAATCCCCGGCCTTATGGAGTGCCGCGCGAGCGCAGGGCGGAAATTATGCACTCCCTTTGCAACGCCAAAATAAAGCTGATGGCAGCGGCAGCAATAGCCCCGGTTCAAGGTACGGATCAACCTTCCTTCCGGTGAGTTTTTTATAGCAAATTCGGGGGTAAAAGTCACGCGAATTCACCCGTTTTCAGGATATCGCAACAACCTGTCCCGCATATCGCAACTATCTTGCGCCGTTACATTTTTTACAAGGAAACTGTCCTTACCAGGAGGGCCCCTGCCGGTATTTTCAGCATTTTTTGTTGTTATGCAACAAGAGCCAGAAAAAAGAAGGGGTGTCTGACCCGTCTTCCCTGAAAAAGAAGCAGACTTGATTTATTTTCACTTGAACAGAAAGGATTTTTTTGCTATTCAAGGGTTTATTATTTTTTATCTATGAAAAGTTCATTCCAAATTGGCATTCTCTGCACTGTTTTCTGCTTGGGAAGCACTTTTTTCTCATCTGCTGTACAGACAGTTAATATAGGCTCCACTTTTTCATGCACCTTCCTAGATTCCGGGGAGAAGGGATTTTTTGATTCTTCAAGTACTCATACCTAGACCAGTGATCAGATAGATTCCGCCATACGGGCGTTGAACACATGGAATACCCTGATTAATTCCACCCCGGGAAGAACGCTTAACGTAGGCCTCACCTGGTACGACGGAGCCGATTCCTCCACCCTAGCCTCCGCTTATTCCCCTTATTACTACTACCTGTCAAACAAGCCACAACAGGTTTCCACCATGGCCGAGGCCGTATGGCGCGATGGAAGCACAAGGACTACCTCAGGCTATGATATTTACATCCAGTGCAATACCTCTCATTTGGCTTCCCTTTATTATGGGGCCGCCTTATTGGCGGAGCATACGGGAAAATATGATTTTCAAAGCATCCTGACCCATGAAGTGGGGCATGCCGTTGGTTTTCTTTCCCTGGCGACGCAGACAGGCACTTTCCAAAGAGTCCAATCCGGAAGCGCTTCCACAACCTACAGCACCATGCTGTACACCAAGTATGATTCCCTGTTAACCAACCAAGAAGGCCAGTCCATCGTAGAAAAAGCCGGAAATGGGAATACGGCATTTACCCTAGGGGAAACTTTGTCTCTGGGCGATACGGGGCTTACTGTCTATAACCCCACCACATGGTCGGAAGGGTCCAGCATGGCCCACATTGACAGCACGAGCGATCCAGACGCCCTTATGCAGTATTCCATCTCACCGGATACCTATCATCGCACCCTGACGGATGGAGAAGTGGGATTAATGCGTTCCATGGGCTGGAACATGGTTCCGGAACCCGCTACCGCTACGCTTTCCCTCCTAGGGCTGGCCGCACTCGCTTTGCGCCGCCGCCGTTGCTGACGACGCTCTGTCCCAGATTTAACCGCGCAGCAGATTTTCTTCAGCTCCCGGAAGCGGGAATCTTTATATCAGAAGGGCGGCCCTCTCAGGGGACGCCCTTCATTGTTTTTCCGGCAACATGCCGAGAAATGCAATTATCTTTTCTCCTTGGTGAAGTCCAGTTTGCCGTCTTTTTCCCGTACCACGATTTCCGTTCCTTCCGGGAAGTCTCCTTCCAGAAGCTTGAGGCTGAGCGGGTCCAGAAGATCATGCTGAATGGCCCGTTTGAGAGGACGGGCTCCATACACAGGATCAAAACCATGATCCGCCACCAGAGCCGTAGCTTCCGGAGTCATGCGCAAAAACAGGCCCTTGGCTTCCAGGCGCCTGCGGACACGCTGAAGCTGAATGTCCACAATGCCCTTGAGTTCCTGCGCCGTGAGCCGGTCAAAGATGATGATTTCATCAATGCGGTTCAGGAATTCCGGACGGAAGTGACCGCGCAACGCTTCCAGGGCCTTGGCTTCCCTCTGTTCCGCATTGGCTTCATTGAGGATGTACTGGCTGCCGATGTTGGAGGTCATGATGATGACCGTGTTGCGGAAGTCAACCGTACGACCCTGGCCGTCCGTAATGCGGCCGTCGTCCAGCACCTGGAGCAATACGTTGAAGACGTCCGGGTGGGCCTTTTCAATTTCATCGAAGAGAACCACGCAGTACGGACGACGGCGCACGGCTTCAGAGAGCTGACCGCCTTCTTCATACCCCACGTATCCGGGAGGCGCCCCGATGAGGCGCGCGACGGAATGTTTTTCCATGTATTCGGACATGTCAATGCGAACGATGGCGTTCTCACTGTCAAAGAGGAATTCCGCCAGCGCCTTGCTGAGTTCCGTCTTGCCCACGCCGGTGGGTCCCAGGAACAGGAAAGAGCCGATGGGCCTGTTTTCATCCTGCAGCCCGGCGCGGGCGCGTCTCACGGCGTCGGATACGGCCTTAACGGCCTGTTTCTGCCCGATTACGCGGGCGCCCAGACGCTCTTCCATGTGCACCAGCTTGGCACGCTCCCCTTCCTGCAGACGGGCGGCGGGAATGCCGGTCCAGGTGGCAACCACTTTGGCAATGTCTCCTTCCGTGACTTCCTCCTTCAGCAGCCCTCCATCTTCTTTCTGCATTTTACTGAGCTTTTCCTTGCCTTCCGTCAGGGCGCGCTGGGCTTCCGGAAGTTCGCCATAGGTGATTTCCGACGCGCGGGTCAGGTCACCCATACGTTTGGCCCTTTCGCTTTCCAGCTTGAGGGCTTCTATTTTTTCCTGTTCCCTGCGGACGGCGTCCAGCACTTCCTTTTCGCTTTTCCATTTGGCAATCATGGAACCGGATTTTTCCTTCAGGTCGGCCAGGTCCTTGGTGATTTTTTCCAAACGGGCCTTGCTGTCGGCGTCTTCTTCCTTCGCCAGCGCCTGCCGTTCCATTTCAAGCTGCATGGCCTCACGTTCAATCTGGTCAATTTCCGTGGGCATGGAGTCCAGCTCAATTTTGAGGCGGGCTGCCGCTTCATCCACCAGGTCTACTGCCTTGTCAGGCAGAAAACGGTCGGAAATATAACGGTCGGAAAGGGTGGCCGCCGCTACGATGGCAGCGTCCGTAATACGCACTCCATGGTGGACTTCATAGCGTTCTTTCAAGCCGCGCAGGATGGCGATGGTATCTTCCACGCTGGGTTCGGAGACCATGACGGGCTGAAACCGACGTTCCAGAGCCGCATCTTTTTCAATGTATTTGCGGTATTCGTCCAGTGTCGTCGCGCCGATGGTCCGCAGTTCCCCGCGGGCCAGGGCGGGCTTGAGCAGGTTGGAGGCATCCACCGCCCCTTCACTGGCGCCCGCGCCTACGATGGTGTGCAGTTCATCGATAAACAGAATGATTTCACCGTTGGAATCCGTTACTTCCTTAAGGAAGGATTTCAAGCGTTCTTCAAATTCACCGCGATATTTGGCTCCGGCAAGCATGGAGCCGATGTTGAGGGATACAATGCGCTTGTTGCGCATGCTTTCCGGCACGTCGCCGTTGACAATGCGCCGCGCCAGACCTTCCGCAATGGCGGTTTTGCCAACGCCGGGCTCCCCGATCAGGACGGGATTGTTTTTCGTCCTGCGGGAAAGAATCTGCAAAACGCGGCGGATTTCCGTATCACGGCCGATGACGGGGTCAATTTTACCGGCGCGGGCGCGGGCCGTCAGGTCCGTCCCATATTTTTCCAGCGTCTGGTATTTGCCTTCCGGGTTGTCGTCCGTCACGCGCTGGTTGCCGCGCACTTCCTTCATGGCGGCCAGATAGTTATCCTTGGTCAGCCCAAAGGTGTCCGTCAACTGGTGCACTTTGTTTTGCGTGTCCAACGCCCCAAGCATGAAGTGTTCCACGCTGAGGTAGTCGTCTTTGAGCTTTTTGCGTTCCTCTTCCGCAGCCTGCATGACGGTAGCCAGGTCACGCCCCATCTGCGGCTGGGTGGTGGCGCCGCTTTGAGTAGGTTCGTGGGAAACCTCCCTTTGGGCTGCCTGGAGAAGCAGCCCCGGATCGCAAGAGGCTTTGCGGAGAATAGGGGAAAGAATTCCGCCTTCCTGCTCCAGTAACGCCACCAGAACGTCCAGAGAAGAAATTTCCGGTTTTCCAAGCCGGCCTGCAGTTTGCTGCGCCTGCATCAGCGCTTCCTGAAATTTTGTTGTTAGATTGTTAAGCATGGTATGTTGGTATTTTAGACATAAGAATAACTCCAACCGTTGAATGGAAAAACAGGATTTTTCCTGTTATCTAAAAATTTTTTGCCCCTCCGGATTCCCCGCAATATCACTTGCACGCTCAACGGATTATTGGAGAGTCCGCCCTGACAAGGAAATCCTGTCCCGCTTTCTCATGGAGCTGGCGCATCCGGTATCCCGGCAATAGTGTAAATCCTGAACGCCAAGGAAAATATTTCCGGAAAGAACGGCAGCCCCGTACCGGATAGAAACGCAGGAACAGCCCTTGCCCATGCTCCAAAATAATCGCGTGGGCAAGGGCGGCAATGCCAAATACCACGTTCGCAGCCTACCCGACTGACAGGAGACGGATTTTTCCATTCCATTGATGGATACAGCGATATTCCCCACCTGCAAGAAGACTAAAATGTGAAAAAATGCTTGCTCGCATGATAATGGCATATTAGTTACGTAATCAGTTACGTATTTAATAACGGAAAGATATGGATTTTTTCAATAGGACAGGTAAAATAGCCATTGGAAGCAGGCTGCGCATGCTGACGGATGCTGTGACGTCTGATGCAAGTCAAATTTATGAATTATACGGCATTGACATAAAGCCAAAGTGGTTTCCCCTGCTTTTCGTTTTAGCCGGCGGGAAAGAGAAAACAATAACGGGCATAGCTAAGGAAATAGGGCACAGTCATCCATCCGTGAGCAATATCGTTGGAGAAATGACGGCAAGAGGATTGGTGAAAGGCCTTGAAGACCAGAAGGACAAGAGACGCACCGTCATCGCCCTGTCTCCACATGGGAAAAGGGTTGCCGCCATGCTGACAGAGCTCTGCAAAGACGTGGAGGTCGCCGTAGAGGATATTTCCAAGGAAACGCGCCATGATTTGTGGAGAGCTATCGGCGAATGGGAAGACCGGCTCGCTGAGAAGAGCCTGCTGCAACGGGTCAAAGAAGCCCGGAAAATGAGGGAAAGGGAGCATATCAGGGTAATTCCTTACGAACCGTGTTACAAGAATACGTTTAAATCACTTAACGTACAGTGGATTACGCAACATTGGAAGATAGAACCGCACGATCTGGACTATCTTGATCATCCGCAGGAATATATTATCAACAAAGGAGGCTTTATCTTTGTAGCCCTTTACAGGGGAAAGCCCGTCGGAGTTTGTGCCCTCTGCAAAATGGATGACCCGGTATATGATTATGAACTGGCGAAACTTGCCGTTCACCCTCATGCGCAGGGCAAAGGCATCGGGGAAATACTTTGCCATGCAGCTATAGACAAAGCAAAGGACATGAAGGCGAAAATTCTTTTTCTTGAAAGCAACACCCTGCTCAAACCCGCCATACACACATATAAAAAGCTGGGATTCAAGGAACTTGCGGAAAATCACCCGGCATACGAACGCGGAAACATCCAGATGGAACTGAAGATAACGTATTGATATGGAAATCATAAAAAATAATAAAGTCATCGTTCGCAAGGAAGACGCATCGAAGAAAGTGTTCAAGGGCGTTTCACTGGATTCGCTCGCTGTCGGAGAGAAATCAATGGCAGCAAAGATGTACTATGTGAAAGGCAACTTCGCCTCTACCCACCAACATCCGCATGAACAATGCGGGTACGTCATTTCAGGCAAATACCGCCTGAACATGGAAATGCCGGAGAAGAATATTGAAGTGTTGCTTCATGCAGGGGACAGCTACGCCATACCGGACAATACGCCTCGTTCCTTTGAGGTGATGGGAAGCGGAGAGGTTGTCGATGTGTTCACACCGCCAAGGGAGGACTATTTGTAAACAGCCGCATTTGGGGCTGAAGAAACTTCATATCAGCCTAATAAAACTAACGAGAGGATGTCGCCCCCCCTATTGCTGCATTCTGAAAGGATTATCCGGCAGCATACCGCACGCCGGCCAATTTATTGTCTCTGTTTTTCAACAAATTAGGCCAAACTGACAAAAATCCAATAAGAAAACCGCCCCGGTAACCGGAGAAAGACGCGGAACCAAGGCACCGGCTGATGCCGGACGATTTTTCCGCCAGGATATTTTCCGAACCGGGGCGGTCAATTACATCCCGCTCATCGGGAACAATGTATCCAGCGCAGCGTTCAGGGTCATCACGTTGACTACGTTTTCCCCCAAAATTCCGCCCCGGACGAAGTGTTCAGACACCAGTTTCCGGATTTTTTCCGGAGGCACTCCGCGCGTGGAGGCAACACGGTTCAATTGAAATTCCGCCGCTTCCGGAGAGATAAAAGGCTCCAAACCGCTGCCGGAAGCAAAAAGCATGTCCGCAGGGACAGGCGTTTTCTCCGGCAGACTGTGGGCTTTCAGCAGAGCCGCCCTGCGCTCCGCCACCGTCCTGACCAGCTTCCCGGAAGTCCAGGAGAGGTTGCTGGCTCCGGAAGGCATGGTAGCGTATTCTCCGGCAGAGGGCCGGGGCCAGAAATATTTGGCGGAGATAAAAGGCTGTGCGACAAGCTCCGAAGCGATAATTTCCCCCCGTTCATTCCGGATTAGGGAACCATGAGCCTGATGAGGGAAAAAAATCAGGCTGACCAGCGTAACGACCAAAGGGTAAATGCCTCCGGTAATGACGGCCAGAGACAGAAACAGGCGCAGATTGGGAAATGTCCACTTCATGATAATTCAGCAGGTTAGGATTGGATTTTCAAACAAGGCGCCATGCATTGATGACCATATCAATAAGCTTGATGCCCATGAAAGGAGCAATCAGGCCGCCCACCCCGTAAATGAGGATATTGCGCTTCAGCAGGGAGGCCGCTCCCGCCGGACGGTAGGAAACCCCTTTCAAGGCCAGAGGAATCAGCGCTACGATGACCAGGGCATTAAAAATCACAGTGCTGAGAATGGCGCTTTGCGGGGAATTCAGGCCCATTATGTTCAGGGCGGAAAGAGGTCCACTGGCCATGCCGTCAGCCACAAAGAGGCCGGCAAACATGGCGGGAATGATGGCAAAGTATTTGGCTACGTCATTGGCGAAGGAAAAGGTGGTCAGCGCGCCGCGGGTAATCAGCATTTGCTTGCCGATTTCTACGATTTCAATCAGCTTGGTCGGATTGCTGTCCAGGTCCACCATGTTGCCCGCCTCCCGGGCGGCCTGCGTTCCGGTGTTCATCGCCACACCCACATCGGCCTGGGCCAGGGCGGGAGCGTCATTAGTTCCATCCCCGGTCATGGCCACCAGGCGGCCGGCAGCCTGTTCCTCACGAATGCGCGCCAGCTTCATCTCAGGCGTAGCTTCTGCCATGAAGTCATCCACGCCGGCTTCCGCCGCAATGGATGCGGCAGTCAGGGCATTGTCCCCTGTCACCATGACAGTCCGGATGCCCATGGCCCGGAGCCGGGCAAAGCGTTCCCTGATGCCGCCCTTGACGATGTCTTTCAGATAAATGACCCCCAGCACGTCTTTTCCCCGGGCCACTACCAGCGGCGTACCGCCGACACGCGCGACATTCTGCACCATCATTTCCACCTCTTGCGGGAAAGTTCCGCCCCGGATTTTCACCCACTGCGCCACGCTTTCCGCCGCTCTTCCGGATGGAAACGGCCGGACGGCCGTCGTGCTCCGCAATATCCACGCCACTCATGCGGGTGGAAGCGGAAAACGGGATAAAAACAATATGGTCCGCGTCCATATGGCGGCCCCGGATTCCAAACTGTTTTTTAGCCAGCACCACGATGCTGCGGCCTTCCGGCGTTTCATCGGACAGGGAAGCAAGCTGGGCGGCTTCCGCCAGCTGCAGGTCATCCACCCCGGGTGCAGGCAGGAATTCGTTCGCCATTCGATTGCCGAAGGTGATGGTTCCGGTTTTATCCAGCATCAGCACATCAATGTCCCCGGCTACTTCCACGGCGCGCCCGGACACAGCCAGCACATTCCGGCGCACAAGCCGGTCAATGCCGCTGATACCAACGGCACTTAATAATCCGCCGATCGTCGTCGGAATCAGGCATGCCAGAAGAGAGACCAAGATGGGCAGGGAAATACGGCCCTCCGCCCTGAAGCCAAGCGCCCGGGCAGAATCCTCAATGTATCCGGCCATGGCGGGAAGGGAAAGAACCACGGCAAGAAAAACAATGGTCAGCGCCACCAGCAAGATACCTAGAGCGGTTTCATTGGGCGTTTTCTGCCGGCTGGCCCCCTCCACCATGGAAATCATGCGGGCCAGGAACGTATGGCCCGGTTCCACGGTAATACGGATAACAATGCCGTCACTGATTACACGGGTTCCTCCCGTTACAGCGCTGCGGTCCCCCCCGCTCTCACGGATGACCGGAGCGGATTCCCCGGTAATGGCGGATTCATCCACGCTAGCGATGCCTTCTATCACCTCTCCATCCAGGGGGATGATATCCCCGGCCTCGCACAACACTTTGTCCCCTTTGCGCAATTCGGAAATGGAGACGATTTCCTCCGTTCCCTTGTCCGTCAGCAAACGGGCGTTCACATAAACGCGCATTTCTTTCAGAGCGTCCGCATACGCCTTTCCCCGGCCCTCCGCCAGCGCTTCCGCAAAGTTGGCGAAAAACACGGTGAACCAGAGCCAGAGCGCGATTTGCAAAGTAAAGCCGAAGGGTTGCCCGGCAGCCAAATCCCTGATAAGGGCAATCGTTGCCATCAGAGCGCCGGCAGCCGTGATAAACATCACGAAGTTTTTAGACAGGACGCGCGGGTCAAATTTGCGCAACGCATTCCGGAAAGCTGTTTTCAACACGGCTCCGTCATACCAGGATTGACTCTTTTTCTCCTTCATGATCATAAACATCCGGATTATCGGCGAATACGCCTTAAAGCATGGTTCCCGAATACAGGAGCAAATGCTCCAGAATAGGTCCCAGAGCCAAGGCCGGGAAGAAGGTGAGGGCTCCTACAACCAGCACGACGGCTACCAGCAGAACCATGAACATCAGGTTATCCGTCCCCATGGTACCCTGGGCCGGCGGAGAAATTTTCCTGGATGCCATGCTGCCAGCAATCATCATCACCGAAATAATGGTTCCGAAACGGGCCAGCAGCATCGCCAAACCGCCCAGCAGGGAATAAAAAGGCGTATCCCCTGCAGCCAGACCAGCAAAGGCGCTTCCATTATTCCCGGCCTGGGAACCGAAGCAGTACAGGATTTCCGTCAGCCCGTGGGGGCCGGCATTGCAGATGGACGCCCGCCCGGCTTCCGTAGCGGCGGCCAGCCCGCTCATGACCAGGACGGCCATGCCGGGGAGCAGGACACCCACCATGGAGCAGCACACTTCCCGGGCTCCCATTTTTTTGCCCAGGAATTCCGGGGTTCGCCCCACCATTAAACCGCACAGGAACACGGTAATCATGGCAAACATCAGCATGCCGTACAAGCCGCAGCCCAGACCTCCGAAAATTACCTCACCCAGCAACATATTGAACAGGGCAATGCCGCCACCCAGCGGGGACATGCTGGAATGCATGCAGTTCACGGACCCGTTGGAAGATGCCGTCGTAGCGACGGACCAGAGGGAACTGTTCGTAACGCCCAGGCGCACTTCCTTGCCTTCCAGCATTTCCATGCCCGGGAAAAGCGGGTTTCCCGCATGTTCCGCCCACTGGGACAAGACAATGGCCGCCACAAGCAGAATCATCATGGCTCCGAAGATAATCCACCCCTGCCTCTTTTTTCCAATCATGACGCCGTAGGCGTATGGGCAGGCGCAGCCGGCCAGAAGCAGGGAAATCATTTCAACCATGTTGCTGAAGGGCGTGGGGTTTTCAAAAGGATGTGTGCTGTTGTTCCCGAAAAAGCCGCCGCCGTTTGTTCCGAGCTGTTTGATGGCTATCTGGGATGCCGCCGGGCCACTGGGTATCATCTGTTCCACGCCATCCATGCCCGGCACGGCAATGGGTCCGTCAAAGGACTGCACCACACCCTGGGAGACCAGCAGAAGAGCAATGACCGTGGAAACAGGAACCAAAAAATACAACGTGCTGCGCGTCAGATCCGTCCAGAAGTTCCCCAGAGTAGAAGCGCATCTCCTTTCCAGCCCGCGGATCAGGGCGGACATGACGGCAATTCCCGTGCCGGCGCTGACGAAATTTTGCACGCCCAGCCCGGTCATTTGAACAAAATAACTGACGCCTTCCGGCCCTTCCCCTGAATAGAACTGCCAGTTGGTGTTGGTCACGAAGCTGATGGCCGTATTCAAGGCTATATCCCACCGCATATTTTCCGTTCCGGCGGGATTCAGAGGCAGCCATTTCTGGCACAGCAGGGAAAGAAAAAGGACGAGGAATCCAGCGGCGTTAAACAAAAGAACGGCCGTCAGATACTTTTTCCAGTCCATTTCGCGGGTGGGGTCCACTCCGGCCATATGGTAGACGCAGCGCTCCACGGGACCCAGAACCGGGGAAAGCCATGTCTGCCTTCCCATCAAAACACTTGCCAGCCATTTTCCGAGAAACGGGGTGAAAGAGACCAGTATGCCTATGAACAGGACAATGATTAACAAGTCGTGTGAGGACACAACGCAACTCTACGCGTATTCTGGAAATTCCGGGTAGTTAACAAAGGGCCTCCGGACATTAAGAAATTATTAATTCCTCTCCGGAAGCCCGTTTTTTAACGCCGATGCGCCGTTAAAACTCCACGCCCAGGCGGAATCCCACCCAGAATTCGTCTCCGGCATCCCTGTGACGCAGCACCGTAGCCGCCTGGGAATAATTGACGGAGCCGGAAAGCGTATAATGTTCTGCAAACCTCCACGTCACACCCAGGCTCCAGTCAATGCAGTTGGAGCCGTCATCATAGTCCACGTTATAACCGCCGTTGTACCCGTACCTGACCATGGGAACCACGGTCACATTTTCCAGGGGGGACCACTCCAACCGTACAAAGGCGCTGTAATAGGCTTCAAAATCCTGGTGTTCCACTTTCACCTGGGTTTCCGCTCCTACAGCCAGCCAATCCGTTACGGCATAGGAGACCGTCAGCGCCGGATTGGCCACATTATAATCCTGCGTAAAATAGAATTGGTGCTCATACCAGGGATTGACAGTCCACTTCCCCAGATTCCAGGCGTAACCCAGAACCAGGTCCAGTTCATCGTAATTGGCGGAATCTCCTCCGGCATACCAGGCGCTGAACGTAAGATTCTTCCAAGAAATGCTCGGAGCCACTTCCCAGATGCCGCTGCCCGGCAGGCAGTCCAGACCTTCCGTTACGTACTTGCTGGACCACCCCGCCGAGAAGGAAAAGGCCCAGTCCGCGTCTGTGGAAGGTATGGCGGCCTCTTGCATGTTTGTCAGGGAGGCTATCGACGGAGAAACCGTTTCCTCTCCTGCGCAGACGGTTCCTGCTATCATGGCGCAGCCCAGGGCTGCGGCTCCTACGTTTCTTGCGTTGTACTTGATCTTCATAAAGACGTATTGAATACGTCTTGGAGCCTACACAGCATGTTGAACTGCGTGAAGTTAAGTCATCTTCTCCAACCGTTATGAAAAAATATATTTTCCGGCTGCCGCAGATAATGCGCCGCTATTTTTTCCAGCCCAGTAAAACGGGACAAGGGCTACTCGGCTCCATCCGCCACAATTCTGTAACCCAGGCCGGATTCCGCGCGGATAATGCGGTTTTCCGGATCGGAATCCCCCAGCTTCTGGCGCAGGTGGGCAATGTGCACCCGCAGATAGTGTGTGTCCTCCTCATGCTGGGGGCCCCAAATTTCACGGAGCAGCTGGCGATGGGTCATCACCTTGCCCTGATGGAGCAGAAGCAGGCGCAGAATTCCGTACTCTTTGGAGGTTAAATGAATTTCCTCTTTCCCCTTCTCCACGCGCCGGGAACTCAGATCCACGACAATGGGACCCAGCCGGAATACGGACGGCTCGCGGTCCGGACGATTGCGCCGAAGCATCACGCGCAGGCGCGCCAGCAATTCACGGCCGCTGAACGGCTTGGTCAGGTAATCATCCGCCCCGGCATCCAAGGCATCCACCTTTTCATCCTCCCTGTCCCAGGCCGTTAGAATCAGGATAGGAACCTGAGTCCACTCCCGAAGCTGTTTCAGCACTTCCAGGCCGTTAATGTCCGGAAGCCCCAGATCCAGAATAATGGCATCCGGCCGCTTCAGCGCGGTCTCACTCAAGCCAAGCTGCCCGTTTTCACACTCGCGGACATGGTAGCCTGCGCCGGTCAGCGTCAGGTTCAGAAGACGGCGTATCTGCCGTTCATCGTCAATTATCAGGATATCTGCAGGAAAGTTGCTCATGAGGCAGGAGGAATTACTCTTCAGGAACACTATCGTGCTCCACCAGGGGAAGGACAAGCCGGAAACATGTTCCGGCGGAAACGGGAACCAGGGAGACGGCACCGCGCTGAGCTTCCATAAACCCGCGCACAATGGGGAGCCCCAGGCCCAAACCACCGGGCCGCGTCGTCCGGAAGCGCTCAAAAATGGTTTCCGCCCGTTCGGGAGGAATGCCCGGCCCCATGTCATGAATATCCAGCCAAACCTGGCCGCGCACGGGGTCGGCACCACCTTGCAACGTAACAGAGGTTCCCTCAGGAGTATGTACGCAGGCATTCAACAGCAGATTGACCAGTACCTGTTCCATCAGGGAAAAATCCGCCTTCACCAGCGGATAGTCCGGCGGCAGGGAAACAGACACGGGATGATTCCGGCGTGCTTCCCTGGTAGCAGCCAGAGCCCCTTCAATAACATCCCCCAGATCGCACCAGTCCAGTTTGGGTTTCAAAGCGCCGGATTCCAGGCGGCTCACATCCAGCAAATTCTTCACCAGGCGGCGCAGACGGCGCGCGGCCAGTAAAATTTCCCCGTATTCTTCCCGCTCCTCCGGTGCGGACGCGGCACGTCCGGCCAATTTTTCACAGCCGCCCTCAATCACGGCCAAAGGCGTTTTGAACTCATGGGAAACACTGTCCAACAGGGATCGGTGCAGTTTTTCCGATTCTTCCATGAGCCGCGTACGCGCCCGTTCCGCCCTCAATTCTTCACGCTCCAGCGCCATGGCCAGCTGCGCTCCCATGCTTTCCAGCAAATCCTTCTGCCCGGCCGTCAGGCACTCCCCTTCCTCTGGCCTTATGCCCAGTACGCCCATGCAACGCTCCCCGGACATCATGGGAAGGTAAAACCCTTCTGCTACCGGGATCGTATCCGTAAACCTTCCTGCGGGGCGGCGGTGTTCCATACACCAGACTGCCACGCTCCATTCCTTCTCATCCATGGCGTACTCTCCGCCGGTCTCCCAAAGCCTCAGCTTACCGCCGCCTCCTTCCGGCGTCATGACAGCCAGGCGCACCCCCATAATCTGGCTGATCTGTCCCGCCGCGACGGAAATGAGGGAAGGCACGTCCGAAGCGGATCCAATGGCCCGGGAATACAGGAACAGGGCATTGGTCTTTTTTTCCCGTTCCCGTTCTTCCCGCTCGCGGATCCTCAGGCGGGAAGTGAGCCGTCCCGTAGAAAGGGCCACCAAAAAGAAAAAGAAGCACATCAAGGCGTCCTCCAGCCGCTCTATCTTGAACGTCATCACCGGGGGAATAAACAGCAGGTTCCACAACAGGACGCTCAGCGCCGCGGCCAAAAGCATGGCCCAGCGGGAACGGATGAAAAAGCCCAGGCCCACTACTCCGGCCAAATACAGGAAACCGGGAGCAAAATAACCGGTAAATGCGGAAACCAGCAGGCCGGCACCCGTGACGGCCGCTGTCACGCCTGCGGCCAGCCAGTAATCCCGGCCATCTTTCTCCGTTTTCCGGTGCCAGCTCTTCCAACGGTTACGGCCCGGTCCCGAAGCGGCGGGAACCACGTAAATATCAATCTGGTCGCTTCCCTTCACCAGCTTATCCACCAGGGATATGGGCCGCACCAGGCCCCACAGGTAGCTTTCCTGCGGTTTGCCCACCACAATTTGGCTGACATTTCTTAAAAAAGCCATGCGGAGCAGCGTTTCCGCCAAATCGGAACCGGGCATCACGATCACTTCCGCGCCCAGCCGCCGCGCCAATTCCAGATTGGCGTCCAGCCGCTGCTGCTGTTCAGGAGGCAAGGGCACGCCCGTATCCACGGAAAGGGCTATCCACGGAGCGTTCAGGGCATAAGCCATGCGGCGCGTCCAGCGTACCAGCCGGGCGGAAAACGGGCTGGGGCCTACCGCCACCATCAGACGTTCCCCGCTGCGCCAGATGGAGCGGTCCCCGGAAATGGTACGCACCTCCGTCAGTTCATGGTCCACCTTCTCCGCTACGATGCGCAGGGCCAGTTCCCGGAGGGCCGTCAAATTGGACTCCTTGAAAAAATGATCCAGAGCGGCGGAAGCCTGGGGAGCGCTGTACACTTTCCCCTCCCGAAGGCGCGTCCGCAGCTGATCCGGAGTAATGTCCACCAGCTGGATGCAATCCGCCTCCGCCAATACGGAATCCGGCACGGTTTCCTGCACGGGGGCGGCTGTAATGTCGTGAACGGTATCGGAACGGCTTTCCAGATGCTGCACGTTCAGCGTGGTGTAAACGTCTATTCCCGCGGCCAGCAAATCCTCCACGTCCTGATAGCGTTTCCTGTGGCGCATTCCCGGGACGTTGGTATGCGCCAGTTCATCCACCAGAATAAGCTGGGGCTTCACGCGCAATGCCTCCTCCAAATCAAATTCCTCCATTTCCACTCCCCGGTAAACCATCTTTTTCATGGGAAGGCGCGGCAGCCTGCCAATGAGCCGCATCGTATCTTCCCTCCCATGGGATTCCGCCACGCCGATAATGACTTGCACGCCCTTGTCCGCCGCCTGAATGGCCGCCTCCAGCATGGCACATGTTTTGCCTACTCCCGGCGCCATGCCAAAGAAGATTTTCAGCAAGCCGCGGCCGGGACGGGCTTCCTCCCTCCGGATGGAGGCCAGAATCCTGTCCGCCCGCTGGCTGTCCGAATGCGTTTCTGAAAACATGAAAAGAGGAATCGGAATGATATCCGGCTTGAATGTTGGAATCAACCTAATGGAAGAACGTTCAGGGCGCAAATAAAACAACCCGGAAAAAACATTAAAATTTTATTAAATCCTCTCCCCTGTTTTCAGGCTCTCCCCACCCCTTCCTCTGCCAAGCATTCCTGAAATCTTTTTTTCATGATTTTCCCCTTCCAGGTTCCGCACCGTATCTCTACCACCCTGCCTCCGTCCTGTTTTTCCTGTGTCCGGCCATTGGAAGTTACTGTTCCGGAGGCATTGAAAAAAGCGGCGGCAGCCCTTCCTGCGCTTCAAATCCCGGGGCCATCCCCCGGACAAACCTGAAAGCTTCCTCCATCCGGGGAAAAGTCTGACAAATGAAAAACGGGAATGTTTCCCCCTTTCCTAATTGACAAACGATTTCCTTTCTTCTTAATGGGTTAATGTTTATCAATCCGGTACATTGTCTGCCAGCCTCTCTCTGCGCATGCGCGTTGCTTCCGGCAACAATCGCCTCCCTGCATGCGGAAACGGCTTACAGTACGCCCTGCGGCTATATCCAGACAACCCTGTACGCCAAAGCAACGGGTTATCTGGGTTTAGGGGTGCATCCGGAAGCCTTGGTACAGCACACCCTTGAAGAAGGCAACATTACTATTTCCGGTAATAAAGTCACCATCACGGACCCGGACGTTAATTTCAACGACCTGATGAATGAAAACTCCGCCTATGTGCTGGTTCTTCACTTCGGCAATGAAGTTATAGCTCTTCCCTTAAACCGGGATGGTTGGAAAAAACCGGGAGCCAGCTGGACGGAGCATTCCATTAAAGTGGATGACCGCCTTCTTTCTGATCTGGTAAGCAAGGGCACTCCCCCCGATTTATATGTCCTGCGCAAGGCGCGCACTCTGGATGATATTCTTGGAGAAGACAACCAGTTTGGCCTGAAAAGCGGCTCCGCCATGTCTGCAGACACGGTTAATATCTTTAATTCGGCAACCACCAAGCTTGCCGCTTATTATTCTGGAAATGAATGGAGAAGAAGGGGATCTACGGAAAATATCGGCAATATGCCGGTGTTCAGCCATGAACCCCTGACCATTACGCGCAAAGCTGGTTCCGATGTTACAGCTGTGGTCATTGGGGAAGTATCCCTGAAGAATCAGAAGCTGGTCGTTCCCACATTCAATTCCCTTCTTCACACTCGCCTGCCCCTTTCCCAGACTTTGGCTGAAATAGCTTTGCAATTGCCTGATGACGCCGTCATCAACATTCCCGCAGATGACAAAAATGCCATGGTCAAGGTCGTCAACAACAACGGTTCCTGGAAACGTCAGGACAATGGAGAGGATGTTTCCAATATCCCCTTCAGCGGAGTTTTTTCCATCTACTACGAATCTTCCAAGACACCTTCCTACATCACGGTGTCCAGCAAACATCAAACCAACAAATAACCAGCCATGTTCTATCGCTCCCTTTTCACCAATGCTTTCACCGCCTGCGCTCTCTTTTCTGGAGAAATTGCCTTAGCGGACAGTTTCAATATCAGCAATGACGATTCCTCCGCATATTCCCTAATCAATTCTCTCGGAGAACCGCTGAATGCAGGCAATGCCATTTTAGGCACCTTCAGCAGCGGTACTTGGAGTTATGATGTGACCACCAGCCGATGGAACTTCCAAGGCAATTCGTATGCACAGGATCAACTGAAATACAGTGATCTGATGAGCATGCAGAACAACTTCACCAGCGCGTTGACAAATATACCGGAAGAGCAAAATGGCGGCGTCGCTGACGGCAGATTTAACTTGTCCGGAGATTACTCTTCTTCTCTGACATCCCCGGTTTATCTAATGGTGACGGGACAGGATGGAGAAACAGCTCTTTTTGTCTTTAAAGACGTATCCAGCGACAGTCTGCTTAATTACGATAATATAGATATATCCGGCACCGAGACGTTCGATCTGTGGCTTACGACCAAGGAGCAGGCTCTAACAAACGAGCTTGACTACTACACCGAATGCATCCTGGGAAACATCAATCTGCAAAACAATACCATCCAGCTTTTGATCCCGGAACCCGCGACAGCCACCATGAGCTTGCTGGGTTTGACGGCCCTGATGGTACGCCGTAAACGGAAATAGAAGCTTCCCTTTTCATCAAACCCCTGTACGGGTATTTTCCGTACAGGGTTTTTTGTTCTGCCAATTGTTCATCCTCCATCTTCTTCTGCATTTTCCCTCCAGAAAACCCATGGAGCCCGGCAAATAAAACGCCCCGCGCACTCGGAAAGAGCGGCGGGGCGCCTGTTCAAACGGTAAAAACCGCAGGAGTTATTTCTTAACGGGAATGATATCCAGTTCCGCTACGGCGGCGTAATCCCGCCCCTGCGCCTCACTAAGGGCGGAAAAACGGAAATAACGCGCCTTGACGGGAGCCTGGAATTTCACTTCCTGCAGGTCAGCACTGTCCGGGAAGGAGCCCTTGGCGGCAGGCTGCCATTTCTCTCCGTCCGTGCTCACGTCCACGGAATAATCTTTCACGCGGCCATTGCTGCCGCCATCCTGACGTGGAAGATAAGTGATTCCGGAGAATTCCCGCTCCTTACCCAGGTCCACGACCAGTACATGCGGATGTTTGGTCACGGTTTTATTATATTCAGAGTGCCAGAAGGTGCCGGGATCACCGTCAATGGCGAATTCGGCGTCCGCTTCGCCCTGCTCCTGGCTGGTTACGCTCTTGACCGTATACTTGTCCGTGCGGGTCAGCATGGTCATATCCAGCCGGGCCGCAGGCACGCGGATTTCCCCCTTGTAGGACTTGGCGGTAATGGGCCGCATAAAGAAGGACATCGGGTAGGGCTTGTTGGCCTTGATGATGTCCCTGCCCATGGGGCCGGGACCGCAGGAAGCACCCCCCAGGCCGCGCGTGGCGGAAGAGAGAACCAGCACGGTCTTATCCGTCGTCTTCGGCAGTTCCACGGGGTGGTTTGCCAGGATCAAATCCGTGGTGGTATACGGAAGGGCGGAGAAAGCGAACGGTGCGCCCACGGAACCGAAAAGCAGGCCGTTCCCCTTGTCGTCCGTAACGGCCACCCAGCGGGTATCCTCATGGTTGCCGCAATCCTGCGGTCTGCCGTACGGGAAGAAAGAATCCCAGGCTGTCGTTTTATACACGCCCAGAGGCATGCCGCTCTTGCGGTCCGCATAGTTTTCTTCCGGCCCGCGCCCGTAATAGGCTACGTTGTCCATATTCGCCGGCAACTGGAGTTCGTATCCCAGGCGCAGCAGTTCCAGGGGATTGCCGCGCGGAAGCAGTACGGACTGGCAGACGACAGTTCCATCCGCATAGATGGTCCATTCCAAATTATTGATGAAATGGGTGTTCGTATCGTTCAGGGGTTGCTTCCTGGCCGTGATGGTGGTCTTGGTATCGCCGTAGCCGCTGATGTTTTCAGCCTGTTTGCCGCTCACCTTGATGGATTGTTTGACGGTGACGCTATTGCCGTTATCAATGGCTTCGTAACTGAGCAGTTCATGCTTCAGTTCACGGAGGCCGTTAGCCATGCTCTTGGCCATGACGCCCGGCTCATTGCTGGAGGCGGCGCGCAGGGCGTTCACCGCCATGGGCGTTTTAAACAGAGGCTTGCCGTTTACCGTGAACTGGGCCAGTTCCCCGGTGGCCGCGTCAAACTGCACGGAAAAATCCTTGCCGGAAACGGTATGCTTGTCCGTGCTGAGGCTGACTTTGCCCGCAGGAGCCTTGAACACAGGCAGATCTCCCTGCACGGGAAGCTGGAGCTGGTCAAAGGCCAATTCATATCCCTTCTTGGCCCACCCCCTGTCCTTCTTCAGCTTGTAACTTATGCGCAAGGCATACTCCACCCCCGGTTTCCGGTTTTTCAACTGGGGAATGTCCGGAATGGGAACCACAATCTTTTCTCTGGGACCGGCCGGAGGCGTGTCCAGCCTGCCTTCAGCCACTGCATTGCCGTTTTCCGTGAGGGTCCAGGTAATGTCGTATGGAGAAAGGTCCGTAAAGAAATTCTTGTTGAAAATGGAAATCCTGCCGTTGTCCGTCAAAGATGTGGAAATATTCTGATAGACGTGCTTGACTTCAAAATAACCCGGTTCCGGCGTACGATCCGACAGGATGGTGCCGTTGAACACAAACTGGCCGCTATTGGGATGGTCGTTGAAATCGCCGCCGTAGCAGAGCATCTTTTCTCCATTCGGCAGGGTCTTGTACAAGCCCTGGTCCACCCAGTCCCAGATGGCGCCGCCCATAATGCGGTCGGAAGACTCGATGGCCTCCCAGTAATCCGCCAGGTTGCCCATGGCGTTCATCATGTTGTGTGCGTACTCGGAAATATAGTAGGGCTTGGGAAAATCCTTGTTGCCCGCCATGGAACGCGTCCAGTCCACGGACGGATACTGGTTGGACCCCAGGTCCACAATGTCATTATTGCGTTCGTAGTGGGTGGGGCGGGACATATCCCTGGCCTTCACCATCTTTTCCGCACTGCGGAAATTCTGGCCGGGGCCGGCTTCATTCCCCAGGGACCACATAATCACGCAGGGATGGTTCTTGTTGCGCTCCACCATCGCCATGATGCGGTCCACGTGGGCCGGCATCCACTCAATGGGATGGGAAAGGGACTCCTTGCCATAGTAATAGCCGTGGGACTCGATGTTGGCCTCATCCTGCACGTAAATGCCGTACTTGTCACAGAGGTAATAAAAATAAGGATCCGCGGGATAATGGGAACAGCGCACGTGGTTGATATTGGCGCGTTTCATCATCCGCACTTCTTCCTCCATCTGCTCCGGAGTCACGTAATGCCCTGTTTCCGGATGGCTTTCATGGCGGTTCACGCCCTTTACCTTCACCGGCTGGCCGTTTACCAGGAACACGCTGTCCTTAATCACCACATTGCGGAAACCCACGCGGGAGGAAACCATTTCTTCCGTCTTCCCGTCACGCTTCAGCGTCAGTACCAGGGTGTACAGGTTGGGCTCCTCCGCAGACCATAGTCTGGGTTTGGAATAAATGCCCAGCAGGGAAGTTTTAAAATCCTTCATGCCGGTAATGCGCAAGGGCTTTTCCAACACGCCGTCATATGGCGCATCCTTGGGCTTGACAGGTTCTACCAGTTTTCCGGCAGCGTCATAAAGGGCCATGGAAACCGTGCAGCCGTCCAGCTTTTCCGTTGCCGGAAACAGATTGCGAACATCCACATCCACCTGAAGGCGCCAATCGCCGTCCACGGTCCCCGGTTTGGCATGGTCAATATTCAAAGCCCAATCCCTCTGGTCCACCGGATTGGCCTGTGCGAAAAAGTCGCGGATGTGAACTTTCGGCAGCGCAAAGATGGAAACATTGCGGAAAATGCCGGACAGGCGGAACATATCCTGGCATTCCAGATATGCTCCGTCGGAATGGCGGTACACCTCTGCGGCCACCACATTCTCCCCCTTCTTAAGGTAGGGGCTGATGTCAAAACGGGCCGGATTCCGGGAATCTTTGGAAAAACCTACATACTGCCCGTTGATCCAGAGGTAGAAGAAGGAATCCACTCCGTCAAACTGCATGTACACTTCCCTGCCGTCCCAGTCCGCAGGCACTTCAAAAGTGCGGCGGTAGGAACCTACGGGGTTCCGTTCCTTGTAGGACGTATAATTCTTGTTGGAAGGCTCCTTCATTACATAAGGCCAGGAGCGTTCAAAGGGATACGGCTGATTGGAATAAATAGGGGTGCCGTAACCCTGAGTCTGCCAGGAGGAAGGCACCTTAATCTCCTTCCAGTCCTTTACGTCGTAATCCGGCTTGTAAAAATCGACCGGGCGGCTCTGGGGATCCTTCGCCCAGTGGAACTTCCACTGACCGTTCAGGGACCTGCGCCATTTACTGTTTTCAGGCAGCACTTTCAAGGCGGACTGCAAATCGCTGAAAGACGCGAAAAAGGCGGTTGGAGCTTCCTTATTCAAATGCAGGTTTTGTTCCTGTTCCCATTCCAGCCCTGTGGGGGCTGGCGCGGGGGCGGAATCGCCCGGTGCTCCCAGGCCGCACATGGCGGAACTTACCGCCAGCGCGGTACAGGATAAAAGCCAGGATCTGGTCGTTCTCATGAAATCAATATGTGTCGGAGTTGATATGCACAAACGGATTGTCCTGTTACATACGAATCCGCAATTCTAATTCTAACAGCAAACTTGCCCTTTGCAAGCTGCTGTTGCGTTTATGAACGGCCTGCAAACGCAGCCGTTAAAAAGTATGCCGGAGCTGGAGAACGCCCACACACTGCATGGATTCCTGCTGGGTGTACTCCTTGGTCATGTAATGCAGGCCGAAAAGCAATTCCGAGCGCTTGTACCGGAGGCCGAAGCCATAACCCCATTCTCCCACTACGGGATACTTGTTCACATACTTGGGGGAGGAACGAAACACCGTACCATCCAGATACAGGTCATGAGCCACGGCTCGCACGGCAGCATGAATATAACCGTAATACCCCCAATTGGAAACGGACATCCTGTTATAAACGAAGGGAGGCGCTGCGCTGGTCGCGCCGCGAATGCTGTTCTCCGGAGAAGTATTGCCCAGATTATAGCCGAAGCGGAAGGACATGCCGCCCCCCGCCTGCACCTTTACTGTGCCGGCGTCCGCATGCCAGTAAGCCAGGGCATCCGTTTCAAAACCGGAGCCGTAGCGCTTCTCCAGTCCGCGCAGGCGGTAATACCGCTTGAAAAACAAATTGGCGGTTATCTCTCCGGGGAGCTGGTTGGCCCAGCCGGGCCATTGCTCCATACCCCACAGCTTATGGATGAAATGCTGGGAGCCCTTGGCGAGGGAATTCGTGCCCGTGGTGCCGAGCTGCAGCTCCAGGGAATTGGCCCGGTCTTCATTCTTAACCAGGGAGGTCAGCCCCAGCGTCAGGTTGCCCACATAGGGGTGCTGGTTGTAGATGGGATAGGTGGCCTTCTGCTCCGGGGTGTACATGAGCTGGGTCAGGTCCAGGCCCCACTGCTGGCGCAGGTTGGCGGAACCGCTCATGCCCATGAACCGCCGCCAGGAATCCGAGGCGTTCGTGCCGCCCAGCACTGTTCCCAGCATGCCGGAAAACGTATGGCTTCGGGACGTGGTGCCGGACATCCACGCAAAGCGGACGCCGTTGGTATAATTATCATCATCCCCCACGAACATATCGTTTTCCAGATGGAAACTGATAACGGAGCCCTCCTGCGGCGCTTCTATCTGCTGGGTTCCTGCCTGCAGGAAGCCCACCGGCAGCAGGGCGGCGCACATGCACAAAGCCGTACATTTCATGCGGGGCAGTTTGTGCGTTTCACTTCCGCGTGGCAAGGAAAAATCAGGCATGCTCTGCGTTTGCACTTTTCAAAGCCGGCAAATATCCACAAACTTCATCCGTTCCGCCACAGTCCCTTACACCATGATTATTGACACGCACTGCCATCTGGCTTCCGCTCAATTCGACCAGTCCCGCAGGGAAACTTACGTCCAGCATGCCCTCCGGGAAGGCATTGACCGCATGATTACGCTGGGGGCGCGGATGGATGACTGGGAGGCAAACACGGCGTGGGCGCGCCAGTTTCCCGGCGCGGTTTTTTGTGCGCTGGGCATCCATCCGGACGATGCCCATGACGCCCCGGCAGACTGGGCGGACCAGCTTTTCCGGAAGGCGCAGGACGTTCCCCTGGCCGCCATCGGGGAAACGGGCCTGGATTACTTCCACGGGACGCCCCAAGGCTGGGAAACGGAACAATTCCACCGCCTTCAGCAGGACCTTCTGGAACGGCACTTTGACCTGGCGGAGCGCCTGGGCCTTAATATCGTCCTGCATACGCGGGACCGGAAAGGTTCCGCGAGCTTTGAGGACGCCTTGGCTATTGCCCGGAACTACGCGGGCCGCGTGCGTCCCGTATTTCACTGCTTCATCGGAAATACCGCTCAGGCCATGCGGATCTTTGACGAACTGGACGGCATGGTCTCCTTCACCGGGGTGGCTACTTTTAAAAACGCCCCCGTAGTGGCGGAAACCGCAAGCTGGTGCCCGGAAAACCGTATCATGCTGGAAACGGACTCCCCCTATCTCAGCCCGGAACCCCTCCGGGGCCGCATGAACGAACCCGCCCATCTCATTCATACAGCCCGTTTCATCGCCGCTGCCAAAGGCATGAACCTGGAAGATCTGGCCCATGTGACGACCCGAAATGCGGAAACCTTTTATAATCTGGGCAAGGTCTGAAAAAAAATCCCGACAATCCGCGCTACCGCCTTGAATCCGAAATCATAAATTAGTATGAACAGGGCACACATGAAAACGCCATTCATTTTAACCTGCGCCTGCGCTGCCGCGCTGGTATTCCCCCTCTCTTCCTGCTCCACCCAGAATTCCTCCACGGCCGGTTACGACACTGCGGAACCGGCCAGCGGCGAAATCCCGCCGTGGATCGCGGAAAGCTCTGATCCCGCTTACGAATCCGGCCATTACAGCCCGGTTCAGAGTTCTTCCAGCTACGCTTACAATCCCCCCGCCAAGCCTTCCGTCACTAAAAAATCATCCGCGCGGAAGAGCACGGCCGGCAGCAAATCCTCCCGCAGCACGGCTGCCAGAAAGAGCTCCTCCCGTAAATCCGCTCCCAAGGCCCGCACCTACACCGTGAAGAAAGGCGATACGCTGGGAGCCATCGCCCGCAGGAACGGCACCTCTGTCAAGGCCCTTAAAAGGGCTAACGGCCTTAAGTCCGATCTGATTCACATCAACCAGAAGTTGACGATTCCGCGTTCCAAGTAATCCGGGGGATCCTCCCGGTTCCTCCACTTATGAAGCCTCTCCTTGTTCTGGCCGCCTTCCCCGTGGTGCTCATGGGGTGGGCGTCCTGTTCCCACTCCGGCACGGGCCATGCGGCCCTGCCGGATCCGCGTGCCGTGGACAAATCCGTTCCGGAATATAAAAACCCGTTTCATCCTTCCACATACGCTCATTTTGTAGCCCGCAAGGACTACCGGAAAACGTACGACGTCTATAAGGACGATACCTTGCTGAACCGCCAGCCGAAAAAATCCCGAAAAATCTTCGTCTGCCTGGACGAACAACGGGGCCAGTATCTGGTGGACGGCTTGGTCGCCATGGACTTCCCCCTCTCCTCCGGCGTAAAAGCCTATCCGACCAAAACGGGGGACTACGCCGTTATCTCCAAAAAGGAAGACCATACTTCCAACCTCTACGGCAAAATGTATGATGCCGAAGGCAAATGCATCAACTACAATGCCGAATCCACGGATCCCATACCGGAGGGAGGTCGTTTTGACGGCTCTCCCATGCCTTATTGGCAGCGTCTTACCAACGCGGGGCTGGGCCTGCATGTAGGGAAAGTTCGGCGGCATCCTGTTTCCCATGGCTGCGTCCGTCTGCCGCGAAATGTTGCGGAAATTCTCTACAGGCAAACCAGCATAGGAACGCCCGTTACCATCCGGAAAACGCCGTTGCCCGTGCCGGAAGCGCAGAAAGTCCCTGCCGTACAGTAACAAACAGAAAGAATCCTGCTACAGCAAAAACGACTTTTACCGGACAGCCTTTTTCAAATATATCTCTAAAAAATTCTCTTCCTTTAGCGAATCCCTGTTAATCCACCTGCCGTCTGCAGGATTATAATAACGGTAGTTGTAATAGACCAGAGCCAATTTGCCGTCGTTCATCTCACTAGACCACTGTACGGGCTGGACGAGACTGCCTGTGCTGCCAACTGTCCCATAGGGAGAGTAGTCGTAAGCCGCCGCGATCGTTCCCTACCCATCAAAAACTTCCGTCACATTCTTGTTGAAGTCCCATCCATAGCAGTAAAGAGAGGCGGCCTGCACCAAGACCAGGGGACGCGTGGCCACCGGTTCCAGAGGATCCCACAACAGTGTCCGAAGCACGTTCCGGTTGTCCAGCATATCCTGCGCCGCTAGTTACAGGTAGCTACGGTCATTCTATTATAAGGATTTTTAGGGGATCCACATTTTTTATGATTTTTTGTTATCTTTTATACAATTGTTCTGGTACTATTTATCATATGGAAAATGTTCCGATTCAATTCTCTTCCTGTGTTCTTTGTAATACGCTAGCTTCTTATAAAAACAAGTCTGAAAACATTTTTTCATGATTATTTCAATTGGAAGCAGATTTATTTTTGATTTTCTTCAAAACATCTATTATTCTGAAACACTCAATGACTATAATAAGATAAGAAAAAATTAATGCTGTATATGATATTAAAAGTTCATTCGAAAAGTTTTCCCATAATAGATTTATACCATGATACATTGTTGACAAAACTCCAATTATTCCAGAGATCAGAAATAAATAAATTGTAAGTTTGATAATTGAAAAAGGGAAGTTATTAAATGAAAAATTAAGAGTATTTTTTTTGATCCAAACAAGGATTCTTAAAAATAGGATTACAAAAATACATCTACAAACTAATTCGAAATATTCATATCCAGTTAAAGGAGATTCAGGGTAAATCATAATAAAGATGACTAATTATATCGTGTTCATTATTTAGACCATATTTTTTTATTTTCATTAAAAGATTTGTTAGAGATTTCTTCAGTTTGATCTATAACAAATGGAATTTTCAAAGTAGCGGCAATCTTAACATACCCCGTTGCATCTAAAGTTAAAGATATTGGTTTTGCATTCAAAGTTAACCCAGCACTTATCTTAAAATCAATAGAATAAGATGCTTGTATATAAGATGATAATGTAATACCTGCATCAATTCTATGAGACAATCCTAATAATTCTTCCCGATAGTATGTTGAAGTTTTACCATTACAATTGTCAATTTTAAGTATTTTTTCATTACTTAATCCAGCAACCATAGTTCGTAAAGAATATTCAATATCAGGCAGAATAGGCAACCATTTTTGTTTAATTTTAAGTCCTATGCCTACACCTATACCAACATCTGTTCGTAATTTTGCTTCAATGCATACACAATTTTTCTTTTTTTCTATTGATATACTTCCCTCAATAATAAGAAGAATGGGTATGTAACCCGCAGGGATAGTCATTGTGTAGCCAAATTCGTTAGTTTCTTTTCCGAGATAATCAATAGAGAATACCACTTCATTATCAACAAACCCATACAAATTCCATCCTCCTTCTGCAGCGATTGGACGCGATTGATCCACCTGCCGTCAGCGGGATTGTAATAGCGGTAGTTGTAATAGACCAGAGCCAATTTGCCGTCGTTCATCTCGCTGCTCCACTGCACCGGCTGGACGAGACTGCCCGTGCCGGTCACGGTCCCATAGGGCGAGTAGTCGTAAGTTGCCGCGATCGTTCCCCGCGCGTCGAAGACTTCCGTCACATTCTTGTTGAAGTCCCATCCATAGCAGTAAAGAGAGGCGGCCTGCACCAGGGCCAGGGGACGCGTGGCCACCGGTTCCAGAGGATCCCACAACAGTGTCCGAATTTGGAGGTAGCCACGGTACAGGTAGCGTTCATGGCTGGCGACCGTTCCGTTGACGGTGACCTTCTTCATGTAGCGGCGTCCCTGGTAGTCGTAGCCGCATTCCACCACCGTACTGCCGTCCCGGCTGGTGAAGCTCACCGCGCGGTGTACACGACCGTCCAGATACCCGTTGATGTTTTGATCAAGGGTTGTTCCAAGGAGGAAGAGGGAGATTTGAGAGTGGAGTTGGCAATGCTAATACTATGGTCAAGGAATTCCTAATGACGGTGTTGCATATGGCAAAACCGCGTGCGGATAAAGTGGCCTGTGGTATTGAACACATCATATTTCTGGAAGAAATTTCCAGATTCGAGTTGATCACGGACCATGTTCGGAAGTGCTAAGAGGGGATTGATGACTGAATTTCGGTATCAGCAATCATGCAGTATCCCGACAAGATTATTCTGCATAATTCCGATTATATTGTTACTATTTCTCATGAGGAGAAATAGCTATTATGACTAAATATTTATCTCCTTGAATTATTTTTTTATACAATATGAAAATCTCACCAAATGGGAATGTTATAAATTCATGTTTATCCGTTTCTTTATATTCTTTTTCCAAAAATTTATCCCGAATATGCAACATACTATAAGGTGTAAGATCTCCTTTCAAGAAATCCTCATTTATTAATGAATAGATTTCAGGATTTTTTATTATTTCTTTATTAAAATCATTTTTTACTCCTGAAACATCCAGAATATTATCTGTACTTATGCCTGAATAAGAGACTCTTGCGTCCAGTCCGTCTTGTAATTTCAAGGCCTGCAAGTGAATGCAATCCGTCCATTGCTGATCAGTTTGGAAAATATAAATTATTCTTATTCTCCCCCGCATCGAAGTATGCAGCCTCCACGAATTCTGAGGAACCCCCATAGTATTTGTCATCATTTTTTCCCATGTATCGGGTTGGGGAGGAGATTTATCGCACCCACTGAGAATAATTATTAACAAAATTATATAAATTTTATTGTATAAAGTATTCATATTAAATATCAATAGAGTTAATAATAGTTTCCAATTCACTAAATGTAAAATTACCCCAAACTTCAATTGGAAAAGCCGCTGAGGAATCCACTTTGTCCTGAACAATCGTTTCCAAAAATTGTTGCCATTCAGGATCTCCCTCTGTAGGATTAGCGTCAATTACATCGTACCAAGCTAAAGATACCCCTTCAGAAGACAATAAAATAATATCATCTTTTGATTTTACACAAATTTTAAATTTTCCATACCCTAATACTTTTTGCGGGCGACCTAACCACCAACCTGAGGAATGAAGATGGACCCCAGACTCGTATCCTAGATGGACAGAAAATTTTGCAGTAATATCCTTTTTGTCTACAAAATCTATCTCTATGCTTTTTGGATAATTATTTATATTTTCTAATTCTTCTTTTATAATTTGCTGTAGTGCTTCTTCAAAAGTTCTTTGCATTCCTGCAGAATCTCTCATTTGAGCTATCATTGCAGGTTTAGAAGGGAAAGGAACTACAGTTCCTATTCCTCTCAAAAAGTTTATAACATAACGAGCATATATTAATTCACCCAGAGTATCTTTTCCTAAGTAATCCGTACATATCATGGGAACATTTCTCACGAACCCGTACAAATTCCATCCCCCTTCTTCAGCGATAGGATCCCTGTTAATCCACCTGCCGTCAGCGGGATTGTAATAACGATAGTTGTAATAGACCAGGGCGAGTTCTTCGTCGTTCATCTCGCCGGACCATTGGACGGGCTGGACGAGGTTGCCTGTGCTGCCAACTGTCCCATAGGGCGAATAGTCGTAAGTTGCCGCGATCGTTCCCCGTGCGTCGAAGACCTCCGTCACGTTTTTGTTGAAGTCCCATCCATAGCAGTAAAGAG
>NZ_MNUD01000003.1:29179-29406 GCF_001917295.1 Akkermansia sp. 54_46
TTTCTTCATGTAGCGCCGTCCCTGGTAATCGTAGCCGCATTCCACGACTGTCGCGCCGTCCCGGCTGGTGAAGCTCACCGCGCGGTTGGCCGCGTTGTAGACCACGGTCCACACGCCCGTTGACGTCTTGATGAGGGTCTGGTTGCCCGAGGCGTCGTACGTCGGCACAAAAGGCGCTTCCCCGCTTTCTTCAATGCCGGTGTACTGGTTGAGCCCGTTGGCCGCGT
>NZ_MNUD01000020.1:0-4026 GCF_001917295.1 Akkermansia sp. 54_46
TGGAGTGCTGCCATGTCTTGGCCCGGTAGTCCTTGCCCTCCGGATAGGCTCCAATCACGGGGGGTTTGCCCCATTTTACCGATACTCCATAGTAGGCGATGAAATAGGGGAATGGACCGTTCGGCTCAGGTTCTGCGTATTTGCCGCGTTTCGTGCCATCTTCATCGTCACCTCTTTTGAAGTTAATCCATCCATCTACTGGTATTTTTGTCGCCTGCATGATTTGTTCCTCAAATCCCCAGTTCAGATTGAGCATCGTTGGGGACATCTTAGAAAAAACGACAGGGTCCGGTGTGGAAGCCCCGCTTAAACGTGTATCTTTTCCAATTTGGCTGGCGTCCATAATGCCAGCACCCATCATGAAAGTTCCCAATTTTTTGGAATTGGAGTTGTATTCGTCCGTATACTTATGGCACAGAACATGATTGGGAGGAGTTCCCAAGGAGGTATTTCCTCCATTCCCTATCAGGTCATTATCCGTTTCCGCAAAGCGGGCCCAAAACGTGTACTTATTCTCTGTTGGATAGCCAGATCTTTCAAAGTATTGATATTGAAGACCTGTGTATATATTAACGCCATAAGAAACCATCTCACTCATGTCTTGCGGCCACCCTTCTCTAAAAGCAAAATTATCCGTTCGAATATCATATCCCCCACTTTTAGATTTATATACAGCACCATTTTGAATTTTGTTGGTACGAGTTGTAGATGGTTGGGAAAAAACAACGATTTCTCCTGCTTTAAGAACAGATACCTCTCCTTTCACTACTTCTCCTGTACCGTCGTTCAGCCGGGAAGTTTTCCTGTAAGAGGCACCGAAATCGGCTACCTGCCGATCATGTATAGCTCCGAAAGCCCCTTGCGTATATGGTGTCAGAGGATGCTCCGTATACATTTTTAAGCTGGAAAGAGGTCCAGAGGAAGCGATGTTATCCGCAAAAAGCATGGGTTTAAAACGATGTTCGCCAAAGTAAGAGCCCCATGGATTTCCTCCGGCTCCCTGAAATTTCATGTCCACATTATACGGATTCCACCAGACATAAACAGGAACGACTGATACAGCTGTGTTAATCCAGCCTCCGTTTTGAGATTGCCGATCATTCTTTGTTAAATAAGAACCGATAAAATTGTAATAACGCAGCAGGATGGGATGGCGCATGTACGTGTAGCGGTTGTCCATCATCTCCAGGTTCGCCGCGGCATCCGCCGCAATCAGCGTGCTGGGAGCGCTTCCGTTCCATTGAAGGGTGGCGGAGGCATCCTGGCCTTCCCTCTTCGTGGAGGAGTCCCACACGTTCGCCCACAGGTAAAGCTGGTTCCAGGAGCCGATCGGCATGTCCGCCGTATCGCCGCGAAATTCCGCAGGCAGTTTTTCTTGAGAAAATATGATATTCAAGTCTTTTTTTAATCCACCGAATTTAGAATCCGATTTTTCTATAAAAATCATAATATAAACCTTTAAGAACAGAATTGGATAAAAATGCGATTTTTCTTGTCTTATTTTTCTTTCCAATTGTCCCGGAGCCTGTTTGCTCTGCTCAACGTGTGCCCTGTTGAACCAACTTTGAGCTTGCATGAACTGCCTCTTTTTTGTATTGGCTAGAGTTAAGAATTGGCTCTTCGCACCTTTGTGACAGCAGAGGTTTTTCCTCCTCACACTCGAACGGAAAGGGGCCTGCCGAAACCCATCATTTTCATGAAGATCAAACTTTTCACTAAACGTCCTGTCAGGCATGTCAGCAAGGGGTTTGCCCTGATTGCCACCATTACCCTGATGATGCTTTTAGCCCTCCTCAGCGTCGGCCTTTTAACCATTGCATCTTCACAGGTCCGTATTTCCGAGAAACAGCTTTTTGCGGCGGAGGCCAAATCCCTCGCCAGATTTTCCCTGGAAGTAGCTTTGGGCCAGCTTCAGTGTGAATTGGGCCCTGATCAGCGTGTTTCCGCCAATTCCGGCATTCTTTCTTCCGGAACCAGCGAAGGAAACGCCCCTTATATTCTGGGTGTCTGGAACAGCTGGGATTCTTGGCTCAATACGAATAACTCCGAGGGCATGAACATCTCGGCCACCTATGATACAGGAAGAAAATCCATGTTCCGCCGCTGGCTCATTTCCGACCCTGATTTGCGCAGGCTCAGTTCTCTGGAAGCGGGTAAAAACCTGTTGGGCAAACGTTCTCTCTCTAACCAGAACTTCCGCAGCGTCGCCCTGGTGGGACCAGGCACGATAGGGACACCCGTTGGAGCCAGGAATCAGGATAAAAAGGAAATCTACGCCCGCATGGTGCGCGTAGATGATTCCTCCAAGACCACAGGACTGAAAAAGAATGCTAACTCCCGTAAATATATAGCCTGGTGGGTCACGGGGGAAAACCAGAAAGCGCGTATCAATTTGATGCCGCATGCTTCTGAAGAAAGTACGGATGCCCTGACGGTGCTGCGTTCCACCTGGGATACGCCCGGCCCCGATCTGGAGTCTCTCAATCTTTCTTCCGTAATGACGGCGGGATCCGGGAACGACATGTCCGCAGTCAGAAAGCTTATCTCTCTTGATTCTCTGCTGGCCAACAATAAAAACGGACGTTTGAAGGATTTGGGTGACGTTTACCACGACATCTCTCTGGTTTCTTCCAGTTTGCTGACGGATTCTAAATTCGGCGGTCTTAAGAAAGACCTCAACATTATGTTTTCCCAGGAAAAACTTCCTGAAGAATTTCGCGGCGATACGGCGGACATAGGGTTGCGTCCGTACACGTCCGAGGACGGCAACCCGTCGGACCAGAACCGGCCGATCGGCTCCTGGAACCAGCTTTACCTGTGGGCGAACGTGTGGGACTCCTCCACGAAGAGGGAAGGCCAGGATGCCTCCGCCACCCTTCAGCATGGAAATGATGGACAACCGCTACACGTACATGCGCCACCCCATCCTGCTGCGCTTTTATTCCTTTGTAGGACTTAACTACGTCAAACACGGCAACAAGCATCCCAACCGTGGAGGATGGATCGACTTCCGTATTGCCGTCATTCCCGTGTACGTCTGGTGGAATCCGTATAATGTGGATATGAAGCTGACCGGGGCCAACGGAGGTGTCTGGGGCGCCTACTTCGGCGAGCACCGCTTCATGCCCCTGCTGCTTTCCCATAATGTTAAATTCGCATGGAACCAACTGGATGAGAATGCACTCTCCAATTATGGAGAATCCTGCCTGATCCCCTATTTGAACGCTTCTTATAACAACCGCCAGGTGGCGGATTTCGGCGCCTCTTTCCGAACTACGGCCAAACTTAACAGTGACGGTTCCACCGTCAAGGGAGAGCCTTCCACCTTGAAAGCAGGCGAGATCATCGTCTTTGCCCAGCCGGTCGTTTCCAACATCGCCAACGGTAACGAAGTTTACAAAACAAAGCCCAACAGCGGTGATTTCAAACCGGACAGATTCCCGCTCAAAGAGGGATGGTCCCAGGAACCGGGACAAGTCAGCTCTTATGCCGTCAACCTGACGGACGGCGTCCGTTATGAACTTCTGGACGGCAGCGGATATAACCAGGTAGGCATTGCCAAGGCTTCCGTTATCTTCGCGGAAGATACCAGCCGGCTCAACGGAACGCCGGACAATCATGTTCTCGCCGTCAAATACGGAGACAAGGGTGCCTCCAAAGCCCTGGGAACCTTCGTGATGGGGGCCGGCCTGATGGATCCCAACAAAATGAACAGTTCCTCTTCCCTGAATGGGAAAAGCACGGCGGAAATAGAAATTTTCTCCAAGACCATGCCGGCCATCCTCAACCTGAACTGGGGTGCTTGGGAAAAACCTCTTGTTGACCAAATTAAACTTCCCGCAGAAATGTGGGAACACAACGAAGGGACCAATGAAGAAGCTAAAAAAGCGGGCGAATACGGCACGCCCTCTTTGGACTCCACGTTTGTCGCCTACTATGGAGTATCGGTAAAATGGGGCAAACCCCCCGTGATTGGAGCCTATCCGGAGGGCAAGGACTACCGGGCCAAGACATGGCAGCACTCCA
>NZ_MNUD01000002.1:0-109807 GCF_001917295.1 Akkermansia sp. 54_46
CTTTTGCGTCCGGTAGAAGGAGTTCCGGCGCACCCGTTGGACAGGGAGCGCCCTCCCTCAGGGATTTTTATCCCTTAATCCCCTATTTTTCGCTTGCACATTTATTCCCATTCATGTACTTCACAAGGGATAAAAGCCCGTCAGGGGCCTGCCATCGCGCTCCGCTGCGCGGACCGATGCCCATGCCCTTCCGCATTTCCTCTATGCGGTTATCCGCCAAAGGGTTATGCAACGTATCAAAACTTTTTCATTCCCCAGAACCCAGAATATATGCGTATTTTACCCATCCTGGCCTTTACCTGCCTTTTCGGAAGCATTTCCTTCGCCCAAGGACAAAGCCGCACCCCCTCCAGGCCGGAACCGGCCCAACCGGCAGCAAATGCTCCGGCGGCCGATACTGTGGACAAGTCCCTGCCGCCAGCCGCCGTCAACGGCATCCGGTTCGTTCTGAAGGAGCCCATGTCTCTTCCTTCTCCCATTTACATGCCTATTGATTCCAAAAGGCTGGAAAAAGTGGAAATCCGCGCCGCCCTTCCGGGACGCCGCAGCGTTTACCCCAGGAGCAAGATCATTACCCTGTTCGGGGGCCTGGACCAGAAAGGCATGCCGACCAATAAACTCGTCAGCAAGCCCCTGCCGCCCGATCTTGGCTCCAAAACCCTGGCTCTGGTCGGCAAAAACAGCAAAGGGGAATTGACGCTGGATTTTATTAATGAGTCGGAACTGCCGCTGAACTGCGTTTACATCCAGAACCTGACCGGACGCACGTTCACTTTGGAACTTCCCAAACCTCCCTCGGGAGAAAAGAGCGCTATCGAACTGCCCAGCAAATCCACTTACATTTTCGGCAAGAACTCTACAGACAGCAACATTTCCCGCACCACCCCCGCCAATTTGACGTACATGACCCGTTTAAAGAACGGCAAAGTCGTCAAGGTGAAGGACAGAGGCATGATGCTGACGACCTACCCGGGACGAAAAGTGGTCATGATTATTTCCCCGGATTCCACCGGCCGCACCGTCGTTTTGACGGAACTGATGATTTTCAAGGAAAGGCCGTGGGCGGCTTCCTCTGACAAGTAAATTTTCTTCCGATATCCGGGAAGCCGGAAGTTGCTCTGGAGTATATCCGGATGATTCAGAAAAACGGGCATTGCTGCCCGTTTTTTTATTTTTCTTCTCCTGACGCCATGGATTGAGGGAATAAACCACTCCGGACATTTTTCCGGCACGGGAACAATGTCCGCCCTGTTTCCCGCGGCTCCAATGCGGCAGGCTGAGAAAGAGGTCTCGAAGCCATGCGGTTTGCCGAAAAAGTTCACCTGCCGCCTTCCGGCATCCGGGCAGGCTTAATAAACTTTGGGCACCAGGCCCTGACGGCTCATCTTATCCTCCACCTTTCGCCGGTTTTCCTCCAGACGCCGGGCGTCATAGGAATCATCCACAGGCTGGGCCTCCGGAATGTTTTCCCCGCGTCCCGCCCGGTATTGCTGCACCTGCGGGAGCACTCCTTCCACCAGTTCCCTGCATATCCAGGAAGGCAGGATATAGGTCTCCGTGCGTCCGGCCCGGCTCAGAGCCAGCCCAACAAATTTTCCGTTGACGTCAATGACCGGGCATCCGGCCCGTTCCGGGAACAAGGTCATGTCCGACTGGATAACCAAAGGGAATTCATCCCTTTTCAAGCTCATCCGGTTGCCCATGGAGTTCATCATGTCGAGACGCTTTTGCGGGAATTTCATCACCCTGGGCCTGGGCCCCGTGAGGAGTTTTCCTTCTATCACCTGGTTCCGCCGCCTTACTTCCACGGGAACCGTCTCACCGGGACGCACCCCGACCATGGCGGCACGGATGGAGTACATTCCATCCACCGGCTTTCCATTCAGCTTCATCAGCACATCGCCGGCCGTCAATCCGCTGCGGTGCGCGCCGCTTCCGGCTTCCACGCCGCCTATCATAACCCCCTCCCCGTCCCAGCGGGGATCGGAAACAATGCCGAGATAAGGCTGGTCATCCGCCCGCAGGCTGCGCTGAGCCACGGAAACGACTCCGAAGTCGCTCACATGCCCCGTGGGCGATACGGCTGCAATCACGTCCCCTTCCTTCGCCTGCACATAGGAATCCAGGTCAATGGGGGGAGCGGGAAGCCCCGGCACATCCATCATCAGCAGATCATGCTCCGGAAGGGCAAAGAGCACCTTGGCGTCATAAACCCGCCCGGAAGAATCCACCAGCATGACCGGACGCCGTTCCTTCTGGAGATCACTCAGCTTGGTAAGGACCTTTCCCTTCCCCACAACCGTTCCCAAAGCCACCTGGGTATTGCCGGCAACCAGCGCCACCACGGACTGCCCCACCGGAACAGCCACTTTGTCCCATTCCCGGAAAATCTCCTTGGCCTGGCTGTCCAGCACGCTTTTGTCCTCCGGCGCAATCATCTGGTCCGGAGGCAGGGGAGAAGCTATTTCCTGGGCACACGCGGAAGCCGCCGCGAATGCCGCCCATAAATATTTCATCATCATCCTTGAGTTTGTTCCTGGTATTTCAGGCCGGACATCAGGTCGCCGCGCCTGCCGAATGTAAGATCCGCCTTGTAAGCCGTACCTTTCCTCACCACCACCAAGGGAACGGTTTCCCCCGGACGGTGCCTGCCCAGTTCACGGAGCATATCCCGCACGGAACGCAGGCTCCGGCTGTCCATGTGGGTAATGACGTCCCCCGGCTGGATGCCGGCGGTATCCGCCGGAGAATTCACCACAACGTCTTCCACCACCACGCCGTCCACGCCCAGCACATCCATCATGGCAAACCCGAGCACAGGAGATTCGGGGTCCGCCATGGGATGAAGGCCCAGCTGGCCCCAATGCCTGCCGGAGAGCAGTTTGTCCCAGTCTCTCCTGAAAACGGAAACAGGGACATGGTTGTTGATTTTCAACATAGGGCCAATGGAGGAATGGATGCCAACCAACTTGCCGGACAGGTCAAAGAGGGGACCGCCGGAATCTCCGCCAATCAGCGTGCATTCCGAAATAAGGAAGCGCTGCTTTCCGTCCGTGCACAATCTTCCCATGCGGATGGGCGCGCGGCGTTCCGGGTCAAATCCCTTGGAATGGCCCAGAGCCACCACAAAATCCCCCACATGAAGACCGTCGGATTCCCCCAGTTCCACATGGGGATAGTTTCCTCCGTCCATGATTTGCACCATGGCGGCATCCCGCGTGAAGTTGGCTCCCAGCACCCGGCCCTTGACTACGCGCCCGTCGGCAAAGACCACACGCATGATTTCATCGCCGCCCACGACGTGGGCCGCAGTCAAAATCAGGCCCTGCGGAGAGACAATGACGCCGCTGCCCGTCTCTCCCCCGTCGGAAACCAGAGCCACTGTAGCAGCCGTAACGCTGGAGGCCACTTTATGCACATGTTTCTGCAAATCCGCCATGGAAGAAACATTCCCCGCAAGACCCGCCCCTCCCAACAACAGGGACACAAGCCCCCCAACGACCAAGTAGCGAAAACTCGTCATTCTCAATAATGATATCATGAAATTACCGATAATCGAATGATAGGACATACCCTACTGTATAAACGTTCAAAACGGCAGAATTTTGTCTATGGATTGCGACATGACGCCTCATCTTTTGCTTAGACCATTCCGGTTATTTATGATAAAGTCCATCCCACGGATGGGGTTAAACGACAAATCAAGGAAACGACATGACGCCTCCTGGAGGGAACGCATCCAAGATAGAGAAATGTCTTCCCATTCCCGGACGGAACGCAAAAAAAGGCCCGTTCCCCGTCCATCCTACCCCGAGCTGCCGCAGGAAGATCCTGAGCCGGCCGTCATTCCCGGTCCTACCCGCAGAACGGGGAATTCCCGCAACGGTCCTTCCCGGTATGACACGCCGCCCCAGCGACGAGCCTCCCGCCCGTCTCCGAAGGGAGATTTTGAAGACAGTCCGGAAAGAGAAAAAGAAAGCCGTCCCGCGCGCGCAGGAACCATGCGCAAGCCGCGTTTCACGCTTTTCGGAGCCCTGCTGTTCGTCCTGCTGATGCCGTTCCGCTTCATCGGCTCCCTGACGCGGAATATCCGCTGGTTCATCTGCTGGCCCCTGCGCATCCTTCTGGGATGCTGCTTCGTCGGCATCGTGATCGGATCCATCCTGGTGTTCCTTTACGGCGCCATTTCCAACCGCTATGACATTTCCGAGGTAAAGAGCAACATTCCGGAACGCACGGTGATTCTGGACCGTAAAAACCGCACCATCGGCACCCTGCACGGGGAAAACCGCAAGCGGGTATCCCTTCAGGAAGTTCCTCCCATTTTTATTGATGCCCTGCTCCTGCGCGAAGACAACCGCTTTTACGACCATGGCGGCGTGGACTGGATAGGCGTGGGCCGCGCCTTTGCGCAGGTGCTCAAGCACAAGAGAGCTACGCAGGGGGCTTCCACCCTGACGATGCAGCTCGCTAAAATTACGTACAACCACCGGGAGCGCAACCTGCATTCCAAACTGACGGAAGTGGCTCTGGCGAAACGCATTGAAGCCACTTACACGAAGGATGAAATTCTGGAGACTTACATCAACCGTATTTTCTGGGGGCACACCTTCCTGGGAATAGCGGCGGCGGCGCGGGGATATTACGACAAGGAACCCCGGGATTTATCCCTGGCGGAATGCGCCACCCTGGCCGGCATTATTTACGGCCCAAATGACTTTTCCCCCATCAAACACCCGGAAGAAGCCAAAAAAGTGCGCGATATCGTCCTTGGCCTGCTGAAAAACGAAGGCAAGATTACGGAAGTGCAGTATCAGGCGGCCCTGGCGGAGCCTATCGCCACCCGGACGCCCCAGTCCCGGTCTGAGGAAAATTACGCCATGGGTCTCGTGCGCCGGGAGCTGGACGCCATTCTGGAGGAAGAAGACATCCGCCTGGGAGGGCTGGTGGTGCATACCACATTGGACCTTGATCTGCAGAACGCCACGCTGGACGCCATCAACAAGCACATGGACGCGCTGGAAGCCCGCAAGGATTTCAAGAAGCACCTGGCCTCCCTGCAGGCCAGGCGGGAAAAGAGGGGCATCCTGAAAAACAAGCTGACCACCAAGGCGGAATATGAGGCATCCCTGGCCGCCTGGAAGGCGCTCCCTGCGGAACAGAAGGAAAAGACGCAGCCGCCGATGCCCAATTACATCCAATCCGCCGCCGTAGTCATGGACAATGCCACGGGGGCTCTTCTGGCCGTCGTCGGCGGCCGGGACGCGGAAGAATCCAAGCTGAACCGCGCCATTCAGTCCAGGCGGCAGACCGGCTCCCTGTTCAAACCTTTCATTTACGCCACGTTTTTCCAGCAGGGCAATTCTGCGGATACCCGCATTTCGGATGACAGGATTGCGTACGGGGAAATACGCGGAGCCGCCAACTGGTCCCCCCGCAATTCGGACGGAACGTACCGGGGCATGAAGCCGGCCTCCTTCGGTCTCATCCTTTCCCGCAACACCATGTCCGTGCGCATCGGCAACCGCGCCGGCTTGTCCAATGTCATTCAATCCGCACAACTGGCGGGCTTCCACGGAAATATTTCCCGCACCCCGGCCCTTTATCTGGGCACGTGGGAAGCGTCCCCTCTGGACATTGCCAGCGCCTACAGCGTTTTTGCCAACGGGGGCGTACGCCCCACACCGTACATCATTGACCATATTACGGATTCCCAGGGCCAGCCGCGCTTCGCCATCACCAAGAGCAAGCGCACCGTCTATTCCCAGCGGGCGGCGAACATTACCTCTTCCATCCTCCAGCAGGTCTGCAAGCCCGGAGGCACGGCAGGCAAAATTACCACGCTGGGCTTTAAATCCCCCTGCGGCGGCAAAACCGGAACCACGAATAATTATACGAACGCATGGTTCGCCGGATATACGTCCAACCTCACCTGCAGTGTCTGGGTGGGGTTTGATTCCTCCACCAAAATTCTGGAAAAAGGCTACGGAGGCACCCTGGCCCTGCCCGTCTGGGTGGACATTATGCTTGCCGCCCAGAAGGAAGGCTATCCCGCCAACGCCATCCGTACGCGTCCCGGTTCGGAAGGGCAGGCCGTACTCGTCTGCCGGGAATCCAATCAACTGGCCCATTCCGGCTGCCAGTACGCCAAGACTGCGTATTTTGAAACCTCCGCAGGCTACCAGGCCCCCGCCAACATGTGTGAACGGCACATTCCCATGGCGGAACCGGATTCGGAAGAGAGCATTCCCTATGCGGAACCGCTGGACGGCAGCGACGATAACATCCCCCTGGCCGAACCCGTGGAAGAAACGGACGGCATTCCCTACGCCACCCCCATCTGATTGCTTATTTTTTCCTTATGATTTCCCCATTTTTTCCCTGGTTCCTGGCCTTTTTGCTGCTGATAGCCTGCGTGGCGCTGCTGGTTCTGCTGCTGCGGTACCGGGACCGCTCCGTCCGCCTCGAAGCGGAATCCCGCTCCTGGCAGGAACGGGCGGAGGACAGAACCCAGATGCTCCGCCGGGCGGAAGAGGTGCTGAAAGATTCCTTCGCCGGCATCAGCGCGGAAGTTCTCCGGAACTCGGAGAAACAGTTTCTGAACCTGGCGGAAACGCGGCTGCAAAGCCAGCGCCAGCAGGCCAACCATGACCTGGATTCCCGCAAACAGGCCATCGAGTCCATGCTGAAGCCGGTGAGCGAATCCCTGAAACTGGTCCAGTCCCGGCTGGGAGAGATGGAAAAGGAACGCGTGGGCGCCTATACGGACCTGAAAACGCAAATCCGCTATATACTTTCCGGCAATGAAGCCCTGAAAAATGAAACCGCCAGGCTTTCCCAGGCTCTGCACCACAACAGCGTTCGCGGCCAATGGGGAGAGCTCCAACTGCGCCGCGTGGTGGAACTGGCGGGAATGGTGGAGTACTGCGATTTCACGACTCAGGAAACCCGTTCCAGGGAGGAGGAACGGGTGCGGCCGGACATGGTTATTCACCTTCCTGGAGGCCGTTCCATCATCATTGACGCGAAAGCGCCCATGGCATCCTACCTGAATGCCGGGCAGACGGAGAATCCGGAAGAGCGCAGCCAGTGGATGGCCCGCCATGCCGCGGACGTCAAGAGGCATTTGCAGCAATTAAGCGCCAAGAATTATTTTGCCCAGTTTTCCCCATGCCCCGAATTCGTCATTATGTTCCTGCCCGGGGAATCCTTTTTCCAGGCGGCTCTGGAAGCAGACCCCTCCCTGATTGAATTCGGCGCGGAGAATAAAGTCATTCTTTCCACCCCATCCACCCTGATTGCCCTGCTGAAAGCCGTCGCTTACGGATGGAAGCAGGAGCAGCTGGCGGATAATGCCAAGAAAATTTCGGAAGCGGGAGCGGACCTGTACAATACCTGCTCTATCCTTTCCGGTCATTTTTCCTCTCTGGGCAAGAGCCTGAACCAGGCGGTAGCCCAGTACAACAAAACCGTTTCCTCTTTTGAACACCGGTTCATCCCCCGGGCCCAGAAGTTGAAAAATCTGGGCGTCACCTCCACGAAGGAACTTCCCCGCTCCCTGGAAGACATTACCGAACAGGCCAAATCTGCGGATGTTCCGGATACTACGTCCTGAAAGAGCGGCAACAATACGTCTTTTTCCCTTCCTGCCCATTTCCGAGCCGGGAAAATACAGCTCTAAGGCATCCCCCGCAAACGCTTTCCTGCGCTTGAAAGCATCTTGGAGATGTAGAGGAATTCAGCCTCCGGCGGCCCTGCACTTCCCGGAATTTTCAACAATTCCTATGCGCGGCAACGGGAAACGGCAGGCTGCTTTCATCATGCAGCCGGGCAGATAATTCCCCCGCGGCGGCGCACACCGGCACCCGGAAGGCATCCAGAGCGGAACGGGAACTGTAGCCCCACCCCACCAGAATAAGCCGTGTTCCGGCGTTCACGGCCGTGTTGCCGTCATGGGCGGAGTCCCCCACCATGCACACCTGCGCCGGCTCCCTGCCCCAGGAACGGACGATGGACAGCAGGGAGTCAGGTTCCGGCTTGCGCGGAAAGCGTTCGGAAAAACCCATCACCTCCCGGAAGGGAATTTCAGGCAGGATATGGCGCACCAGCGGCACCGTAACCGCATGGGGCTTGTTGGATAAAACGCCCAGAGGATGGCCTTCTCCGGCCAGGGACAACAGCATTTCCCGGATGCCGGGGTACGGAACCGTGCCCTCCTGCCAGGTGTGCGGGTATTCGCGCATGAATCCCCGGTGCACCGCTTCAAAAGCTTCCTCCGGCACGTTTCCGTTGAAATAGCCTTTCAGGGAAGCCAGGCAAAGCTCCCGGGCCCCCTTGCCCACCATTTCCCGGATGGCGTCCACGGAATGCTCCGGATACCCCAGCGCTTTCAAGGCCAGGTTCAGGCCGCGGGCGATACCGGGAATGGAGTCCACCAGCGTCCCGTCCAGGTCAAAAACAAAACCCGTTTTCATGGATTCAATGGCAGAACCCCCGTTCGGAAGTTTCCACGAATTGGATGATTCTCCTCAGGCAGGCATTTTCCGCATACCCCGAATGCCGCAGTTCCTCCAGAGCTTCATGAACGGTCAGCTTTTTATTGACGAAAAGCTTTTTATAGCACATGCGCACGGCTTTCAGGTCTTCTTCGGAAAAGCCGCGCCTCTGCATGCCGATGGAGTTAACGGAACGCGTTACGGCCGGGTGGCCCTCCACGATCGTGTACGGCAGGACATCCTGGCTCACGCGGGCCATTGCTCCCACCATGGCATGTTCCCCGATGCTCACAAACTGGTGTACGGCGCAACATCCCGCCAGGATGGCGTAATCCCCCACCGTAACATGGCCGGCGGCGGTAGCGAACCCGGAGAAAATCACATGATTGCCGATCTGGCAATCGTGCCCGGCATGGCAGGAAACCAGGAAAAGGTTGTTATTCCCTATCCGCGTCGCGCCGCCAATGTCCGTAGCCCGGTTGATGGTGGCGTTTTCACGGAAGACGTTGTTATCCCCCACTTCCAGATAAGTCGGCTCTCCCTTGTATTTCAAATCCTGGCTTTTCAGGCCGATGACGGAAAACGGGAAAAATTCGTTGCCGCTGCCGAAGGAAGAAGGACCGTCTATAACCACATGGCTGTGCAGCACGCAGCCGGGTCCCAGTTTGACATGTTCCCCGACAACGCAAAAGGGACCGATTTTAACATCATCCGCGATCTCTGCAGCAGGATGCACTACTGCCGTTGGGTGTATTTCTGGCATGGCTGAAACAAGTATGAAACAAATTCAGGTGATTAAAAGCCTAAACCCCGCAGGGCCGTCTTTTTATCACATTTGGCCGGAAGCGGCCGCATAAGCCTCCATCTCAGGCAGCCAGGGAATCAGCAGAACGTAGATGAGTTGAAGGCACAGAATAACCAGCGCCAACGTCATCACCACTTTACGGAGCGTGAGGGAGCCGTTCAGCACATCCGTAGTCCCCAGCTTCCTGTCCCAGGGAGTAAAACCGAAACGGCGCACCCACCACCAGGAAAAAAACAGGGCCAGCAGCATCAGGGAAGGAGCAAAACACCCCAGACCAAGCACCATGACGAACAGGGAGCGCCGGAATGCCATGGGGAAAGAAAGGCGTCTTCCCCGGTAGTCCCTGACGGAAACGCCCAGCATGGCTTTTCCCGGGGTTGTGCCCAATGTTCCAAGAAATGCAGTTTCAACGAGAACCATCGGGAGGCAGAGGTAAAGCAGAGCTTCATAGGAACCAGGAAGGAAACCGGGATTGAAAGCCAGGCCGGAAACTCTGAGCACGGACAAATACAGCGTCATGTGCATCATGATATCCGCCATTCTGCCGAGAAAACGGACGTACGCATACGGAACCACCAGCGGCGCTCCCTCCTCCGAGGCCGTCCCCCCTTCTTCCTGCGGGCAATCCGCATCCGCGGCAAGCGCCGGAGCCTGCTCTTCCCCTGCGTTTTCCAGTCCCTCTTCCTCCCGGTTCCGCCGTTCTCCTTCTCCCCTGCTGACGGCGCCTGCCCCCTTCAATGCCGGAAGGTCACGGATACATACCCATTCCGGGCACCCGGCATGCCACGCCCGGGCGTTTTCCGGAATGAGGCCCGCCTCCAGCATGGAAATGACCTCCACTTCCGGCAGAGGCCCCTTCTGTTCATGACCCTGAATCCAGTAAATATCCATAGGAGATTCCTGTTACATACTGCGCAGGGAGCGGGCCGGATCCTGGCGCGCCGTGATCAGGGCAGGAATGATGGATGCCACCACAACCATGACAAAAGCTTTCACCGCCTGCCATGCCAGCTCCGCCCAGTCAATCACCACCGGGATATTCGCCGTGCCGTGGAAGGCCACGGGGAACGGGTCAAAGCCTATTCCCGCAAGAAAACCCTGAATCTGCATGCGGTATTCCAGCACCAGCAGCCCCAGCCCTACCCCCAGGAGGGCTCCCACAAAACCGATGATGACGCCCTGCCACAGGAAGACGCGCACCACCTGGAACGGAGTGGCTCCCAACGCCTTCATCACGGCGATTTCCTTTTTCCTCTGGATGGAAACGGTAAACATCACCGCCATGATGCAAAAAGCGGAAATCAGGGAGATGAAGGACAGGACAAAGCTCATCATCATGCGCTCCTTCTGCATCAGTTCAAACCACGCGTTAAAACGGTCATGCCAGGTTTCCAGCGTCCATGCGGAAGAAGGCTTCTCCTTTTCCAGCGCCTGCATCACGGGAGCCAGCATTGTTTCCACATGGTAAGGGTCTTCCACGCGCAGGGCCACGGCCTGCACCACGTCATCCTCATAACCCAGCAATTCCTGGCCGATGACCAGCGGAATGAAAAGATCCGGGCTGGGCGTATGCTGGGAGGCCCGGTAAATTCCGATCACCTCCAGGTCTTTCGGCATCACCAGCTCCTTGATTTTCCGGAAGCATTCCATATCCGCCTCATTTCTTGCCCCGGCCTTGAAACCGCTCAAAACGGTTTCCCATTCCTTCCGCGTTCCTTGCGGAAAGGCCACCCTGCCGTTGTCCGCAATTTCCCCGTCGTTCAGCACGGCAAGCAGATCCATCAGGCTGGAACGTTCCGCATCCCTGCGTGGGACGGACAACAGCCCGTTAAGCAGAGAAAAGGCCCTGTCCACGGAGGCTCTGTCGGCCGTTTCACGCTCTCCCTCCGTCTTCAGGGATTTACCCCACTCCTTCAAATCCTTGAGTTCCCGCGCGTTTTTCTCCGCCAGCATCGGCAGCTCCGTCTGCTGGTAGGCGTGGGAAATTTCCTGGAAATTGCGGGTCGTGTAAACCCGAACAACATCTCCCACCTTCAATCCCATGTTCTCCGCCACGATGGAGGAAACCACAGCCTTTTCCCCCATGTCCAGTTCCGCATCGCCGGCGACCACCAAACGCTTCAAATCCTCCAACTGGGCGGCGTTTTCCGTATCAATGGCCCGGAAAAAGCAGGGCCTCTGCCGCCCCTGCACATCCGCCAGCGCATAGTCTTCTATCAGGGCGTAGGCGGACTGGACGCCGGGAACGTGCCTGAGTTTCTCCCCCAAATCCAGCCAGTCCGGAATCACTTCCCTAACGCCGAAGTCGTTCCGGTAACATACCTGGACGTGCGGGGAGTGCGCAAACAGATTCCCCTGAATTTCCTTCTGGAGTCCTCCCATGACGGACAACACGACGATGAGCACCATTACCCCCAGAGAAACGCCCAGCAGGCAAATCAGGGTAATAATGGAAAAGAAAGTCCGCAACGGGTTCAAATACCGCAGCGCCAGGCTCAGGCTGATGTACCGGCTCAATAGGTTCTTCATGAATAACGCGGCACACCTTGCCTGATTGCGCTCCCCTTTCCAAGCCTAAAACATGTTCCGGAAAACGGGCGGCCTTTCTTCTGCCGCGCAATCAGGCAGAAAAGGGACATCCCATCTTTTCCTGCGTTGGGAACTTTCCTGTGCCCCGCGCCCGGAAAACATCCTGCGCCAGAATATATTTTCTGCATGCAAAAGGATGGAAAAAAACAGGAGAAAATCATCATATCTTGTTGACTTCTATTTTTATAGGTGTATCCATAGGTTTAATTGCTAAATGGCGCACCTTATCACAAAATTATTGTTGATAAACAGAAATTATTTAAAGATAGCCAATTAGAATGAAATCTAACTTTTCCATCTGCAACAGCGTCCGGGGCAATCATCATCTTGGTTTTACCGTTACGCCGGTTTTACAGAAGAGGGAGGGCGAATCGTCCGTCTCCTTTTCCTATAATCATGCAGCTCCGTCCTATCCCGGAGACGTGATGCCGGAAACCTCCAAACAAATTCAAGTAGGGGAAGGCGGAGGGGATACCCGTCTGTACGTACTGACGGCCACCGGCACGGTGGATGACCAGGCCACGATTTCAGTAGCGGGGCAAAGCTATACGTCACCCTCAGGCGCCGGAGTAAGAATTAACGGCAGCTTCTCCGACCTCAAGGCCGGATTTTATACAGTATCCGTCTCCCACATCAACATTGACTATCCTCCCAGGGGGAATGTATCCTTCCTCAATTGCACCGTAGGCCCGGCCAGCGCCATCTCCATCACGCCTGATGAGAACGACCCGCCGCAGGAATGCGATTGTGATTGCCCGCCGTGCTCCTGCAATTCGGACGGTGAAACTACTCCCGGAGGCGTCCCCTCCAGCAGCAGCGCCCCAGTCAGCGGCCGCTCCTCCCTGCGCCACTTCTTTTCCAATCTGACCACAACCTCCGGAGGAAGCGGGGTGATGCGGCAATCCTCCGTTAATGGCATGGCCTGGTCAGCGCAGTTCGGCGCGTTCCGCGGCATATCCCACATGCCGGCGGGACGTCTGGAAATTTCAGCCCACCGCTCTTTCTCCCCGGATTTATTCTCCCCGGCAGGTTTGGCCCTGCGGCATCCGCTAGCCACCTTCCTCGCGCTGCCGGAAGGGGGCATGGCGCCCAACACGCTGGTTGCTTTGCTGGATGGGGCCAGTTACACCAACTACATGCTTGACGGCACGGGAAGCGCGTTTTTCCCGGTAGGCGCATCGGGCATCACAACGACCATCCTAGCCCCCGTCCCGGCCATGAGCAGGGAAGCGGAGGCATGCAACCTTGAGCAGGCCGCCTTCATCCGCGCTTCTTATGCGGGAGGAGGCTCCGTCTTTTACTCTCTTTCCACAGGGCAATGCGAAGGCTATATCTCCGCGGGCGGGTATTTGATGACCGCATCGGAAGCCGAAAATTACCTAGCGATTGTTCGTGGCGAACACGGCGTTATCCGTCAAATATGGAACACCTGGGATGGGCTGGCGGATGTGCTCCCCCTGGAAGGAGGAGGGTATGCCATCAGCATTTATCCGCCCGCGCAGGTCATGGAACCGGAGGAAGAAGGAGCCCTATTCACCGTTGAAGGGACTCCGGCGAAAATCTTCACCGTGACGGGAGACGAAGCTTTGCAAACCCTCGTCATCTCTGAACGCGACAACACGTTGCCGGCCACTGTACCCGACTTCGTGACCAAATGGACATGGTCGCAAGAAGCCTGGAGCATGGCGGAAGGAACAGGAGAAGATGCCGTTGAAACGCGGAGGGAACGCCTTCAACCGGAGGAAGATTCGCAGGAAAACCGCTACCGCGTCCTCACCCGTCTGATGAAAAACAATGTGGTGGCCTCCTGCACGCTTGAGGAATATGAAACGACCATCACCGGAGAACACCTGCTGAGCCGCACGGAAGGGTACGGAGCCGAAGGGGCGTTGACTACTGTTTACTCCTATGATGACTCCGGCCGGCTTATCTCCTCTGCTTCTCCCAACGCGGGGGAACACAAAACCGTCTACGACGCCGCAGGACGCCCGGTGCTGGAAAACAGCCCATGGGGAGCCAACGGATTGCGGACAGTAAGCACAAAGTACCGTGACAGCGCCGCAGGCTACACCAGTGAACCGGCTGAAATAAAAATCCAGCTCTCTACCGTTTCCGCAGTCAACACATTAAGCCTTGAGGTATATACCTATACGGAAGAAAACCATGTCAAACGCGTGGAAAAGCGTGAAACGGCGGCAGGCTCTTCCGTCACGCAGCTCAGCGTTACGGAAACCTGGCTGGCCGGCGCGCCGAATGCCTTCGCGGCGGGACGCCTCAAGATGGAACAGGCCGTCAACGGCGTACAGACTCATTATACCTACGCCCCAACCACAGATCATGGGGCCCTCTACAGCGTCACGGCGGAAACGCGCATCAACGGAGAACCCGTTCCCGGCCAGTCAACCCGCCGCGTCAGCTACATCACCGCTGAAGGAAACACCGCAAGGGAAGAAAACCTCGTCCTGCTCCCCACGGGCGAGTGGAGGCAAACCGGCGGCGCTTCCTACTCTTACGACCTTCTCAACCGCCGTGTGGAAACGGTGCGCGACAATGGCCGCACTTCTTCCCGCGCCCTGACCTGCACAGGAGAACCCCTTTGGGAAGTTGACGAAGACGGCGTACGCACGGATTACGCTTATAACACTGCCCGGCAGCTCATTGAAACCACGCGCAGCGAAATAAACGACGGGACTGACGTCGTCACTCCGGAAACGATCACGGCGTATGAACGCGATGCGGCAGGGCAGATAATAAGCGCGACGACCCACATCGGGCCGATGCGGACAACCGAGGAAACTGCCTATGACCTGCTGGGTCGCGTGACCCGCAAAACCGATGTGCTGGGCCGCGTCACAACAACCAGTTACAGCGAAGACGGACTGACGGCTACGACAACCACGCCATCAGGGGCGACGCTCGTCAATACATACAACACAGACGGGAGCATCGCGCATGAATCCGGCACAGGGCAAAGGGAGCTCTACCACATTTATGATTTTATCAGAGGCCTGCGCCACACCACCCGGCTGGCGGATAACACAACCATCCTGAAACAGGACATTCGGGACGGCTTTGGACAAACCATTACGCTGACTTCTCCCACCACCCTGGAAAACACCTATCTCTATACCCGCAGCGTTTACAATGCGCTGGGCCAGCTCACCCGCCGCACGGAAGGAAACCAGGCCCCGGTGGCGTATGAGTATGACAGCATGGGAAATCCGGCCAGGCAAACCGTTGTGCTCGACTCGGCGTCTCCGGCGGATGCGGCAAAAAACCGCATCCAGACTTTCCAGACAGCCTGGGAAGAACGTGAGGACGGCGTCTATCAAACCGTCGCCGCTACCCGCAACAATGCGGCGGGCAACATGTTAAGCAGCGCTGTCAAACGCCTGGTTACGGAATCCGCCGTTCTGCAAAACAGGCAAATCACCATCGACGAACGCGGCCATGAAAGCATCCGGTGGACCGAATATGGGCAGGGCGCGATGCGCGTGGAAAAAAGCAGCGTGCCCACCTCCGACATTACAGCTTCCGCTACCGTCGTGGACGGCTTCACAACTTCAGAAACGGATAATCGGGGAATCGTCACCGCCTTCACCCGCCGCTACACGGAAACCGGCATCGTCCGGACGGTCACGGATGGCAGGGGAAACGCTTCCACCACTCATACAGACATTGCCGGCCGCCCGATTGCCGTAACTGATGCTGCCGGCAATACGACAACCACGACCTATTGCGCGACCAGCGATAATCCCTCTGCCGTCACAAATGCCCTGGGCAACACGGCCAACTATGCCTACGATATCAGGAACCGTAAAACAGCGGAATACGGTACGGCCATCCAGCCGGCCCTGTTCGCCTGGGATGACGCGAACCGCCTTATCAGCCTCACCACCTTCCGCATAGACGAAGAAACGATCATTTCCGACCCATCCGACCTTTCCGGCGGAGACACTACCGTCTGGACTTACCATGACGCTACCGGGCTGGAATTGGGCAAAATTTACGCCAACGGCCGGGGAACCGTCCGGTCCTACGATGCCAACAACCGCCTTGCCACGGAAACGGACGCGCGCGGCATCGTCACTACCTATACATGGAACGCGGCGCAAGGCCTTCTCACAGGAATCGGCTTTTCCGACGGCACGCCGGAACAGGCCTTCTCCTACAACATCCTCGGCCAGCTCACGCAAGTGACGGACGCCTCAGGCATACGTACCTTCTCTTACAATGAATACAGCGACCCCATACAGGACAGCGTCACGGTGAATGGCGCCGTTTTCCCTCTCGTGGAAACCCTGGACGGCTACGGTCGCAGCATCGGCTACATCCTCAAACGCGGCGCCGGCGGCAATGCCCAAATCGCCTCCTGGGGCTACGCGCCGGACGGGCGCATCAACAGCGCGGGCTTCATGCACAGCGGCCAGAACCGCATCTTTGAATATAACTATCTGGCAGGAAGCAATCTGCTGGAAACCTTGACGATGCCCAACGGCATGACGCTGGAACAAAGCTATGAAGCCAAACGTGACCTGCTGGCGGACATGGACTATAACCGCGGAACAACCCTCGTCTCCCGCCGCGCCTATGCCTATGACGCCCTGGGGCGGCCAACCGTCCGCACCCTCCTCCGCCAGGGAACCACACGCCGCGACGTCTTCTCCTACAACGGGAGAAGCGAGCTTGCAGCGGCCACCCTCGGCACGGACGCTTACGCCTATGACTATGACAACATAGGCAACCGCAAGACAGCGCGGGAAATAGAGGAGGAATTCGCTTACACGGCCAACGAACTCAACCAGTACACAAGTATTGAGCAATCCATTCCCGACTCTTCCCTCTCCCCCCGGGAACAGCCTTTTGTCCCCACCTATGACGCTGACGGCAACCAGACGAAAATCAGGACCGCTACCGGCGTCTGGACGGCGGAATACAACGCGCTCAACCGTCCCGTGCGCTTCACCCGCACGGCGGAGGACGGCACGGTGACCACCGTCACCGGCGACTACGACTACATGGGACGCAGGATCTTCAAAAAAGTGGAAACCACCGTCGCCGACCCTGAAACGGGAGAAAGCACGACATCCGTCATCCTGAACCACCGCTACCTTTACCGGGGCTATCTGCAAATCGCGGCCCTCGACCTCACGCGAACGACGCTCAACGCCTTATGGTACATCCTGTGGGACCCGACGGAACCCGTCGCCACGCGTCCGCTGGCTATCCAGACGGCGGGCAGCTGGTTTGTCTACGGCTGGGACTTGACCAAAAACGTGATGGAACTCTACAAGAGCAACGGAACCATCGCGAATTCCTACACCTACGCCCCCTTCGGCGAAGTCACGCAAAGGGGCAACATCACCAATCCCCTCCAATGGAGCAGCGAGTTTTACGATTCGGAATTGGGAATGGTGTACTACAACTTCCGATTCTATAATCCCGTGGACGGAAGATGGATTGCACGCGATCCGATTGCCGAGAAGGGAGGAAAGAATTTGTATCAATATATACAAAATAAAAGTTCACAAAAGTTCGATTTCATGGGGAGAAAAGATGCAGAGCCATTCCCTAATCTAGATTACCCTCTTCCAGTCCAAATAGCTAAGGAAATTTGCGATGGATACAAGCCTGAGAAAAAATGTTGTAAATTCGGTCAATTAATGGACGATGATTATCCTACTAGAGCACGAACGATTTGTAAAAATTTTATGCAGATGTATTCTCGACAAGGTTTTACTTCCAAACAAGTTATCGAGGTCGCAAAATGTCTCGTAGCACAAGAATCACAAAACGGAGAGGAAAGTAATTGCTACAAGAGGCAGCGCAATAGGTTAGTCGCTCATTTTACCTGTTATGCTCATGCTGGATTTATTCCAGATCCTACGAACTGGAATAATGGGGGTACGTTGGGAATTCCTGAAGGAGGCTGGTATTTAGGAATATTTGAAGTATTATCGGGCACTGTAATACAACCAATGGATCAACCAAATCAAAAACCAATTTCCCCTGGGCATATCATTCCTCCTATGGGATTTTAATTATATTAATAGCAATGAATAAAAAATCACTTTTTATTTATAATCAACTCATATTTTTTCCACTAAATATTTATTTTTTAGGTTGGATAATTGGCAGTGTTTTTTTTATAATTATCCTTATTCAGTTAATGCTAAAAAAATGGTTATCAATTACTATTGCGATTCTAATAAATATATCTCTGCTTATGCCTTTGGTTTGGTCAATTAGAAAAAATAATCCCGACTGGTTTATAAATCTTTGGCTCTGCGCTGGATATAATATTGGTTTGTTACTTTATGCAAAAAATCGACGAACAATTCATCATAAGCAATGATAAAATCTCCGCTCGCAACGCGAAAGAGAACAATTGATCAAGAAATCAACGAACTGCTTCCGTTATCGAATGCGGCTACGGACTACCTGGGTCGCAGATACATGAAGCGCATCACGCAAAACGGAGTCGTGACCAAACACGAACGTTCCACTACCGGGACTACCTGCAGATCGCAGCCCTCGACCAGAAACGCGCGGCGCACCCGGCCTTGTGGTACATCCTGTGGGACCCGACGGAACCCGTCGCCACACGCCCGCTGGCTATCCAGACGGCGGGCAGCTGGTTTGTCTACGGCTGGAACTTGACCAAAAACGTGATGGAACTCTACAAGAGCAACGGAACCATCGCGAATTCCTACTCCTACGCCCCCTTCGGCGAAGTCACGCAAAGGGGCAACATCACCAATCCCCTTCAATGGAGCAGCGAGGTGTTCGACGGGGAATTAGGGCTTGTTTACTACAATTACCGCCATTATACCCCCCATGATGGAAGGTGGATCAGTCGTGATCCCATCGCCGAACAAGAAGAATTGAATTTGTATGCATTTGTGAGAAACAATCCGGCTACTGCATACGATAGATGGGGAAACACAGGTATCTATCCAAGTGATCTCGTTTTTATTAAGCAAGGAACAGAAGAAAGCTTAAAAGCAATCCAAAAATTGCTTGAAGGGTATAAAGCCCTCAAGGAGGCCAATATTATTGGGGCAGATAAATGGTTTCATTGCTTGTATATGTGCAAAGCGACGAGAGAGAGCAAATCTCCAAATTTAGTTCTTTCTCTAGGTGTGCTACGTGAGATAGTTGATTTATTAAAAGGTAGATTTAAAGGAGCAGTAGATTCAAAGACAGGGAAAAAACTTGAAGAAATCGAACATGCTTTGGATTCTTTAGAAGATATGAAGGCAAATAGAAAGGGGATAGATTGCCCACCAGAAAAAACATGTGAATGCTGTTGCAATGAATATAAAGTGAATGGATTGTAAAATATAGAAAACAATATAGAAAATTATGTGGAAAATTATGTGGAAAATTATATCCGTTGTCTTTTTTTCAGGGCTATTGATATTTGCCTGTATTGCAATCTATTTCAATGACAAAAAAATAATCTCAAGAGAAACATTGTTCGATAATGTTCCGTTTACAAAAAAATTATTTTCAGATAAAAAAATTGACAATATAGTTTTCAATATAGATACAAACAAGATAACTGTTTACTTTCCAAGTGATCAATATATGGATATATTTGATTTTTTCAAAAATGGATGGGATCGAACAGATTTTGCAGAATACATTAAATTTTCCAATAAAGATTTTATTATATTCTTAGAAAACAACCTTATGGAGATAAATATAAATAGATAATTATAACTCACCGCCATTATAACCCTCTTGATGGAAGATGGACGAGCAAGGATCCTATCGGGGAATTAGATGTTGATGTGAACTTATACAAATCATACAAAAACAATCCATTAAAAAATATTGACCTGCTGGGAAATATTGCTTGGGCCATAATTCTTCCATGTCTTAAAGGTGCAGCTATAGGATCTGTATCAGATGCCGTAGTTCAAAAATGCCAATGTTGTTATAAACAAGTAGGATGGCGAATATGGAAGTGCCAAACTAAAAATTGTCCAGAAATAAATGTATGTTCTGTTGTTGTATCTGCAATAATTGGATGTGCCGCTGGATACATACCCGGGAGTTTAATTCCGACTAGTTTAGCAGCACTTAAGCAATTAGCCTTAAAAACAGGAGGAAAGGCTGTTGCGAAATGGATTAGCACACTTCCCTGTTGATTAATATGATTGGTGATCTTATATGGGCTATCATTACTAATTTCATTGAAATATTATTAATTATTTTAAAAAAAATCATCAAATTTTCTATCCGTTTTTTTCGGAAATAAATTAATCTATTTTAATGATACTTGTTTTTATATAAAAACTATCTGTGCGCCTCAATTGAATGCAACCTATAGAAAAAAAAATTCTGTTGTCAGTATGCTAAATAATGTTCGGTCTAATCCTGTATTTTTAATAAAGAAGAGTTATTAGGGAAAATGAAAAAAACATTTTCACAAAGATATGATGTATTTTTCAACGGAATTATATAGAATAGTCTTGCTGTAAGATTTTCAGAATATTCTGGCTATTGATATTCAGAAAATTGCTCTGATGAAAAATCGGGAAGATCAACGAAACAAGACTAAAGTGGATAATTCCGAATATTTATATATTTCCCAAATACAACCTCCTTTAGAAACCAAAAGAAATAATTATAACATAACATTTCTACCATAAGCCCCGCAAGGAGCAGTTCAAATCTCTGGTTTTAATACAAAACTAAAGCAGTGATACTGTCACATAGAAGAAACATCCTCTATCTGCAAATCGCGTCCCTCGACCTCACGCGAACGACGCTCAACGCCTTATGGTACATCCTGTGGGACCCGACGGAACCCGTCGCCACGCGCCCGCTGGCTATCCAGACGGCGGGCAGCTGGTTTGCCTACGGCTGGGACTTGACTAAAAACGTGATGGAACTCTACAAGAGCAACGGAACCATCGCGAATTCCTACTCCTACGCCCCCTTCGGAGAAGTCACGCAAAGGGGCAACATCACCAATCCCCTCCAATGGAGCAGCGAGGCATATGATGCCGAGCTGGGGATGGTATATTATAACTTTCGGTTCTATAATCCCGTGGATGGAAGGTGGACTTCGAGAGATCCGATTATAGACGAAAGAAGATGGAATGTGTACTCATATGTTTATCAGGCGCCTTTAAGTTCCTACGATATCATTGGTCTTCAGGCTCCTGGATACGAAGGTGCTTTGACTGTTGCTATTATCAATCAAATACAGGACAGAGATCGTATTGTTAACTCTGCTGCTCACCAATATTGTGATAATTACAATAAATACAAGGATTCTAAATGTTGTGATGGCGAGGGAAGAATGGTATCAGACCCCTATATACCCAAAGCTTGTGACATGTGCCACAAATTTGTTGACAAATATTCGGAAAATGGAAAGGTGATTAAACCTGTCGAATGTGTAGCAGAATGTCTATCCGAAGCGGAAGCCGGAATGCAAAAGATAGGTAGATGCAAAGATAGAAATACGCAAAGATTAATTAATCATGTTTCTTGCTATATTAATTGTGGATTTTATCTGATTTCTTCTAAAGCAATAGGCACTCCGGAAGGTGGATGGAAGATGGGATTTGAAGAACTTTTACCTGACCTCATTGAGACAAAAATTATTGAACCAACAAGCAAACAAATTGAAAATCAAGGAAGAGAAATACAAAAAGCTTTGGACTGCAATCCATATTGTTCAAAATATTTATGAAAAATTAATTTGAAATTTAATATTGAAATGAACCATAGATTTTTAATAATTGGATGTATTTCTCTAATATTCTGGAGTTTGTTAGAATTAGCGATGTTTCCATTTTGTGGAGGAGCATTTTTAATTTCGCTATCATTTATCTTATCCATAATTATCATTTCTGTTAATTCCAAAACAAAAAAACATTTTTTATTTACATGTTGCATTCTAACGTGTTTTTTGTGTTTTGGATTTTTTAGACCGTCAACGGATGCTTATTATATTTCTTTTATATTCGCAGTCCAATGGATCATATCATTTATATTATCCTCTTTTGCTGAATTTCCGTATAATCATGTGAATAAAATTTCTCGATTGGACATTCTTGGGAATATTGTATCCTCAATTCCATTCCTAGTTGTATTTTATTGGTGCATAACGAGCTAAAAATATTTGGATGCAATTACCGCCATTATAACCTCCATGATGAAAGATGGATTGGGAAAGATAAAATCAGTGAGAATCTCATAGCAAACAATTATGTATTTATAAACAACGAACCAAAATCTGATATTAATATTCTTGGTTTATATAGTTGGGGAGATTTCGGGATTGACCTTTTATCTGCAGCCCTTGTTGTAGGAGATGTTATTTTAGGAGGACCAACAGGGGAAGGAATAGGGCCTGCCATAGCTTTGCAAGGCATGAAAACAGGAGCAAAAATTGCAACTAAAGAAGCAGCGAAAAAAGTTGCAGTAAAAGATGCTAAAGAAAAAGTAAAAAAACAGCCGAATGTCTTGCGATTTATGATGGATACAAAGCTGCCGATAAAAATGCAGCGGGATGTAAAGCTTGCCTCAAATGCCCTGATTATTTGAAATTATTGGCGGCTAGGGCAGCGGAAATTACTGGCTGCTCGTTATATTTTAAGAAAAAATGTGACTATATTCTTCCTGATAGTATTACTAAAGGGAGCGCAGCAGCCGTATCCAGTCACAAAAATGAATTGACAAATAAGATAAAAGCCTTTTCAAAATGCGCAAAACATGCGGTAAAGGCAGGATGCAACAACCTCCCACCACTCCCTCAAATATGACAACTATTCCAACTAAAAAAGATATTAATCCTACACCAGGAAATCTTGACGAGTTAACAGCCCTGAAACATTTCCATGGAAAAAGCCAGAGCGAAGCCGCAAATCTTTTTTTTGAATGTCCGACATATTATGAAGAAGATTTAAAATGGATGGGAAGTAAAGCATTCGCTTTTTACTTTCCTTCTATGGAACCGTATCTTTTGTCGGAAGCAAGTGAAGATGATTCAGATATAATTAATGCATTGGCGAATACGCTACAAATCCGTCTGAAGCAAGATCCCCAATCAATCAAAGGATGTCTAGTTCCTGCTCTTAGAATTCTAGATTATATATCGGAAAATATGCAAAAATTCAATGTGGATCCTACTATATACGGTAATATTACTGTTAAATTGAGTAATATAATCAATCAAATTCGCTTACTGTAAATTCCAGACTGATGGCTTGGTTAGTTCAATCTGAATACAATGATGTCTTTCTATGTACTAAACAGGTTATGAGTCTCTATTCATCGTCATTTTAATTCGTAATTGTTTACTCTTGTTTTTTCATCCGAGTAATATTATGAATATCAAAAACCAAAATATTTTGAGAATTTTACAGCGGGACTATCCCACATAATTTCGAATTTATTTAATCATGAAATCAATTATAATCATATTTTTATTTTTTTGCCTTATCTCAAAAAGAGGGGCAGCAGATCAAGAATATCAACAAATCGATTTATATGCGGAAACATCTTTTCTTAAAGAGAATAAAAAACATCGAGTTAAAAAATTAAATTTGGAACAAAAGAAGGAATTAGCGAAAATTATCAACAAATACAATTTATTTCGGGATGGAAAAACGGAAACAGACGTTCCTTTTATAGGGAATCTGGGTATATTTCATATTATAATAAATAAAAAACCTTATTTATTGTTCATGGCATATAATACCAAACACATTCATCTTTTTGACAAGAAAAAAATTGGAGGTGAAGAATATACGAAGAAGCTCTTTTGGTTACAAGAAAGGGACAACAAGAGTGGTTTAGAAGTTCGAGTATTTGAATTAGAACCGCTGTATTTGGAATTGGAAAAGTTCTTGGAAAGGATTTCATCTCCTGTTATAGAAAAAGATAAATAAAAACAATAATATTCGTTTCTCAACATGTAGAACATGTGATTAATATTAAAAATGGGATTGTTTACTTTATTGCTCATCCAAGCAATGTGCTGAATATCAAAAGCCAGAATCCTTTGAAAATCTGACGCCAAGACTGTTCTGCATCATTCCGTTATTCTTTTCCGGCGGCAGGTCTCCACTCCATGCACAGCCAGCGGGCCATGGAGGCAATCACCCGGTCACAAGCGGATTCAGAATCCTTTGAATCCCTGATAAACACGGAAACCGCCATTTTCCGGCCGTTGGGAAGAACAATGATGCCGACGTCATTGCGGGCGGTAACGCCACCCCCCGGCAGCGTGAATCCGGATCCCGTCTTATGCGCCACCACGTAATCCCGCGGCAGCTGCCCTTTCAAACGTTCAGGGCCTGTAGAGCACCCCGCCATGATACCCCAAAGAAAATTCTGTGTACCCCTTGCCAGAATTTTACCTTCGTCAAACGCCCGGAGCAGGGAGTTCATGGCCGACGGACGGCTTGAGTTGACATATTGCAAATCATGATTCCGGTGTATTTCTTCTTCCGTAAAACGGACATTAATGCCGTCAATTCCCCATTCCTTCAAATCCTTCTGCACGCCCTGCGGCCCTCCAATAAGGCCAAACAGGAGGTCGCAGGTGTTGTTGTCGCTTTCCTGAACAGTCACTCTCAGCAGTTCCTTCAGAGAGAAATCGCCGCCTTGCGGGAAACGCTCCCGGAGGGGGCTCCAGGTATCTTTCACCAGTTGTTCCGGACGTATGCGGATGATCTGTTCCAGATTCATGGCGCCCTGGTCCACCCGCTTCAAGACAGACAAGGCCAGCACGAATTTGACGACGCTCTGCATGGGATAGGCCGCCTCATCCCCCACCATGACGGTTTCCCCCGTATCCAGCATTTCCGCAGCCATGCCCACACGGGCCTTCAGGGAATGGGCCAGTTCGCGTACGGCGGAGGAATCCGCTGCGGAAACGGCTGGCGGAGAAGACGTGGCCCCCTGAGAAAAAACGCAAAAGAACATGATGCAACCGCATAGATAAACACCGGTGGAAGTCATAGGCGCCATTCCATACCACGCCCGCAACAACCGCAATAATAATTTCTCCCCCTTTTTTCCTTTCTTCGTCATCCGCAAGCCGGGCAGAAACCTTGCCACCTGTCCGGCTTCCTGATAAGAAGGAAAGCATGCCCCATCTCCTTTCGGAAACCCTCGTCTGGTGCGTCACCCTGCTGTTATTCGGCATGGGGCTGATCGGCACGCTCATCCCCATGCTTCCCGGAATTATCATCATTGCGGCCGGGTGCGTCTGGCAGGGAGCCATGGGCAGAGAAAACCTGGCGTGGTGGGAATGGACCGTCCTGGCGCTGCTGGTGGCGGGAGGCATGGTCATTGACAAGCTTTCCGGAGGCATGGGCGCCAAAAAATTCGGCAGCACTGCCGCCGGCATCTGGGGAGCCATCATCGGCGCCGTCGCGGGGAGCCTCCTTTTCTCCCCCATCGTAGGCCTTTTGTTCATGCCGTTCCTGGGGGCGCTGCTGGCGGAACTTATCTTTGCCAGAAAGGATATCATGGACGCCTTCAGGGCCGGTTCCGGAGCGGCGCTTGGGATGCTTGCCGGCCTGCTGCTGGAATTTACCTGCGGCCTGCTCATCATCGCCTGGTTCTGTTCCTGCTGTTTCCTGTTTTAATGTCAAAAAAAACTGTAACCGTACCCTGCGGAAGCCTTCGGCAGGAACAACGGAGTTTCTCCGTTGCTGAAAGAAACACAGTTTCCCCAACGTATTCCGCAAAACGCCGCCCCGCATGCCCGCCCGGTCGAATGACCAGGTTCTCCCATTCCCTCATTTTACCAGCTTATGGATGCACCTGTTCCGATACCCGTCGCCATGATGGCAGGTTTCATGATTCTTGGAGCCATTCTTTCCATGGGGAAATGTTCCTGTCTCATCGCAGGCTGCAATATGATGAACAGAGGGCAGAAAAAGCAGTATGATGAACAGGCGCTGTGCCGGTTCATGGGGAAGATCATGTACTGCCTCGCCTTCGCCATGCTGATCTGGCTCGCCAGCATCATTCTCCAGAACTCCGTGCTCCTGTCCGCCTCCCTGTACTTTCTGGTGGGAAGCATCGCATTTGCGGTCATTTACGCCGGCACCGGAAGACGATTTAAAAAATAGCGTTTTTTACACCAGCTTTCTTTTACTTTTATTATACGCAACATTATCTTCTCCCATGAACGTCCCTGCAACCTTGAAACATTCCTTCCTGCTCTGCCTTTTCGCGGCAGCCGTCCCACTCTGGGCCATTCCGGCCCCCATGCAGGTCACCGCCGCCACCCCCGCCCGGGTATGGACGGAAGGATACGGCACGGGCAATGGAAGGCTGGGCATCCTCTCTTTCGGCGTTTTTCCGAAGGAAACCGTCGTCCTCAATGAAGGAAGTATTTTCGCAAAGAAAAATTTCCAAATGAGGGAAGGCGCCGCGGAAGCTCTGGACAAGGCGCGCGAACTTTGCAAAGAAGGAAAATACCGCAGTGCGGACCAGCTATTCCGTAAGAATATCCTTCCCCCCGGCAACATTGCGGGGGATTACCAGCAGGGGGGGCGTCTTCAGGTGGAATTCCAGGGGCTTCCCTCACCTTCCTCCTATCAGCGTACGCTGGATATGCGGCGGGGCAAGGCAACCACCCGCGCCCAATTCGGCACGGGGGAATTGACCACAGAAATCCTGGCGGCCCCGTCCAGCGACTGCGCCGCCTACCACATTGCCTGCACGATGCCGTCCGGATGCCGCGTTTCCCTGAATCTGGAACACCCGGATCCGTCCGCCCGAATTGTTGCGCAGCCGAATGGCTGGGTGCTGGAAGGACAGGGAAGCAACGGAGGCACCCGGTTTGAAAACACGGTGGTCATTCTGGCGCCCGGAGCCTCCGTTACCCGCAAAGGCTCAACAATTATTCTTGATTCCGCCCGGGAAGTGATGGTGCTTTCATCCATTTCCACAGATTACAATATCCGGAAGCCGGAAGCTCCCCTGACGCATTCCCTGGCGGCTAAAAACGCGCGAATCCTGGCAAAAGCGCAAAAGGCGGGATGGAAAAAACTGGCGGCGGAAACGGAAGATTATTTTTCCCGGCTCATGACGCGCTGTCAGGTGGATCTGGGGGATTCCCCGGCCGGGGTTTCCGCCATGACCACCGCCCAAAGGCTGGAGCGGGTCAAACAGGGAAAGAAGGATCCGGATCTTCTGGAACAGCTTTTCCAGTTCGGCCGCTTCTGCACGATTGCCCACACCAGGCCGGGGCAGCTTCCCTGCGGTTTGCAGGGATTATGGAATCCGGAGCTGAGGGCGGCGTGGATGGGCTGCTATTTCCTGAACATCAACAGCCAGATGAACCAGTGGCCCTCCCATGTCACCGGGCTGGGAGAATTCCAGAGATCCTATCTTGATTTTGTCCGCAGCCTGCGCCCCCACGGAGAGGAGTTTGCGCGCTTCATCAAACGGGACGGCTTCTGCTTCGGCCACTATACGGATTGCTGGAAGCGCACCTATTTTTCAGGCAACAATCCGGAATGGGGGGCCAGCCTCATGAACGGGGCATGGGCATGCGCCCACCTGGTGGACAGTTACCGCTTTACCGGAGACCGGGAAGACCTTAAAAAATCGCTGCCCATTCTGGAATCCAACGCGCGTTTCATCATGTCCTGGTTTGAAGATGACGGCGAGGGCCGTTACCTCTCCGGCCCGGGGGTGTCTCCGGAGACCGGATTTTACGCGCCGGACGGCACAGGCCCCAACGTGCTTTCCTATGTTTCCAACGGCACGTCCCATGACCAGCTTCTGGGCAGGGAGGCTCTCCGCAATTATATCTACGCCTGCGGAGAGCTGGGCGTAAGGACTCCCACCCTGCTTAAAGCCGTCCAATTTCTCAGAAAAATTCCCCAGCCTTCCATCGGTCCCGACGGAAGGGTGCAGGAATGGAGGCAGCCTTTTGAAGAAATGCAGAAGGGCCACCGGCACATCAGCCACCTTTACGGCCTGTTCCCCGGCACGGAATGGGATGTTCTCAATACTCCGGAATATGCGGAGGCCGTACGCAAGTCAGCCGATTTCCGGCGCAAGTACGCGGATATGGGAAACAACGGCATCAGGACCGGATGGAGCACGGCGTGGCTCATCAATCTTTATGCCGCCCTTGGCGACGGGAACGCCGCAGAGGACAGGATGTACACCATGCTGAGGCACTACATCAACTCCAACCTTTTTGACCTCCATCCCCCGTTCCAGATAGAAGGGAACTTCGGCTTTTCCTCCGGCGTGGCCGAATGCCTGATCCAGAGCCGGATCATGCAGGACGGGTTCCAGGTTATCCTGCTGGCTCCGGCCCTGGCAGACGACTGGAAGAAGGGGTCAGCCACGGGATTGCGCACGCGGGGAGGGCTTAAAGTGGACTTGTCCTGGCAAAACGGCCGGGTGCAGGCCACGGCTACCGCTGCGCGTCCGGGCAAATTCCGGTTCATGCATCAGGGCCGGAAAAAGGATTTGTCCATGAATAAGGGAGAAACGGTGCGTCTTGATTTTCCTCCGCTTTCCCATTAGGACTCCCCTTTCTGCGTTACCTCTTCAATTTCCGCTATGCATTTCTTTTTCATGACTTTCAGGCTCGGTCTGCTCATAGTGGTGGTCTGCATCGCCCTCAGCTCCTGTTCCAAGCTTTTTTCTCCCCGCGGAAGCGGAGAAATACCGGACACGGACCAAACGGAAACGCTCCTGAAAGCGCATGTATTCCACCTGGCGGATACCATCGGTGAACGGAACGTCTACCACCCCGGCTCCATGGAGCGTTCCGCCCGCTACATTGAACAAAAACTGGAGGGAATGGGTTATGCCGTCACGCGCCAGGCTGTTCATATCCCGCCCTCCGGAGAATTCGGCGCCGTAAAGGACTGGACGGCATATAATCTCATCGCCATCAAGAAAGGAACCTCCCCCCGGCCCAAAATGCTCATCGTCGGCGCGCATTACGATACCAAAGTGGGCATGGACAACTGGCACGACCACGGTCCTGCCCGGCCTTCCCGCACCGGAACTCCGGGAGCCAATGACAACGCTTCCGGCGTAGCCGCCCTGCTGGAAACGGCACGTGCCCTTGCAGCAACTTCCACCCTCCACGATGTTTGTCTGGTGGCCTACGCCAATGAAGAGCCTCCTTTTTACCAGACGCCCGCCATGGGCAGCGCAGTACATGCCAAATCCGTCTCCCATCATTCGGGCAGGGAAAAAATCATTGGCATGATTGCCCTGGAAACGCTGGGCTGCTATTCCCCCCGGGTGAATAAAAAACGCCAATCCGCCGTGGTTGCCGGATTGGCCGGCCTGCCGGACCGCTGCGACTATGTTGCTTTCCTCTCCACCAACACGGGCCGCAAACTGGCACGCTCCTGCGCGGAGGAATTTTCCGCCTTGAGCCGCTTTCCGGTGCGTTCCGCCGTGTTCCCGTATTACACCCGCGGCGTTTCCTGGTCTGACGACTGGGGATACATGAAGGAAGGCATCCCCTCCTTTGCCGCCACGGATACGGCCTTCCTCCGCTGCGACGATTACCATGAAACCAGCGATACGGCTGAAAAGCTGGACTATCCCCAGTTTGCAGAAGTGGTGCAGGGCCTTTCCAAACTCGTCATTTCACTGGCCAACAAACCATGAACAAGAAACAGATATTATTCTCCGCGCTTTTTCTGACATTCGTCTGCGCTTCAGCCGGGGCCGTTCCGCCTGAGCCGTCCGCGCTGAGCGCCTTCTGCCCTCCCTCAGAGGGAAAAGCCTTTCACTCCGAATGGATTTCCCTGGGGCTCAAAGCGGCGGATCTGAAAGAAAAACAAGCCTCCGCCGGACACATTACGGACGTAGGAGAAGCGCAAATCCAGCTTCACTTTCCCGCCGGATGGAGTCCGCAGGACAAGCGCACGGCCCTGTGTATTTTTCCGGGAGGGGGGTATGCCATCCAGGCCATTGAAAAGGAAGGGAGCCGCATTGCCGGCTGGGCGGCGGAACACGACATGGTGGGGGTTGTCGTGAAATACCGCGTTTCAGGAACCGGCAATGCCCTGGGGAAGTTTCCCGGTCCCCTGCTGGACGCCCGCCAGGCTCTGAGGACCGTGCGGAAAAACGCCTCTTCCCTGGGAATTGACCCTCTTCGCATCGGCGTCATGGGCTTTTCCGCTGGCGGCCATCTGGCGGCCATGGCCTCTACGCTGTGGAACCGCACCCTGCCGGAAGAAGCGGAAAATCCGCTGAAAAACATTTCCGCCCGTCCGGATTTTTCCATGTTTATTTATCCCGTCATTACCATGGCGCCCCATACTACCCACGGGGGAACGCGCAACAAAATATTGGGGGCCCATCCATCCCCTGCCCTGGAGGAGATGTGTTCCGCAGAGAGACAGGTGACGGAGCAGGCGCCGCCGGTGTTCCTCGTCCACGCTCTGGATGACGGCGTTTCCTGCGCCAACAGCAGGCTGATGGAACAGGCTTGCCGGGAAAAGGGGGTTCCCGCCAGTCTGAACTTCTATCCCACGGGAGGCCACGGGTATGGCATGGAAAAACGCGGACATCCCACGGATCAATGGCCTGAAGCCGCCGAACAATGGCTCAGGGAACAGGGATTCCTTTCTTCCCCGTCTTCTGCCCGCGGGGGTGCGCCCTCCGGAGCGGACACTTCCTCCGGAACACGACGGGAATGAATGTGCTAGGACCGGCGTGTGCCGCACCGCAGGGTTGACCGGAACCGGGCCCGGTGGTACTTTTTCCGGGCATGAGTGCGCCCGAAAAGAATTACAAAGACACCATCCTGTTGCCGGAGACCGGTTTCCCCATGAGAGGGGATCTGACGAAAAACGAACCCGTACGCCTGAAAAAGTGGGAAGACACCGGGCTGTACGAACGAATTTTGTCCCGCAGGATGGCACAGGGCGCACCCCGGTTCCTCCTTCATGACGGCCCCCCCTTCGCCAACGGGGACGTGCACATGGGTACGGCCCTGAACAAAATTCTCAAGGACCTGGTCCTGAAATCAAAAACCATGGCCGGTTATGCCGCCCCCTATATTCCGGGCTGGGACTGCCACGGCCTCCCCATCGAATTCAAGGTGGTTCAGAAGGCCCGTGACCTGGATGCGGCGGAAATCCGCCGACGCTGTGCGGAATTCGCCAAAGGCTTCATTGACATTCAGCGCACTTCCTTCCGCCGCCTGGGCGTGTTCGGCGACTGGGAGAATCCCTACCTGACCATGAAGCCGGCGTATGAGGCCAACATCCTGCGCGTGTTCGCCAAACTGGTGGAAGACGGAGCGGTGTACCAGAGCCGCAAACCCGTCCAGTGGTCCTATGGGGCCTATACGGCGCTGGCGGAAGCGGAAATCGACTACAAGGAAAAGGTCAGTTCCTCCGTTTTCGTGCGCTTCCCGCTTCTGGACAATCCCCTGGGCCTGAAAGCATCCATGGTCATCTGGACCACTACTCCGTGGACACTGCCCGCCAACGTAGGTCTCGCACTCCATCCGCGTTTCACCTACGTGGCAGGCAGGTTCATGAAAGACGGCCAGACGGAAAACCTCGTCATCGTCAAGGATCTGCTGGATGCCTTCGCTCAGAAAACGGGCTGGGCTCTTGCGGAAACCATTCGTGAATTCAAGGGAGCCGAACTGGAAAACTGCGAGGCCCGCCATCCCTTCCTTTCCCGCACGTCAACAATCATCCTGGCGGACTTTGTCACCACGGACACCGGAACCGGCATCGTCCACATCGCTCCCGGCCACGGCGCGGACGACTATAACGTGGGACGCCAATACGGACTGCCCGTCCTCTCCCCCGTGGACGACGACGGCAAATACACGGAAGAAGTGGGCGTGCCCTCCCTGGTGGGCAAACATGTCTTTGACGCCAACAAGGACATCATTTCCATGCTGGAACAGGGCAACAACCTCTTCGGCGTGGAAGAATACCGCCACCAGTATCCGCACTGCTGGCGTTCCAAGACGCCTATTATTTTCCGGGCCGTGGAACAGTTTTTCATCTCCATGGACAAGCTCCGCCCGCAGGCCCTGGAAGAAATAGACAAGGTGCAGTGGCTGCCCTCCTGGGGCCGCAACCGCATTTACGGCACGGTGGAAGCCAGGCCGGACTGGTGCATCTCCCGCCAGCGCACCTGGGGCGTGCCGCTGCCCGTCTTCTTTGACGAAAACGGCAAAGCCGTCCTGGACGCCGCTCTGGTTCGCAAAATCGCGGATATGGTGGAGAAACACGGTTCCAACATCTGGTTTGAACTCTCCGATGAAGACCTGTGCGAACGCCTCGGCTTGCCGAAGACCTGGAAAAAGGGCAAGGATACGCTGGACGTCTGGATTGATTCCGGCAGTTCCCATATGGCCGTCATGGACAACCGCCCCGGGCTGGACGCGCCGGCGGACCTTTACCTGGAAGCTACGGACCAGCACCGCGGCTGGTTCCAGAGTTCCCTGATGCTTTCCGTCGCCTGGCGCGGCAAGGCTCCGTACAAGGCCGTAATGACCCACGGCTTCGTCGTGGACAAGGACACCGGGAAAAAAACCTCCAAATCCGACGCCAAGAGCGGCAAACCCATTGACGCGGCCTATTACTACGACAAATACGGCGCAGACATCGTGCGCCTGTGGGCCGCCTCTGTGGACTGGCAAAATGAAGTCCCCTTCGGGGAAGACCTCTTCAAGCAGGTGACGGAACCCTACCGCCGCCTCCGCAACACCCTGCGCATCCTGCTGGGCAACATCAGCGGATTCGATTTCGCCGCGCAGGCAGTCGCCCCGGAACACATGCCCCTCCTGGACCGCTGGATTCTGGAACGCCTGAACGCCGTCATCAGGGAAACGCTGAAGGCCTATGAAGCCTATGACTTCCGCAAGGCGTTCAGCGCCATCAACCAGTTCTGCACCAGCGACCTGTCCGCCCTGTACGTGGACACCACCAAGGACCGCCTGTACTGCGACTCATCTTCCTCCGTGCGCCGCCGCGCCACACAAACGGCCATGACCATCATCTTCAAGGCTCTGTGCCGTCTGCTGGCTCCCATCCTGGCCTTCACGGCGGATGAAGCCTGGGAATACGCGGGATATGAAGGCAGCGTGCATGAGCAGGACTTCCCCGCCCCCATGCCGGAATATGATACCCAGGAGGCGACCTCCGTTATTTCCCGTCTCCAGGAAATCAAGTCCGTCATTCAGGTAGCCATTGAAGAACAGGTGAAAGCCAAGGTGTTTTCCAAAAATAATGAGGCATCCATTACCCTGACCGTTCCCGTGAATGAGAGCGAAGACGTCGTGGCGCTTCTGGAAGACCGGGCGTTTGCCACGGAATTCTTCATCATCGCGGACCTTGACGTGAAAACCGGTCCGGAACTGGCAGCCTCCGCCGCAAAAACAGAACATGCCATGTGCCCGCGCTGCCGCCGGTATGAACCGGCGGCGGAAGGCGGGGACGTATGCGAACGCTGCGCGGAAGTTCTTTCCTGAACCGCATCCACTCCATTTTCCGACCTTTATATGGACCCCCAGACGGAAAAAGAACCCGCCCCCCATAAAAAGACGCCCCCCGGCTGGCTCTGGTGGAGCTTGCTGGGCGTAGGGCTGTATGCGCTGGACCAGGCCAGCAAGCTGTGGATTATCCGCCGCTTCCCGCTGAACTACCTGAACGAAAAGCTCCATAAGTACGCCTATCTGCCGGACTTTCCGGGCTTCCAGCACATCAATGCGGACGGCACGCTGGACTTCGCCACGAACGGACGCATGCCGGAGGCGGAACTGGCGCGGCTCCCGGACCTGAATCCAAACACGGTGGACGCCCTGAACAAACTGAGGGAACTGGAACCCATTTCCTTCCTGGACGGAACCATGAACATTACCCGCGTGCACAACACGGGCGTTGCTTTCGGGCTGGGGAACGGCACCGTCTGGTCCAGCTATCTTTTTCTGGCAGTTCCCGTGCTCGCCATCGTGGTCCTGGTCGTGCTTTACCGGAAAAACTTCTTCCACACGGCATGGCTCAAGCTGGCCTATGTCCTGCTGCTGGCGGGCGTAGCCGGCAACCTGACGGACCGCCTGATTCAGGGCTTCCTGATTCCGTATGAGCAGCAGCACGGTTTCTTCACCAAGCTGATGAACGGTTACGTGGTGGACTTCATTGACGTCACCATCCCCCTCTTCAACTACCGCTGGCCCGCCTTCAATGTGGCGGACTCCTGCATCTTCGTAGCGGCAATTATTTTCTTCATCGCCAGCATTTTCTCCGCCAGGAATAAAGAAGAAAAAACATCCTGAAACGCCCATGACCACCCGGCTCGTTATTCTGTCAGGACTGCTTTTGTGCGGGAGCCTCGCCTCCGGCAAAAATGAATTGTCCTTCAAGGAAACGGTGGTTCCGGTAAAGGTGGCTCCGGACCAGGACAGCATCACGGCATCCTTCTCCTTCACCAACACTTCCGGCACCCCGGTCACCATCAGTAAAATCCACGTTTCCTGCGACTGCACCACCGCCGGAGCGAAGGATAACAAGCTGACGTATGCCCCGGGGGAATCCGGCGTCATCAGCGCCGTAATGAAAACCGGCAACTTTTCCGGCACCGTGGACAAGGACATGACGGTGTACGCCAACGGCTCCGCCTACAAGCTGGTCATACGCGCGCAGATCCCGGACATCATCCGGATGGAACCCCGCAAGCTGGAATGGGCCAGAGGAGAGGCCGCCGCGCCCAAAACCATAAAAATCACCATCTCCAAAGAACTGCCCGTCAACCTGACCACGGTGGATTTGACGGGAGACGCCTTTGACTACGAACCTGTGACCGTGAAAAAAGGCAGGGAATATAAAATCATCGTCACTCCCAAATCCACGGCCAGGCCGGCCTTCAACACCATCTGGGTGCGCACGGATTCCGCCGTGCCGCGCTACAAACGCCAAATGGGGTTCCTGGCCATCAAGGAAAACTGACATCCGCCCTTCCTTCCATGAGAGACGCCTTTTCCTCCGCTCTGAAACTCCTGCTGGCCGTATTTCTGCTGGCCGTAGGCGTCGCCGCGCTGGATCTGCGCGTCATCCAGCCGTTCCGCACGCCGCCCTGCAACCCGGAAACTCTGGAGGAAGGGCACGTGTGCCTCTCCCAGGTATTAAAGGAATGGCCGGGAAAAATCCTCTGGATAGATGCCAGAAAGCAGGACGACTTTGAACGCCATACCGTCACCCGGGCCCCCGTTTACCCCATCCGTCCGGCGGATGCCAATTACCAGGAACTCCTGGCGAATGCCATGGAAGCCCTGATGACGGCAGAGGACAGGGGATTCTGCATCGTCATCTTTTGCAGCAGGGACTGCACCTCCAGCGCGGCCGTGGCCAATGAACTGAAAAAGCCGGAATACGGCATCCGCGCGCCCATTTTCATTCTGGAAGGAGGCTGGGATGAATTGCGCAAAGAACCCTCACTAGTACCATAGCCATGCTTGACACAGCAACCATTCGCCCGCAGTTCCCCATTCTGGAAACCAGCGTGCACGGCAAGCCTCTCATTTACCTGGATAATGCGGCCACTACGCAAAAACCCCTGGCCGTGCTGGACGCCATCCGCCATTACTACGATACGGAAAACGCCAATGTGCACCGCGGCTCCCACTACCTGAGCCAGCTCGCGACGGAAGCGCATGAAGAATCGCGGGAAACGGTGGCGCGGTTCATCAACGCGCCGGAAACGGCGGAAGTCCTGTTCACTTCCGGCTGCACGATGGGCATCAACCTGGCGGCGGATACCATCGCCGCGTCCGGCATGGTCAAACCGGGAGACGAAGTCATCGTAACCGCTTCCGAACACCATTCCAATATCGTTCCCTGGCAAATGCTGTGCGAACGCACGGGCGCCGTCCTGAAAGCGGTTCCCCTGACGCCGGGCCAGACTCTGGACATGGAAGCTTACCGGAACATGCTTTCCCCACGCACCCGCATCGTAGCCGTGGGACACGTTTCCAATACGCTGGGAACGGTTAATCCCGTGAGGGAAATGGCCGCGCTCGCCAAGGAGAACAGGCAGGAAACCATCGTGCTGATTGACGGAGCCCAGGCTGTTTCCCACATGAATGTGGACGTTCAGGAACTGGGCTGCGACCTGTACGCCTTTTCCGGCCACAAGCTGTACGCGCCCACCGGCATCGGCGCGCTGTGGGGAAAAAGGGAGCTGCTGGAGAAACTGCCGCCGTGGATGGGCGGTGGGGAAATGATCAAGGAAGTCACCTTTGAAAAAACCGTTTACAACGACATCCCTTTCAAATATGAAGCGGGAACGCCCAACATTGGCGGGGCAGTGGGTCTGGCGGCCGCCATCCGCTACGTCTCCGGGCTGGGCTTGGACAACATTGCCGCCCATGAACAGAAACTGACGGATATGGCGGTGGAAGGCCTGAAGGCCATGCCGCGCCTGACCGTACTGGCCCCGGACGTGCCGCACAGCGCCGTGGTCTCCGTCCTGGCGGGGGGCATCCACCACTATGACCTGGGTACGTTGCTGGACCAGATGGGGATTGCCGTAAGAACCGGGCACCATTGCTGCCAGCCGCTCATGTGCGCCCTGGGCACCACCGGGACTACCCGCGCCTCCTTTGCCCTGTACAATACGGAAGAGGAAGTGCAGACCTTCCTCAAATCCATGAACCGGGCGCTGGACATGCTCTCCTGAATAACCCTCCCTTCCCTGCTTATTTACACCGCGCATCATGAAAACGGTTTCCATCCTTCTCTTAGGACTGGCCATAAGCCTTTCCGGCTGTTCCCTGCACCAGCGGCAGGAAATGGAGTACGCCCATTACCAGGATGACGCCGCGGCTATCCGGGAGGCCTATGCCGCATGGCTCATTCTTTCCTCTCCCAACCGCAGCCGGGAATGGCCGGAAGCCCGGAAAAAATACAATGCGTGCATTCGGGAGCTGGCCGCCCACCTGAAGGAAGCCAAACGCAAAGGCGGCATGGATGAGAAGAAGCGCCTAAGCCTTCCCTTCGTCATTGAAAAATCTCCCTATGCCAGGGACAGCAATCCGTGGTTCTATGAGGCCATTTTCATGTCCGATGAAGTGGACCCCTCCTTCCGCCTGCGCGAAAGCGTGACGGTAGAGGGAATGGGCATACCGCTGGCGGGGCTGGCGCCCCGGGGCGGTTCCCGCCCCCATGCCAACGTGCTTAAGGACAACGGCAACGTGCACACGCTGACGGCCATTCTGGACTTTGACCGCATGGTGGACGGGAAACCAACCCTCCGCACCATTCCGCGCCTGATGAATGAGCACATCTTCATTGGCAAAAATAAGGTGCGGCAGCCTCTGGCGGCCAATTTTTCCGTCCCCATCGCTCTCTTCTGGAAGCTTTCCGACGCAGACGGAACGGAACTGCTGGGGGCATTCCGCCCCAAAAAGGCCATCAATACGATGGGGCTTTATTTTTCCGAACCCTATGACCCCCGGAAAATACCCGTGGTTTTCACCCACGGCCTGATGTCCGGCCCCGCCACCTTCGCTAACCTGACCAACCGTCTCCTGGTGGATCCGGTCATCCGGGAAAACTACCAATTCTGGTTCTTCGGCTATCCGTCCGGGCTGGCCTGGACCATTCCGGCCAGCAGGCAGCGGCAGGCCCTGAAGGAGCTCATGCAGGAATACAATCCCCGCGGAACATCCAGGGAAATGAACAACATCGTCATGGTGGGACACTCCATGGGCGGCCTCATCACCCGCTTCAATAACTCCACCAAACCCTGGACGCTGATGAAGGGAGTATTTGAGCTTTCTCCGGAAACGTTTGAGGGAATGACGCTGGAAAACTGGAAGAAAGGAATGGCCCCCCTCCATTATGATGAACAAACGCTTGAACGGCTCCAGAATAATTTCATCTTTTCCCCGCCCCAGGGAGTCACGCGCATCGTGTACATGGCCACCCCGCACCGCGGTTCCACTTTCGCGGACAACTGGATAGGAAGACTGGGCCAGCGCCTGATCGACCTCCCCTCGGACATGCTGGAAGAAGTCACCCGCATCGCCACTCTCAGCCGCGGCATGTTCCTACTCAACCCCCTGCAACTGAAGGACGAGCTGACCAGCATCCGCCAGCTTTCCCCGAATTCATCCCTGGTCAAATACATGTCGGAGCTGCGCGGCTCCCCAAATGTTCCCGTTCATTCCATCATTGGAGACAGGGGCAGGAACGACACTCCCAATTCCTCCGACGGAGTGGTCAAGTACCACTCATCCCACCTGGACTGGAGCGCCAGTGAAAAAATCGTTCCGTCCGGGCACAGCGTGCAGGATGACCCGGCCTCCGCCTTGGAACTGCGGCGCATCCTCCGGGAACACCTGGTCAAGGTCAAAGGCCGTAAAACGCTCGAAGAAGCGGACGCGAAAGCCGCCACTCCCGTATGGCAGGCCAATCCCTCGCCGCCTATCATCCTGAAAAGGCCCTGATGCAGGGGACTGTTTCTCCTTGTCCATGCAAGGCCTCCTTCCCTTCCCCCCTTCTGCTGTTCCTGCTGATAACAGCAGCCATCTTCCAGTCAAACGGCCACGCCTCGGCGATCCTGTTTCCGGGTTCCTGTATGTCCCGGCTTTAACGGTTGGAACGCCCTCGTTCATCCACCCTCCCTGCCGCTCCCGGAAAAAAACAGGAACCCAACAGGATTTACCTTGCCGCGGGCATCTGCGGCAACATGCCGCCGCGGCGGTTGAAACAACTGAAATTTTCCCCGCTCATTACGGCCTGTTCCTGGCTGCCCTGATTTGACTGGCCGGTTACGGAAAAAGGCGCGCTCCATCCGGGCATGATTGGCGTCCGTTCAGCATCAGGGCGTCCCGCCATCAAAATATGCCCGCTTATAGAGTTGCTTCCGTAGGGGAATTTAAGGTAGAGTGGGAATCAATACTATTCCACCTCCCTTTTCCATGTCTGCCGACGATTCCTTTCCCATGGACCAGATTTCCTCTCTCTTTCCCCAATTGGAAAATATTCAGCTTGTCGGAGCCAAAGGCCCCCAGCAAATTTTCACAGCTACCCTGAAATCCAACTTTGCTCCCGTCATGCTGCGGGTGGTTCCCACGGAAGAAGCCGGCATCTTCGGCTGGGATCCTGAATTCATCGTCCGCTCCCTCACCATCGTGGAACAATCCCACCAGGGGCTCCTGCGCGTTTATGAAGTAGGACAGGCGGGGCCGTTTACTTTCATCATCTCCGAACACCCCCCCTATCCGCGGATGGCGGATATGGAAACCCTTCCCCAAATATCTCCCCAGGCGGCGCTCAACCTGGTGCGCAACATGGCGGAAGGACTGCTGACGCTGCACCGGAAAAACATTTTTCACGGGGGCATCACGCCCAAGCTGATTTGCCTGCGCGAAGACGGCGGAGACGCCCTGCTGCTGCCCATCAATATTTATCCTGCCCAACCTCCGGTGGACATGGGGGACTTCGCCTCTCCGGAGTGGGTCACCGGAGCGGAAACCACGTTCACGCCGGGCATGGATATTTACGCACTGGGGCTGGCGCTCTACATTCTGCTTACCCGCAAAACGCCGATGGAAGCGGGCTTTGCCATGCCCTCCTCACTAATCAAATGCAGCGATGCCGTGGATTCGGCAGTCTCCCGCGCCATCAATCCGGATACCCGGGAACGCTACCGGGACCTGGGGGATTTCATCACGGATCTGGATAAAGCCATTGCCAATCCTTCGGGAAGAAATGCGGCCTCCATCCCTCCACCGTCATCTTCCCCGGCCATTCCGGCCCTGAACATGCAAAAAGGGCAGTCCAACATCTATTACTATCTCATTCCGGCCCTGATCGTGGGCATTGTGCTGACCTATACCTGCATCCTGTATAAGAAGGATGTCGTTAGAATGCGCAATGACTATAATGAACAGGTGCAGAAGGAAAATAACGCGAAAGCGGAAGCGGCAAGACAAGCGAACAGGGACGCGCGCCGCCACGCTCCGGCCACCGCGCAAAACACCGCTGCGGCCATTCCTTCACCTGTTCCGGCCGCGCGTCCGGCGCAGACGCCGGCAGTTCCCAAAGTTTCCGCGGAACCCGGCAAAATCAATTGGAGCCTTCAGCCCGGCGTCAAGGTTCGCCAGAGTTCCAACCGCAACATGCTGGGAGCTTACGGTCCGAAAAAGGCCGTTGACGGCAATACCAGCTCCAGGATTTCCGACGTTTCAATCAGCGCCACAGGCGTGGTTGAAGGGAAAACCGCCTGGTTCGGCATTGACTTCGGCAGGGAGACCAACCGCACCATAGAAAAGGTAGTCATTTACACGCCGGCCAACCTGACGCTGCTGGGCACTATGGAAAAATTCAAGGTAATCCTCTACGGCAATGACAAAAACGTGCTGGCGGAAAAAACCTTCAGTACCACTCCTTCGGAAAAATCCACCAACGTCACTTCCTGGAAACTGGACGCTCCGGTCAAGGCGCGAGCCCTGCGCGTGGAATCCGCAAATCCCTCCCAGCCGCTGGCGTTGACGGAAGTGGAAGCGTACGGACCGGAAGATGCGGAGGACACACCGGCTCCCGCACCTGCGGAAAAATAATTATCCACGCAGCCCTGCTCCCGCTTACCCCCCTCCGGGGGCCATGCTGAAAACCGCCGTTTCCTTTCCCCTTCCCGGAAAGCAGGTTGGGGCAGGGCCTGATGGAATGTCACACGCTAAGTTCCTGGTTTGGCTTCGCGTATGAAATTTTCCGGTTTCTGCTCCATTCTCCGGAAGCCATCCAGGCCCGGACGGAGGAAAATCCGAAAAACGTATTTGCGCCGGACCGGAAATAGCCGCCCCTCTCCACCTTCCCCACCCCGGAAAAACGCTCTCATCCCCATATGGCTCCCGGGGAAATATCCTGAAGCGGCTGTCGTCCCTGTGGACCCCTTTCCCATTCAGGAAAAACAATACTCCGGAAATAAAAAACCCGGCGCCGCCTCACGGCGGGCCGGGCCAGCAAAATAGCAATTCTTCCGATTACCGGTTGGCAGACTTCACAATCATGGCATCCTTGCCGATGCGGCCGCGCAGATAGTGAAGTTTGGCGCGGCGGACTTTGCCGCGGTTCACGACTTCAATCTTGGCAATGCGGGGAGTATGCAGGGGGAATACGCGTTCCACGCCTTCACCGTAGGAAATTTTGCGGACGGTGAAAGCTTCATTGATGCCGGAACCGCGCTTGGCGATCACAATGCCCTGGAAAATCTGGATACGTTCCTTGCCGCCTTCAATAACACGAGTGTGAACCTTGATGGTATCACCTACGTTAAATGGGGTCACATCCGCCTTGAGTTGCTCTTGCTCGATTTTGTTGATAATGTTCATCTTGTGTTATCTATTGCTGGTGAATATCAGTAAAAGGAAAACTTACGGGACGCAGAATATGAGCCATAATCCCCTAAAAGGCAATCCAAATTTGCCGTACGTCCTTAATTTATTTTTCCGGCGGGTCCGGCGGCGGAGCCACTCTGGCAAGCCATTCCTCCAGCGCCGGAAGAAAAGCGGAGGAAGACATGAGGCCCCGGATGCCGTCCGCCCGCTGCAGAAAAGCCTTGTTGCCGCCCCGGGCCCGTTCCGCCATCAGGATTTCCAGCAGCAGGCGCGCACGGGTGCGGGCGTCAGCCGCGCCGTCCAGGGCGGAGGAAAGGAGCTCTCCGGCGCGGGCCGGTTCCTTCCGGTACAGGCATTCCAGCGCCAGAGCTTCATAAAGGCAGGAAAAAGGGGCCTTCCGGGCGGACTCCATCAAACGCGCGGAACGGTCCTTCCAGCGGTCTCCGAACTGCACGGAGGAAGCCCACCACCCCTGGAAATAACGGTCTTCTTCCGTCGGCTCCACGTCCATATCCTTCATGCGGGCGTATGGACGGTACAGGGGGTCTCCGAACACCAACCCCTGCCAGGACAGCACAGGCATGCTCATCCAGGAAGCCTCCGCCACGGTATAGCCGTCCAGGAGGCGGTCCACAAAAATATCAAAGCGGTGGCAGGCGCCCAGGAACGGCTCATACACGTTTCCCACCGTCACAGCAGCCCCCTTCTCCAGCAGGGCGGAACTCCATCCCCTGCCGGGGACCTTGAAATCGGCGGCGCTGAAGGAATGCAGATGCATGGCTATCGCCCCGGGCCGGAAGCGGAACGAAGGATCCGAAAACGGTCCGTTCGCATTCCCCGCATACCACCCGCAGTAAAGAGCCGTATCCCGGCTCAAGGGGAATTTTTCCGGCAGGGTCTGGGGCCAGTCATCCAGATAAGCGGGAATGCCCGCCTCCCTTACGCGCTCGAACACGTCGTCCAGCCACCGGTCCCCCTGGGCATAGGGGCCGCCCCGGTCCACAACGGCCCACCCCCATAAACCTTTTTTCTCCACGTTCGCCGGTTCCGCCACCAGCCGCATGCAGGTATCGGGCGTCAGTCCGTCCAGGCGGCATACCAGAAACGAAGGAAGGCCGGAACCCACAAAATCCTCCCTTTTATTAAAATAGGGATTCACCTGCCAGGACTTCCTTTCATAACCGCCCACCGCCAGCAGAGCCAATTCGGAATCCACCGCAGCGCGATCCGTCTGCATCTGGTTGACGCCTTTCCCGGGAAGGGGAGCGGGCGTTTCATGCCGTATCTTCATCGGCAGGTCCGCCATCAGCACCAGCACAAAAATCTTCCGGTTCATCAAGGGGGAGGACGCAATGCCGGAAGGCACCCACCACCGTTGTTTCCGCGCCGCCTCCAGCAGCGGGACGCGGATCGTATCCTCATACTCCTTCCGCGAAATCTCGCTGGTCGTGGGGCAATCCAGGGAAACGAGATTCCCTTCCGGAACGCCGCGCACCCGCGCATACTCCCTGGCCATGCGGCGGCTCAGCTCGGATTTTCCGTTATAAACCACGGCCACATGAGCGGGCAGCAGCTCATAGGCACACGAGGCGGAAAACCACGACGCCAGCAGAAATAACACGGCTAATCCACTCTTGAACATGCCCCTACCATACCTCATCTTCCGGGGCAATCAAGCAGGTGAAAGGGGCGGCCACGAATTCGCCATTTTTCCGCTTTTCGCTTCACATCCTAAAAAAATACGCTTTAATAACTCTTGATGTATTGCAGGCCTCCCCCCTGCATTCCCTATAACCATCACACGCATATGATTCAGCAAATTGACCATATCGGCATCGCCGTCAAGAGCCTTGACGCCACCGTCCCCTATTACCGCGATGCGCTCGGGCTCGGAGAGCCCCACATTGAGGAAGTTCCCACTCAAAAGGTCCGCGTCGCCATGTTTGACGTTGCCGGAGTCCACATCGAACTGCTCGAACCCACCTCTCCGGAAAGCGCTATCGCCAAGGCTATTGAGAAAAAAGGGGAAGGCATCCACCACATCGCTTTCAAGACCAATGACATCGCCGGAAATATCTCCCAGGCCAAGGAAGCAGGCCTTACCGTGCTGAACGACCCGCCCGTCCCCGGCGCTCACAACACGCAGGTCACCTTCCTGCATCCCAAGTGCACCTTCGGCGTCCTGACCGAATTCTGCCAGCACCCCGGCGGCTGCGAATGCGGCAAGTAACATTCTCCCTATTCACCATACCACTATACCAATGGCTATTGATCCCAAATTGATTGACGATCTGAACAGCCGCCGCAAGAAGGTAATCCTCAGCGGCGGTCAGGAAAAGATCGACAAGAGACATGAAAAGGGCGAAATGACAGCCCGCGACCGCATGGGGTACCTCTTTGAGGAAGGCACCTTCTCGGAAATCGGCATGCATGTGCGCCACAACTGCCACAACTTCGGCATGGGCAAGAAGGAAATCCCCGGCGACGGCGTCGTTTCCGGCTTCGGCCTGGTGGACGGCCGTCCGGTGGCCTGCGCGGCCTCCGACTTCCTGGCCCAGGGCGGGTCCCTCGGCTACATGCACGCCATGAAAATTGCGGATGCCCAGAAGTACGCCCTGAAAGCCGGCATCCCGATGGTGACCGTGAACGACTCCGGCGGCGCGCGCCTCCAGGAAGGCGTGGCGGCCCTTTCCGGCTATGCCCAGGTGTTCTACAACAATGTGCTTGCCTCCGGCGTGGTTCCGCAAATCTCCATGATTCTGGGTCCCTGCGCGGGCGGCGCGGCCTACTCCCCCGCCCTGACGGACTTCATCATCATGCGCAATTCCGGCAACGCCGGCATGTACATCACCGGCCCCAAGGTGATTGAACAGGTCACGTATGAAAAATGCACGATGGATGACATCGGCTCCGCCGCCATTCACGCCACCGTATCCGGCAACGTCCATTTCGTAGCGGACAGCGACGCGCACGCCATGGACATCCTGAAGAGGCTGCTTTCCTTCCTTCCTTCCAACAACACGGAAGAACCGCCTCACAAACTGGACACCCCGCTTGACCTGAGCGCAGACGAAGGTATGAGCGACCTGATTCCCGGCGACAACCGCACGCCGCTGGACGTCCAGCCCATCATCAGCCGCCTGGTGGACAACGGGGACTTCCTGGAAGTGCATAAGGACTTCGCCAAAAACGTCGTCGTCGGCTTCGGCCGCATCTGCGGCGTAGTAGTCGGCATCATCGCCAACCAGCCCAACGTGAAAGCCGGCTGCCTGGATATCGACTCCTCCGACAAGGCCGCGCGCTTCATCCGCTTCTGCAACGCGTTCAATATTCCGTTGGTGAACCTGGTGGACGTGCCCGGCTTCCTACCCGGCAAGAACCAGGAACGGGGTGGCATTATCCGCCACGGCGCCAAACTCATCTTCGCCTATTCCCAGGCCACGGTGCCCAAAGTCACCCTGATCATGCGGAAAGCCTACGGCGGCGCCTACATCGCCATGTGCTGCAAGGACCTGGGCGCTGACGCCGTCTTCGCCTGGCCCGGCGCGGAAATCGCCGTCATGGGCGCGGAAGGCGCCGTTCCGGTGCTCTACGGCCGTGAATTGAAGGCTGTGGAAGACCCGGCGGAAAAAGCCAAGCGACAGGGAGAACTCCTTGAAGAATACCGGGAAGCCTTCTACAACCCGTATGTGGCGGCCGGCATGGGACAGATCACGGAAGTCATCAATCCGGAAGAAACCCGCGCCAAAATCGCCTTCGCCCTGCGCACCCTGCTGAACAAGAAGGAAGTGCGCCCGGCCAAGAAACACGGCAACATTCCGCTCTAACATCCATCTCAACGGATTCATATGTTACTCACAACACTCGCCTTTGCACAGGGCATCGCCAACGTCATGAACAATCTGAACTATCAGATTGTCGGCATTATGGTGGTCATGATGTGCCTGGGTGGCCTGGCCGTCATTCTGACCATCAGCGGCTCCATCGCCGCCGCCATTCAGAACAGGGCCAAAGCCAAAACCGCCGCTCCCGTGGCCGCGCCTGCCGCCGCCCCCGCTGCGGCGGGCAAACCGGGCATGACTCCGGAAATGCTCGCCATCCTCTCCGCAGCGGTGGACTCCGCCATGACGGAGCTCACGCCGGAAATGGTGGCCGTCATCTCCGCCGCCGTGGACGCGGGCCTGGACGGCATGAGCCACCGCATTGTGGAAATCAAGCAATCCCCGGGCTCCGGCTATGCGGCCGCAGGCAGGGCGGAAATCTTCGCCTCCCACCGCATTCGGCCTTCCCGTTGAACTACAGCATTATTCACCCTTACCCCGCCCCGGCGGGAACCATTTAACTTAATACTCCATACCATACATTATCATGAAGAAACTTCGCATCACCGTAGACGGCAAGGTATTTGACGTATCCGTAGAACTCCTGGACCAGGTATCCTCCACTACCGCAGCCCCGGCCCCCGCACCTGTGGCCGCTCCCGCTCCTGCCGCATCCGCACCCGTGGCCACCCCGGCTCCGGCTCCGGCTCCCGCACCTGCGCCCGCTCCGGCCGCCGCCGGCGCAGGAGACGTTCCCAGCCCGCTTGCCGGGAAGGTCGTCTCCCTGGACGTGGCAGCAGGCGCACCCGTGAAGGCCGGTGACCAGATTCTGACGCTGGAAGCCATGAAGATGAACACCATCATCTACGCTCCCGCCTCCGGCACGCTCACCGCTTTCTGCGTGAACCCGGGCGACACGGTTCAGGAAGGACAGGCACTGGCCAAAATTGGTTAATCCCGGCGGCGGCAGCCCGGAAACGCCAACAGTCCCGGGCTCCGGCTCAAATAATAAACCGCTACAATAACATTCCGTATGAGTCTTTTTGATTCATTAATCACCTTTTTACAGGGGATGGGCGTCTTCTCCCTATCATGGCAGATGGTAGGGATGTGGGGCATTGCCATTCTCCTCCTGTATCTGGGTGTAGCCAAGCAATACGAACCGCTCCTGATGGTTCCCATTGCTTTCGGCGCCCTCATCGCCAACATTCCGGACAACGGAATGCTCATCACCCAGCTGAACCAGCAGGTCATCTCCTCCAATGAACAGGGGGAAGTAACCTCCACGTCCCTGAACAACGTGGGCTACCTGCGCGTTCATGTGGCTCCTCTGCAGCAGACGCCCGCCAAGGTGCCGGCCAATCTGACCACGCCGGAAGCCCGCGCCCAGTATCTGGAAACCATGCAGCAGCCCATGCAGGTTTATCCCGGCAGCCAGCTGACCGTTTCCAAAATCAAGTCCGTGCGGGAATCCCAGGAAAAAGCCAAAGCTGACGCCGCCCGCCTGGGAGACGACAGTCTGACGGTGGATCCCAACCTGAAGGACTTCCAGAACGTGACGGAGGACAACGGCAATGAGCCGGTCTTCCTACTCACGAACGGAGAAGGAACCACCGTCGTCCGCCAGCAGGGCGTCAATTACTTTGACACCAGCGGCAACCGTGTTCCCGTGGACCTGAAAACGCAGAAGCTGGAACCCCTGGTGGTTTCCGCCGCAGGCAAATACGTGGCCGTAGGCCAACATACCCAGGAACTGCTGGTCACCTCCATCCACGGGGGCCTGTATGACTGGATCGGGCTGGGCATCAAGGCTGAAATTTTCCCGCCCATCATCTTCCTGGGCGTAGGAGCCCTGACGGACTTCGGCCCGCTGCTCGCCGCACCGCGCACCCTGCTTCTGGGCGCGGCGGCCCAGGTGGGCGTAGCCGCCACGTTCTTCATGGCCCTGTTCATGGGCTTCAACCCGAATGAAGCCGCCTCCATCGGCATCATCGGCGGAGCTGACGGCCCCACTTCCATCTTCCTGACGATGAAGCTGGCTCCGCACCTGCTGGGCGCCGTGGCCGTGGCCGCATACACGTACATGTCCCTGGTTCCGCTGATACAGCCGCCCATCATGGCGTTGCTGACGACCAAGAAGGAGCGCCTCATCCGCATGAAATCCCTGCGGACGGTCAGCAAGAGCGAAAAACTGTTCTTCGCCGTGCTGGTAACCATTGTCACCATTCTGCTGATTCCGGACGCATCCCCGCTCATCGGCATGCTGATGCTCGGCAACTTCCTGCGCGAATGCAAGGTGACGGAACGCCTGGTTCAGGCCTCCCAGAATGAAATCATCAACATCGTCACCATCTTCCTGGGAACCTCCGTGGGTCTCACGATGCAGGGAGACCGCTTCCTGCAGGCGGAAACGCTGCTAATCATTCTGCTGGGCATTGTCGCCTTCGGCGTAGCCACTGCGGGCGGCGTCATCGCCGCCAAGCTCATGAACCTCATCTGGCGCAAGAATCCGGTCAACCCCCTCATCGGGTCCGCAGGCGTCTCCGCCGTCCCGATGGCGGCCCGCGTCTCCCACAATGTGGGCCAGAAGTACGACCCCTCCAACTATCTGCTCATGCACGCCATGGGCCCGAACGTTGCAGGCGTGATCGGCACCGCAGTCATCGCGGGCTACTACATCGCCACTCTGGCGAAATAACCAGAATTGAAAATTACTCCCGGCCTCGGCCCGTCCCATGAATTCCGCAGCCTCATTTTCCACCCCTCCGGAGGAGGAAGGACCATGCGGCGACTGGACTTATCATGAATGGGCCGAGGCTTTTTCCACCAATGACCTGGCCCGCTCCCTGCCCCCGGGGCATATTGCCGTCTGCCGCGTTCAGACAGGAGGCCGCGGCAGGTTCAACCGCAAATGGATAGGGGAGGAAGGCGGCCTGTGGGCATCCTTCACCGTTCCCCTGTCCGCTCCTGCGGATACAGCGGCCGGCGTGCACTGGGGCCATTTGCCCCTGGTTGCGGGGCTGGCCCTGTTCAACATGCTCCGCGGCATGGGGCTGGATTCCGTGCGCCTGCGCTGGCCAAACGACCTGCTGGCGGGCAAATCCAAACTGGCGGGAATACTGGTGGAACGCCCGGCGGAAAACATGGCCGTCATCGGCATCGGCATCAATGTTTTCAATGATGTAGCCTCCATCGCCGGGGAAATCAAGGACCCTCCGGCAAGGCTGGCGGATCTTGTTCGGGACTGCCCTTCCCTGCACGCCGTCATGGCTTCCCTGGGCAGTCATTTGAACCAGGTTCTTTCCGTCTTTTCCCACGGCGGCGTCTCTGCCCTTCAGGAGGGTCTGTCCCGGGCATGGGCCGGAGAAAGGCCGGTTTCCATTCTTACGGATGACGAAACCGTCCGGGGTATTTTTACAGGGATTGACGATCAGGGCAATCCTGTGCTATCCCTTCCGGCCGGCGCCGTCCGCACCATTCCGGCGCACCTGATTAACAGGCTCCTCGAAGAATGAGCCTGCCGCTCCGTTTTTACACGGGGTTTCTTTCTTTTTTCATCCAACAAAAATCACTGACATGAGTTACAAGGTACTGACACCAGAAGAAGCAGCAAGCCTGATCAAGCATGGCCACCATATTGGGCTGAGCGGATTCACGCCCGCCGGAACGGCCAAGGCCGTTACGGCTGCGCTGGCAAAAATCGCAGAAGCGGAACATGAGAAGGGGAACCCTTTCCAGGTGAGCGTCTTCACCGGTGCTTCCACCGGCGATTCCTGCGACGGGATCCTTTCCCGGGCCAAGGCAATCCGCTACCGCGCTCCCTACACCACCAACGTTGATTTCCGCAAGGCGGTGAACAACGGGGAAATCGCCTATAATGACATCCATTTGTCCCAGATGGCCCAGGAAGTGCGCTACGGGTTCATGGGCAACGTGGACATCGCCATTATTGAAGCCTGTGAAGTCACGGCCGACGGCAAAATTTACCTGACGGCCGCGGGCGGGATCGCTCCCACCATCTGCCGCCTGGCAGACAAAATTATCGTGGAATTAAACGCCGCCCACAGCAAGAGCGCCATGGGCCTGCACGACGTTTACGAACCCCTGGATCCTCCCTACCGCCGCGAAATTTCCATCTTCAAACCCAGCGACCGCATCGGCAAGCCGTACATCCAGGTTGACCCGAAAAAGATTGTGGGCGTTGTGGAAACCAACTGGCCGGATGAAGCCCGTTCCTTCGCCGCAGCGGATCCCCTGACCGATAAAATCGGGCAGAACGTGGCCGATTTCCTGGCTGCCGACATGAAACGGGGCATCATTCCCTCCACGTTCCTGCCTCTCCAGTCTGGCGTGGGCAACATCGCAAACGCGGTGCTGGGCGCCCTGGGCCGCGACAAGACGATTCCCGCGTTCGAGATGTACACGGAAGTCATCCAGAATTCCGTCATCGGCCTGATTCGGGAAGGCCGCGTGAAATTCGGCAGCGCCTGCTCCCTGACCGTGACGAACGACTGCCTGGAAGGCATTTACAGGGATATGGACTTTTTCCGCGACAAACTGGTGCTCCGTCCCTCGGAAATATCCAACAGCCCGGAAGTTATCCGCCGTCTCGGCGTCATCTCCATCAACACCGCCATTGAAGCCGACATTTACGGGAACGTCAACTCCACGCACATTGGCGGCACGAAGATGATGAACGGCATCGGCGGGTCCGGCGACTTCACGCGCAACGCCTACATCTCCATTTTCACCTGCCCGTCCGTTGCCAAGGACGGCAAGATCAGCGCCATCGTCCCCATGGTTTCCCACCATGACCATACGGAACATGACGTCAATATCATTATTACCGAGCAGGGGGTCGCGGACCTGCGCGGCAAGAGCCCGAAAGAACGGGCCCAGACCATTATTGAAAACTGCGTCCACCCGGATTACAAAAACATCCTCCGGGATTACCTGAAGCTGTCCGACGGCAAAGCCCAGACACCGCAATCCATCAGGGCCGCTTTGGGCATGCACGCCGAACTGGCCAGAAGCGGAGACATGAAGAATGTCGACTGGGCCCAGTATAAGTAATTCCGCATGCCGTCATTCGCATTGGCATCCATGAATTCACGTTAACCCCTCAGGACCGCTTCCGCAAAGGGAGCGGTCCTTTTCCTTTTTCCCATCCCCTCTACTCCTTCTCTTCACCATGAACTGGATGATTTACCCGGCAGCCAGGGCTTTCATCAAAGTCTGCGCCGTTCTTTTCGGCGCGGGCGCAGCAGCGGCAGTCCTCATCCATCTGTTCATGCCTTTTTTCCTCCGCTCTCCCCGGACAGCCGCACCCTTCCTGCTTTTGGGAACAGGGGCGGAATTGCTCTCCATCCTTTCCCTGTCCTTCCTCATGTTCTGGGGCGCCAGAGTCCTGCTGGCCTCCCGCGGAAGCAGAATAACAAGAAATCTGAGCATGCTGGCCTTCCTGCCCGCCCTGTACGCCCTCCTCATTCCGTTTGCGGGCATGCCCGTCCCATCGCAATATACGGAAATGGACAGGGTTTGGGAGGCCGTCCTCCTTCTGGCGGCCGTCACTTCTTTCTTTTCCTTCCCTTATACGGCGGGATACGAAGCCGCAGGCAGGAGATTATTCCTGGCCTGGGGCATCGCGGCGGCAGGCTGCGGTTTGCAGAGCGCCCTGTTTTTTCTTGCCGTCCTGTTGCGTCAGTTCCTGTCCACCGCAGTTCCCTCCCTGGCAGCGCCTGTTGCATGGCTGGCCGTTCTTCTGTCCTGCGGCCTGGAAATCATGCTGGCGGCCCTTTCCGTTCTTCTGGCGCAGCGCCTGTTTAAAGAGGTCATGTCCATAGCATCCATGCCGGAACCGATTGATCCCTCCATGCCGGGCAACCGTCCCTGACTTTCCTATCCCTCCGTTTTTACCGGCCTGCCGGAAGAGTACCCTCATTCCCCGGCATGTACCCTCATTCCCCGGCATGAAAGGCTTTTACGGCTTCGCGCAAAAAGCCGTCCGGAAATTTCCGCCGGTGGAACGGAATCCGTATGGAAAGCATTGCCGGAAAGCAAACCGCCCCACCCCGGAAAGCCGCGGGTTCGCAGGGACACCCCTCCCGTTCCCACGCCGGCGGCAGACAACCCTATTTCACCAATTCATCCAGATAACGGCCATAACCGTTATTATTCATGGCTCCGGCCTGGGAGCGCAGCATTTCCTGGGAAATCCAGCCGTTATTAAAGGCTATCTCCTCCAGGCAGGCTACCTTGAACCCCTGGTGGTGCTCCAGAGTACGAACGAACATGGAAGCCTCCAGAAGGGTATCGTGCGTGCCCGTATCCAGCCACGTATAGCCGCGCGCCAGTTTTTCCACGCGCAACAGGCCCTGCTTCAGGTATTCCTGATTCACAGAGGTGATTTCCAACTCGCCGCGGGAAGACTTGGGAATCCGTTTGGCTATCTCCACCACCCGGTTGTCGTAAAAATAGAGGCCCGTCACCGCAATATCCGATTTGGGCCTGAGCGGTTTTTCCTCAATGGAAACCGCCTTCCCCTCCTCATTGAATTCCACTACCCCGAAACGCTGCGGGTCATGCACCTGGTAACCGAAAATGGTCGCTCCGCTCGTCAGTTCGGCGGCCCGCTTCAGCTTCTCCGTCAGGCCGCGCCCGTAAAAAATATTGTCCCCCAGCACCAGGGCTACGGAATCCTTTCCTATGAACTCCTCTCCAATAATAAAGGCCTGAGCCAGCCCCTCCGGCCTGGGTTGTTCCCTGTATTCAAAGGAAACGCCGAACCTGCTGCCGTCCCCCAGCAAATCCCGGTACAGGGGCAGATCCCGGGGCGTGGAAATAACAAGGATTTCCCGTATTCCGGCCAGCATCAGCACGGAGATGGGATAATAAACCATCGGCTTATCGTAAACGGGCAGCAATTGCTTGCTGACGGAAAGCGTAACGGGATGCAGCCGCGTGCCGCTTCCCCCGGCCAGAACAATACCCTTCATATCAAATTCCTAGCCATTGGTTCCAAGACGTTCCAGGCGGTATTCCCCGGACAGGATGCCCCGCCACCATTCCTCATGGTCCAGATACCACTGAATGGTCTTTCTGAATCCGGAAGAATGGTCCTGGCGCGGAATCCACCCCAATTCCCTCCGTATTTTGGAAGCGTCAATCGCATAGCGCAGGTCATGGCCCGGCCTGTCCTGCACAAAGGAGATTTGCTCCCGGTAGCTCCGGCCGTCCGGCCGGGGCCGCAGTTCATCCAGATGGGAACACAGCAGCTCCACCAGTTCCAGATTGGTCTTCTCGTTATTGCCGCCGATGTTGTACGTCTCTCCGGGTTTTCCGCAGGAAACGACCGTCAGCAGCGCCTCGCAGTGATCCCCCACATACAGCCAGTCCCTCACGTTTTCCCCTTTGCCGTATACAGGGATGGGGGCCCCGCCCAGCGCTTTCAGGATAACGACGGGGATCAGCTTTTCCGGGAACTGGTAAGGGCCGTAATTGTTGGAACAGTTGGTGATCAGCACGGGCAGCCCGTACGTATCGTGCCAGGCGCGCACCAGGTGGTCGCTGGAAGCCTTGCTGGCGGAATACGGGGAATGGGGGCGATACGGCGTGGATTCCGTGAACAGGCCTTCCTTTCCCAGGGAGCCGTACACCTCATCCGTGGAAATGTGATGGAAGCGGAAGCGCTCCTTTTTCTCCCCCTCCAGGGAGCGGTAATATTCCAGGGCGGCCTGAAGCAAGGAAAAAGTGCCCATGACGTTGGTGGTCATAAAGTTTCCCGGATCGTCAATGGAACGGTCCACATGGGACTCCGCCGCCAGGTGCATTACCCAGTCCGGCCCGTACTCCCGCAGGGTGCGGCTCATCAGGGAAGAGTCCCGGACGTCGGCGTGCAGAAAGCGGTATGCCGGGGAATCCGCCAAACCGTCCAGGGAATGGATGTTGCCGGCATAGGTCAGGGCGTCAATATTCAGGACTTCATGGCCGCGCTCCAGCAGCAGCCTGACCAGATTGGAGCCGATGAATCCGGCGCCGCCCGTAACGATAACTTTCATAGCACTGTTTTCAGGGAAAGATGCGGCGCCATCATACAGCAACGGCGTTTTTTTTCAAAACAAATCCGCCCATGCCGCGGGAACGTGGCGGCATGGGCGGGAAAAAGCGGGTTCCGTAACCGCTGAGACGGCTAGCAGCTCAGCTCCCGGCAAAGGTTGATGATATCCTGGTTCACGGAGTACTGCTGCCCGGCAACGGAATCCAGGGAGGCATAGCCGTACTGGCCGTCATGATACACCATGATCTGGTTGATGTCCCCGTTGTTCAGAGCTTCCACGGCGCGGGTGGCAAAGCGGGTGCCCATCAGGCGGTCACGGGCAGTGGGGGAACCGCCGCGCTGCACATGGCCCAGCACGGTCAGGCGGGTATCCATGCCGGCGCGTTCCGTCAGCCAGCGGGTCAGGTACTGCGCCACGCGGGTGCCTTCCGCCACCACGGCAATGATGCAGCTTCCTTCCTCATTGATGACAGGCTGGAGGCGCTTGTAAATGGATTCCAGGTCATACGGAATTTCAGGGACAATGCAGATATCCGCCGCGCTGCAAAGAGCGGTGGTCATCGCCAGATAGCCGCAGTCCCGGCCCATCGTTTCAATCACGAAAGCGCGGTGATGGGAACGGGCCGTATCACGAACGGAATCAATGCAATCCAGAATCACGTTCTGGGCCGTATCCACGCCCAGGCAGTAGTCCGTGCCGGCAATGTCGTTGTCAATCGTGGCCGGAATACCGGCAAAAGGCACTTCAAAATCATTGAAAAAGTCGTTCAGGGCGCGGAAGGAACCGTCCCCGCCCATGATGATGAGCTTGTCGATGTTGCGTTCCTTCAGATGCTCGTAGGCCTGCCTGCGGAATTCGTAGTCGAAAAAGCGCTTGGACCGTGAGGAACGGAGGAGAGTTCCGCCCCTGTAGATCATGTCGCTGGTCAGCTCCCGGGTAGCTTCCTTGATTTTTCCATCAATCAGCCCTTCCAAGCCGTCATAAACAACGTACGGGTTCATCCCAAGCTGGCGGGCATGATCCACTGCCGCCTTGATCGCCGGGTTCATTCCGGCGGCATCGCCGCCAGACGTCATAATGGCTATTCCACTCATAAGTAATAAGGTTAACTTGTCCGGGGGGAAATGTTACCGGGCGGAACAAATAATGCAAGCGCGGAGTTTTTACTGGCGCAATAAACGGCAACGCTTCATGATGCGGAGGCATGAACGACACTGCAGCAGCCATTCTGAAAGCCACGGCCGCCCTCCGGGACGGCACGGAGAAGCTCCGGTTCGAAGCCCCGGTCCATGTTACCTACAACCCTCTCACCTATGCATGGGGGCCGCATGAACAGTATGTGCGCACCTACGGAAACGGGGAAAAGAGCCATCTGTTCCTGGGCATGAATCCCGGCCCCTTCGGCATGGCTCAGACAGGCGTCCCCTTCGGGGAAGTGGACGCCGTCGTCAACTGGCTGCACATCCGCGGAGAAGTCGGGCGGCCGGAACATACCCACCCCAAACGTCCCGTGGAGGGGTTCGGCTGCCCCAGGTCGGAAGTCAGCGGCCGCCGCCTCTGGGGACTTTTCGCGGAAGCTTTCGGCACTGCGGAAAATTTCTTCCGTCACAATTACGTGGCCAATTACTGCCCGCTGATCTGGATGGGAGCCACCGGAGCCAACATCACGCCGGACAAACTGCCGACGGAACAGCGCGCCGCCGTGGACGCAGTATGTATGGAACACCTGCTTTCCCTCATCACCATCCTGAATCCCCACACGCTGGTGGGGGTGGGTGCCTACGCCACGCAGAAGCTGCGGGACGCCGCCTCCCGGCTCCCTGGCAAAAGCTTCACCATCGGCACGTTGCTCCACCCAAGCCCCGCCAGCCCCATCGCCAACAAGCTCTGGCCGGAACGTCCCATCCAGCAGCTTAAGGAACTGGGCATCTTATAAAAAGAGTGGAGGAGGCAGAGTGGAGGACTCCGTGACATGGAAGGAATCACCAGAGCAACAGGCCGGAAATCGGCAGTTCATCTTGTTCCCCTCCAAAGCTACATCGCTTTGAAGGAATATCCGGCCCCCTTCACTGGCTTGATTCGCCCAGGGACACGGCCTTCCTGACGGAAGAAATGCACGCCGGCATCTACCGGGACGGAGAAGAACTTAAACGCCTCCCCACCTCCGCCACAAAATCCCCCCTCCAAATCAATCATCATTCTTAGTCTGAAAACCCTCCGCTCTCCCCCGCAGGCCTTTTTACTGGACAGAGAGAAAAGGGTTCCGTACAGTTTCCGCGATCTTCAAGCGTTCCGAATTTATGGCAATTTCAGATTACATCGTGACCATTGGCCTGGAAGTCCACTGCCAGATCAAGACAAAGAGCAAAATGTTCTGCTCCTGCGAGACCGGCTTTGGCTTTGAACCCAATACGCGCGTGTGCCCCACCTGCCTGGGGCTGCCGGGCGCCCTGCCCGTCCTGAATGAGTTCGCCATTGAACGCACGCTGCTGACCGGCCTGATGCTGGGATGTTCCAGCCCGGAGATTTCCCAATGGGACCGCAAGAATTATTTCTATCCGGACATGGCTAAAAATTACCAGACCTCCCAGCTGGATCTTCCGCTGTGCCTGGGAGGGGAAGTGCCCCTGTACCCCTGGTCCTATCCGAATGACGTGATCAAAGCCGGCGTCCCTCCTTTCCGCACCGTGAAGCTGACCCGCATCCATCTGGAAGAAGACGCGGCGAAGATTACCCATCATGCCAATTATTCCCTGATCGACTACAACCGTGCGGGATCCGCCCTGATGGAAATCGTTTCCGAGCCGGACATCGACACCCCGGAAGAAGCCTACGCCTACCTCAAGTCCCTCCAGCAGATTCTGAATTACGGGGATATCTCCGACGCGGACATGGAAAAGGGCCAGATGCGGTGCGATGTGAATATTTCCCTGCGTCCCCACGGGCAGGAGGAATTGGGTGCCAAGGTGGAAATGAAGAACATCAACTCCATGTCCGCCGTCCGCAGAGCCCTTCATTATGAAATCCGGCGCCAGGCGGAAGAACTGGACATGGGCATTCCTCAAATCCAGTCCACCCGCCGCTGGGATGACGAACGCGGAGAAAGCGTCGTCATGCGAACCAAGGAAGACGCGCACGATTACCGTTACTTCCCCTGTCCGGATCTGGTTCCCGTACGCACGGCCCCGCTGGTGGAGAAAGTGCGCGGTCAGATTCCCGAACTGCCTCAGGAACGGCAGAAACGCTTCATGGAAGAATACGGCCTGAGCGAATACGACGCCAACGTGCTGGTGGGAGACCTGGAACTGGCACACTTTTTTGAAGAAGCGGCGCGGGGAACCGCCAGCGGCAAAAAAATCGCCAACTGGGTGATTAACAACATTTCCGCCGTGCTGAATGAAAAAGGCATGCGCCCGTCTGAATGCCCGGTGAAACCCGGCGCCATCCGGGAGCTGATCGCCATTATTGACGACGGCACCGTTTCCAACAACCAGGCCAAGGACGTATTCGCCAAAATGTGGGATGAGCCGGCCCTCGCCGCAGCGCAGGCCGCCAAGCTGCTGGGCTTTGAAAAGGCGGATTCCTCTTTTCTGGACGGCATCGTGCGGGAAGTCATTTCCGCCAATCCGGACAAGGTGGCGGAAATACAGGGGGGCAATGAAAAACTCCTGAACTGGCTTACCGGCCAGGTCATGAAGGCCGCCAAAGGCAAAGCCAACCCGAAAATCGTGACGGAAGCGCTGAAAAAAGCCCTTTCCATGGAGTAACCATAAACAAAGAGCCGTTTCCCTTCCCGGTGTCCTCTCCTTGCCCGCAGGGCATCACGGTTTGAACAGCTTCCTGTTTCCGGCCAGGGTGTTCCATACCTGCTTCACTTCCCCGGCCAGCGTCTGCTTCATCATGGCAAGGGAAAAGTCCGCCGCCTGGCCCATACTGATATAGGGAGGCAGGGCAAGGGCGTCCCTGTCCACATGCGCGTCCAGCAGAGCGGCGCCCGGATAATTCAGGAACATGTTCACCATCTGGTCCACCTGACTGGATTTGTCCAATAAAAACCCCTTGATGCCAACGGCATCCGCCACGGCGGCAAAAGAGGGATTGTTCAGGTTGATCTGCCACGGAATCAGCCCGGCCGCCTGCATTTCCAATTGGATGAAATCCAGACAGTCATTGTTATACACCACGATTTTCACCGGCAGCCTGTACTGGACAATCGTGATGAGATCCCCCAGCAGCATGGACAGGCCGCCATCTCCGCACAGGGCAATTACCTGCCGTCCGGGGTATTCCATCTGCGCCCCAATAGCCATTGGCATTGCATTGGCCATGGAGCCATGATTGAAGGAAGCCAGCGTCCTCCTGCCAAGCGTAGCGCACAGGAACCTTGCGCTCCAGATACAGGGGGTGCCGGTATCTACCGTAAATACGGCGTCGGATGCCGCATGCCTGTTCAGGGCGGTCGTGAGCTGTTCCGGCCGGATGGGAGATTCCTTGTCATTTCCTTCCATATAGGCGTTCATCTCTTTCACGTCCCTGGCGTGGCGTTTCAGGGCGGCGTCCAAATGCCCGGAATCCGTCTTTTCCTGCACCATGTTCAGCAACGCCTCCGCCGTGACGGAAACATCCCCGCAAATACCCAGGTCCAGGCGGCAGCGGCGGCCCAGCACTTCACCGCGCCTGTCAATCTGCACGATTTCAGGTTTGGTGGGAATGAAATTGAAATAGGGAAAATCCGTCCCCCACAACACGAGCATGTCGCTTTCATGCATGGCCTTGTAGGCATCTCCCCATCCCAGCAGCCCCGTCATGCCGATGCCCAGGGGATTGTCATGTTCAAAATAATCCTTTCCCCTCCATGTGTAGGCAATCGGAGCTTTCAGGCGGTTCGCGAGCCGGACGACCTTGTCTTCCGCTCCTGCGCAGCCGGCGCCGCAAAAGAAAGTAATGCGGCGGTGGTCGTCAAGCATCCGTGCCAGAAGGGATACGGATTCATGTTCAGGAACAACATTCTCCCGCGTGTAGGAAGGAGGATGCACCAGATTCTTCATCTCCGCGGGGGCGTCCGCAATGTCTCCGGGCAAGACGACGACGCCTACGTCGCGCCTGGCCCACGCGTGCTGAATGGCGGACATCAAAATGCACGGGGCCTGGGAAGCTTCCGAAACCAGTTCCGCATATGCGCTGCATTCCTTGAAAAGCTGTTCCGGATGCGTGGCCTGAAAATATTCCATGCCTACCTGGCTCTGTGGAATATGGGAGGCAATGGCCAGCACCGGGGCATGGTTCCGGTGGGCGTCAAACAGGCCGTTGATCAAATGGAGGTTTCCGGGGCCGCTGCTGCCGCAGCATACAGCCAGATTCCCGCTCAGCTGGGCTTCCGCGCTCGCGGCAAAAGCCGCCACTTCCTCATGCCGCACATGAATCCATTCAATGGTCTTCCTCCTCCTCAAAGCGTCCGTAACGGGGTTCAGGCTATCCCCCACAATGCCGTAAATCCGCTTAACTCCCGCCTTCTCCAAAATTTCAACAATCTGATCGGCTACCCTGTACATGCAGATTAGACACCAGCCAATCTCCAACGGATTCATTCTTATGTGTCATCCCCTCCATCTTTTCCGCACCGGAAAAATGCCTGAGGATTTCCCCTGATATCATAAGGCCGCCGCCTTTTCAGGCAGCGGCCTATGAATTACCAGTTCTCTGGTGGAAAACCGTCAGGAACGGCGGCGGCGCATCATCAGAACGGCCAGGCCCAGGATTCCCAGAGAAGCCGAGGCCGGTTCCGGAACCTGAAGGCCGGCAAAACCGGCAATCTGTTCCGCGGAAAGTTTTGTATCCGTCCACTGAATTTCACCCCATGTAAGATTGGGATTAATCCATCCTTGGATATCAGTGCGATTTCCGTTCATGTTGCCGTTGTAGGACAACGTGTCAAGCAAGGAACCATTCACATAGACCTCCACAGACTGGCTTTGGTTTGCGCCAGTAACGGCTAGAGTCACGTTAAGAAAACCTCCCTCCAAAACAACGGAAGTTTCAGAAACGTCTCCACGGTTTTGGGAAAAAGAGCCGGTAGAAGTATTCAAATTTCCATCTCCCATGCCAAGCTTGGCATCTGCCGTCAGATACAAGGCATTTGCCCCGTAACTTTGGCCCGCACTGGTGCCATAATACCCAAACAGCGTGGTCTGGGTTCCTTCCGTTAAGGAAGAAGTATTCAGCCAGAGGGAGATCGTGTAATTGGAAGCATAAAAATTACCGCCGTAAGGAATGAAACCGCCAGGAAGGGGACTCTGTGAGAGACTCCCAAACGTCATGTCTTTTCCCAATGTAATACCTTCAGTTGTCGTCGCCGTACCGGCAGCGTAAGACGTTCCGGCCGATGGTTCTAAAGAGCCGGAAGACGCCAACGCCGGAACGGAACAACACGCCGCAATGGCCATTAATGCTAATGTTTTTTTCATTTTCTGTGAATGATGGACTGAGTAGCAATCAGAGAGATATTCCCCGCCCTCTGTATATCGGATTCCCAATCCGCTCTTTTTCTCCCCCACAGGAAAGATGAGAACAAGCTTTTTCAATCCGCTAAAAAATGTAATATAATTACCTTCTATCACTTATGAATATAAAAAATAAAACGCAGAATAGATTTTTTGTGGAGGTTCTGAAGTTGCTGTATAGGAACAGCAATCCCTTTTCGCAAAATAGAAAAAATTGTAATAATAGTTTCATAATTGAAATGTTAGATTGACCTCGGATTGGGAATCCGGTTGTTTTCCCTCAGCCATCAAAAAAAATCAACATAATGTTTTCATATTCAATAAAAATTAATTTTCTTTCCTTCCATTTCCAGAACCTTCTTCTTGAAAAAGAGCCTTCCCCAAATTATCCTCCCGCTAGCTGTAATATTATTTCACCATGAAATTTTTCAAGACAACCATTGCCATGACAACCCTGCTGGGCTGCCTGCCCACATCCCCCGCAGAAGTCGCCTTTCCGGGGCCTGCACCCGGAACAGCCAGCGCGGAACAATCCGCTTCCGGCTATACTCTTTCCAATAACATCCTGACGGCCAAATTTATCCTTCGGAACGGAAGTCTTTCCTTCGGAGGAATGACTTCCAAACTGGGCCCCGTCGCCAAGGCAGGGGATGAATTATTCATCATCAATCTTCAGGACGGACGGAGCCTTAAATCCTCCGAGCTGAAAGCGGGAAACGTCAAATTCGTCTCCCTTCAGCCCAACCCCAAGGCATTCAGGCTGGCTGACCGCTTCCCGGGAAAAGCCGTCAGCGCAACATTCCAGGCTCTGAACGGAACCCTTCGCATTTCCTGGCGCGCCGTGCTCAGGGACCATTCCCATTACCTGAGGCAGGAACTCCGCCTGGCAAGTATGAAGCCCGTCCAGATGAAAAACATCGTAGCGATGCAATATGACCTGGCAGAAGGGAAAGCCGGGGCACCCTCCGTTTCCGGAAACGCCAGAGGCGCACTCATCGTCAATGACCTGGCGTTCACCGCCCTGGAAACTCCCATGGGCATCAATACCGTGGGAGGCGCCGGAAATATGGAAGGAGGAGAAACCGCCATCTGGAGCGCAGACAAGTGGTCCACAGCCTCATGGACCGGAAATTTCAATGTTCCCCAGGAACTGAAAAAGCAGTACGGAGAACAGGTTTCCAGTGCGGAAGGCCCGGTTTCCATTGACGGCAAAGGAGCATGTACCATCACTTTCCAGTATAAGGGAGGGGACAAGGGCAACAATAAGCTGAACCTTGCCGGCGTGCAGCTCCTCTCTTCCAAGGGGGCCGTTCTTGACTCCGATTTCCACAACGGCAGCACCGGAGATTCCAATGCCGGCAACACTTACACGGTACAGGTTCCTTCCAGGGGAAATTACATTCTGCGCTACTGGGCCCAGACCAAGAGCGAACCGATTGCCAGCAAGGGGGAAATCACCTTTTCCCTGCCCGTGCACACGCTGGAGGAAAAGCAGGCTCCCCAGGCGGACGAATCCCGGCTGGCCCAGGGACTCTGGAGCCGTAAAACCACCTTGCAGCCCGGAGAAATATGGGACGTATCCTCCGTTCTCGGAATTTTTGCCCCCGGCCAGAAACGCCGCTCCTTCCTGGCCTATATGGAACGGGAACGCGTGATGCCCTACCGCCCCTTCATCCATTATAATTCCTGGTATGAACTGAACATCAACCGCAACAATGATTCGGACCCCGCCAAGCGCATGACGGAAGAACAATGCCTGGCCGTCCTGAAAGACTGGCAGGAACAGTTTTTCCAGAAGCGCGGCATGTCCATTGACGCCTTCGTCTGGGACGACGGCTGGGATGAATTCAACAGCCTGTGGGATTTCCACAAAATGTTCCCGCAGGGCTTCAAGCGCATTGACGCCGCCGCCGGCAGGCAAAAGGCCGGCATCGGCACGTGGCTGGGTCCGGTGGGGGGCTACGGAGCCTCCAAGGGCAAGCGTCTCGCTTACTGGAACGTGAAGCATCCGGACAACAAGATCGGCAATTTCCAGCTCTCCAACAAGGAATATTTTGATGCCTTTGTGGGCCGCTGTTCCCAGATGGTGAAGGACTACAATATGAAGTACTTCAAATTCGACGGCATCAGCACCCACTTCCATGCCAAGGGGCCCGGCAACGAAGAGGATGCGGAAGGCATCATCCGCGTGCTGAACGCCCTGCGCAAGAAAAAGGGGGATCTTTACATCAACTGCACTGTAGGAACCTGGGCATCCCCCTTCTGGTTCCGTTATGCGGATTCCGTATGGAGGCAGGAGAATGACTTCGGCACCATCGGAGCGGGCGACAACCGCGACAAATGGATCACCTACCGCGACCGCCTGGTGCATGAAGTTTTTGTGCAGGGTTCCCCGCTGATGCCCATCAATTCCATGATGACTCACGGCCTGATGGTCACTAAATTCGGTCCTCCGGCCTGCATGCCCCGCGATCCGGAAAACGTCAAGAAAGAACTCCGCTGCGCCACGGCTTGCGGCACTTCCCTCCAGGAGCTCTACGTGGATCGGGACCTGATGAGCGCCAACGGCGGAGTTCTGTGGGACGAACTGGCCAAGGGGATCAAGTGGATACGCCGCAATGCGGACGTTTTGGACGACGTGCACTGGGTGGGCGGCAATCCGTGGAACAAGGAAACTAACGAAGGGGCCGTGTACGGGTGGGCCGCATGGAATAAAAACAAGGCCACCCTGGCTCTCCGCAATTCCTCCGACCAGGAAAAGAGCCTGACCGGAACCCTGCGCAGCATTCTGGATATCCCTGCGAACGTCAAGGGCTCCATCACCTTCAAGGATTCCTATGACGACCAGCGGACGCTGGACGGCTTCTCCGGCAGTTCCGTAGACATTGATAAGGAAATCTCCTTCACGTTGAAGCCCTTTGAGGTGCTGGTGTACGAAGGGGGAAAGGTCAAATAAATCAGCCGGCCCACACGCCCGGTCAAAGCCGGAACGGCGTTGGAAAAAACATATTGGGGGAGGCGGGATTCCCGCCTCCCTTCCTTGTTCCCGTGCGGACAGAATCCGGGTCAGAATGTTTTTTCAAACGTCACCGCTTCCAGCGGATCGGCAGGGTTGACCGGCATCACCAGGCATTCCGCACCTTCCCCGCCCAGGTACAACATCAGGCTCCTGCCGGGGGAATAGGCGATGGAGACACCGTAATATCCTCCTTTTTTCACCAGGGACCAGGTTCCGCGGCAGGAAGAAACGAGATCTTCCTCCAGCACGGAAAGGTCCTCCCTCTCTTCCGGACGGGCAATCCACCTGCCCCATGCCTCCGGACGGGGAAAGGAAGAAATCTCGCACGTCCCGTCTTCATTCAGGAGGAGCGTGGAAGAACTGACCTGAAAAAAACGCTTCAACTCCGGAGGGCGGAAAAACCGCCTTTCCCTGGGGGAGGATTCCACCTCATACTTTCCGGAAAGGGCCTGCACATCCGGCTCATGAATCCACAGGAAAGTTTGTTGACACACCGCCTGGCGGCACGCCAGCCCCACCACGGCCAGCAGGGAAAGGAACGCCAGGACAAACGCCCACAGGGCCAGCCGCTTTCTCCACCACGCATAAACGGCGGCCAGCCCCGCCACACTGCCCGCGCAAACCCAGAACCCCCAGGAACGGGAAAGGAAGGCCAGGGCATCCGCCAGCACGGAAAATCCATGAGAAAGATCATTCCACATAGGTACTCCAGAATCTCCGGAACATAGTCAAAGTCAAGACAACAATGCCGCCTTTCAAGGCACGGGCCTCAGGCTGCGCCCCGATAAAAAACTCCCGTCATCACTCCTGAAAATATTCCTCCGCGCTTTTCTCACAGGCTCCAATCAGGTAAGAAGCATCTGAACCATGAAAAGCGCAGCACATCATCAGGGGCTTTCGGAACAGCAGGTTCTGGAAAACCGGACCAGATACGGGATCAATATCCTGACTCCCCCGGAAAAGGAACCCCTGTGGAAGCAATTTCTGGAGAAATTTTCAGACCCCATCATCAAAATTCTGCTGGTGGCCCTGCTCCTGTCCGTAGGCGTGGCTTTCTACCAGTTTTTCACCGGAACGGAACCGGCCAGCGTCTTCCTGGAGCCCGCGGGCATCCTGGCGGCCATCCTGCTGGCCACCTGCGTGGGGTTCGCCTTCGAGGTAAGCGCCAACAAGAAGTTTGAAATCCTGAACCAGGTCAATGACGACACCATGGTCCAGGTCATCCGCGGCGGCAATATCTGCGAATTGCCCCGCCGGGACGTGGTGGTGGGCGATATCGTCATCCTGAACACAGGGGAGGAGGTACCGGCGGACGGCGTCCTGCTGGAAGCCGTTTCCCTCCAGGTCAATGAATCCACGCTGACGGGGGAACCCCTCATCGGCAAAACCACGGATGAAGAGGAATTCAAGAAGGATGCCACCTACCCCTCCAACCACGTTCTGAAAGGAACCACCGTGGCGGACGGCCACGGCGTCATGGAAGTGACTTCCGTGGGGGACAGGACGGAATACGGCAAGGTTTATGAAGGTTCCCAGATAGACAACAAGGTGCAGACGCCCCTCAACCGCCAGCTTTCCAGGCTGGGCGACCTCATCACCTGGGCCAGCTACGCCATCGCCGCCTTCATCGTCATCGGGCGGCTTACCCTGTATTTTTCCCATCTGCCGGGCCCCGTGGAATGGCTGAGCGCGGGAACCTACATTCTGAATACCGTCATGATCGCCGTAACCGTCATCGTCGTCACGGTGCCGGAGGGGCTGCCCATGAGCGTCACCCTGAGCCTGGCGCTGAGCATGAAGAGCATGCTCGCCAACAACAACCTGGTGCGCAAGATGCACGCCTGCGAAACCATGGGGGCCGCCACCGTCATCTGCACAGACAAGACGGGCACCCTGACGCGCAACCAGATGAACGTGTACAAGGCGGATTTTTACGGGTTGGGGGACGCCGCCCCGGCGGAAAACGAGCTGGGGAACCTGATCCGGGAGGGAATCGCCGTCAACTCCACCGCCTTTCTGGATTACGCGGACCCGGAACATATCAGGGCCCTGGGCAACCCCACGGAAGGAGCGCTCCTCCTGTGGCTGCACGGGCTGGGCGTGAATTACCTGGACCTGCGGGAAAACGCCCGCGTGCTGGAACAGCTTACTTTCTCCACGGAACGCAAGTACATGGCCACCGTGGCGGAATCCCCCCTGCTGGGCAAAAAAGTCCTTTACGTGAAAGGCGCGCCGGAAATCGTGCTGGGCCTTTGCTCCACTGTCCTGACTCCGGAAGGCCAGGTTCCCGCCGCAGACATGCGCCCCGCCATTGAGGAACAGCTCCTGGCCTACCAGAACCAGGCCATGCGCACGCTGGGCTTCGCGTACCGCGTTCTGGAGGATGACGCCCCGGTATTCGAGGACGGCCGCATCATCCGCAAGGATCTGGTTTATCTGGGCATCGCCGCCATTTCCGACCCCGTCCGGGACGATGTGCCCCAAGCCGTGAAGGACTGCATGGACGCGGGCATCCGCATCAAGATCGTCACAGGGGATACCCCCGGCACCGCACGGGAAATAGGGCGCCAGATCGGTCTGTGGACGGAGGAGGACACGCCGGACCGTCTGATGACGGGTGTGGAGTTTGAGCAGACTCCGGACGCGGAACTGCTGGACCGCGTGATGGACCTGAAAATCATGTGCCGCGCCAGGCCCATGGATAAGGAACGGCTGGTCAAACTGCTCCAGAAGAAGGACCAGGTAGTGGCCGTCACCGGGGACGGCACCAACGACGCCCCCGCCCTGAACGCCGCGCAGGTGGGGCTTTCCATGGGAGACGGCACCACCGTAGCCAAGGAAGCCAGCGCCATCACCATCCTGGACAATTCCTTCATGAGCATTTCCCGCGCCGTCATGTGGGGGCGTTCCCTGTACAGGAATATCCAGCGCTTCATCGTCTTCCAGATGACCATTAACGTGGCGGCCTGCCTCATTGTGCTCATCGGCGCATTCCTGGGCACGGAATCCCCCCTCACCGTCACGCAGATGCTCTGGGTGAACCTCATCATGGATACCTTCGCCGCGCTGGCGCTGGCCTCCCTGCCGTCGGACGAACGCGTGATGCAGGACCCGCCGCGCAAGACCACGGACCACATCATCACCCGCCCCATGGGCCGGAACATCCTGGGCGTGGGCATCCTGTTCGTCGCTTTCCTGTTCGGCCTGCTGCAATATTTCAAGCATGCGGACATTACCAGTCTCACGCAGTTCAGCCTCAGCGGCTACTTCCGCAGCTACCTGGACTTCTCCACCCCGGAACATGAACTGACTGGTTATGAACTGTCCCTGTTTTTCACCATTTTCGTCCTGCTCCAATTCTGGAACATGTTCAACGCCAAGGCATTCAACACGCACCAGAGCGCCTTTGCACGCATGGGCGCCAGCATTGGCGGCTTCGGCCTGGTAGCCCTGCTTATCCTGGCCGGGCAGTACCTCATCGTCACCTTCGGCGGCAAGATGTTCAACGTGGTGCCCCTGAGCTGGACGGACTGGGGCCTCATCTTCGCAGGCACCTCCCTTGTCTTGTGGTTCGGGGAACTGGCGCGGGCATTCACTCCGGATAAATCCGGCGCCCGCTCCTGAACCGTCCGGGAGAATCCCTCCCCCCGCGCATGACGCGGACAGCGACGCCGCCCGGAAAACCTTCTTTCAACAAAGAAGCCCGCGGGCGTGTCACTCCCAGCATGGACTTGACACGCCTGACGGGCTCTATCTCCGGCCCCGCCGTTTTCCTCTGCCTGCTTTCCCTCTTTTTTGCCGGGTGTAAAAAGACGGAACAGGTGCCGCATGAAACGCCCACAATTATTTACGAACATCCCGTCACCATGGATATTCCGGTGACGGGCAGCTGGGTGGGCCACCTGGACGGCGTGGACAACGCCTCCATCGTCCCCCAGATTACGGGCTACCTTCAAACGCAGAATTACGCCAATGGCGCTATTGTGAAGAAAGGGGAAGTTCTCTTCCGCATTGACGATTCCACGTTCAGGGACCAGGTATCCAAGGCCAAAGCCACCCTGGCCCAGGCGCAGGCCCAGCTACAGCAGTTGAATTACGACGCGGAAATTTACAGGCCCCTGGCCGCGGAGAACGCCATTTCCAAACAGAAATACGAGGATACGCGCCTCTCCGCCCTGGCCGCGGAAGCGCAGGTGCAGCAGGCTGCGGCGGCCCTGGCCCTGGCTGAAAAAAATCTTTCCTATACGGTGCTGTACGCGCCTTTTGACGGAATAGCCGGCATTTCCAGGACAAACATCGGCGACCTGGTCAGCCCGGAAAGCGGCCCCCTTGCCGTCGTCTCCTCCGTCAATCCCATACGCGTCAATTTCGCCGTCACCCAGCAGGAATGGATTCAGCAGGCGGGGAAAAACGGGAATGAAGGCGTCCAGACGGGCAGCAAGCTGGACATTACGCTGAAAGACGGCACCAAATACCCGGAACAAGCCACGGTAGTTGCCATTGACCGGGCGTTCAATCCCCAGACAGGCACCATCCGCGTACAGGCCAACCTTCCCAATGCGGACTATCTGCTGCGTCCCGGCATGTTCATCATCGCCACGGCCCGGCTGGCCACCGTCAAAAACGCGCTGACCGTTCCGGCAAAATCCCTTCTTTCGACACAGGGGCGCTTTTTCGTGATTGTTCTGGATGAGGGCAACCACCCTTCCATCATCCCCGTACAAGCCGGAACGCAACTTGGAGACCGGCAGCAGGTTACTCCCCTGAAACCGGATTCCCTCACCCCCCAAAGCAAAGTGGTCGTGGACGGTCTTCTCCAGGCGGAAGCAGCCTCCAGAAATCCGACCGCCCGCCTGAAAGCGGTACCCGCCAGCAACCAATAAGCTCCTCCCGCCATGGCTGATTTCTTCATTAAGCGCCCCATCCTTTCCATCTGCCTCTCCGTCATCATTGTCCTGCTGGGGGCCTTTTCCATTCTGCGCCTGCCCATCTCCGAGTACCCGGACATCATTCCCCCCTCCATCCAGGTGACGGCCACTTATCCCGGAGCGGACTGTGAAACGGTGGTCAAGTCTATCGCATCCCCCATCGAACAGCAAATGTCCGGCGTGGACGGCATGTCCTACATGACTTCCGTCAACACCAACAACGGGCAAATGAGCATGATGATCCTTTTTGAAATCGGCACGGAAGCCAACATGGACCAGGTGCTTTCCTACCTGCGCTACGGGCAGGCCACCTCCCAGCTGCCGTCGGAAGTCAGCGCGCTGGGAGTCTCCCTCCGCAAGACAAGCGGGCTGCCCGCCCTGGTCGTCAGCCTCTATTCCCCCCAGGGGACTTATGACGGCCTCTGGCTGGCCAATTACGCCTATATCAATATGGTGGACGCCATCAAGCGCGTGCCCGGAGTAGGAGACGTGCAGGTGTTCGGGGCAGGCCGCTACGCCATGCGCATCTGGCTGAACCCGGAAAAGATGGCCGCCCTGAATATTACGGCCCGTGACGTGATGCTGGCCGTCCAGGCCCAGAATGCCGTAAATCCCGCGGGCAAGATAGGCGCGCAGCCCGCCCCGCCGGACCAGCAGCTTTCCTTCACCGTAAAAGCGCCCGGACGCCTGACCAGCGTGAAGGAATTCGAAAATATCGTGGTGCGCGGGCAGGACAGTTCCATCGTAAGAGTGGGAGATATCGCCCGCGTGGAACTGGGCTCGGAAACTTACAGCCTCAGTTCTTCCGTAAACGACATGCCCGCCGCTTCCATCGGCATTTACGAGGCGCCCGGAGGAAATGCCATCCAGCTGGTGGACAATATCAAAGCCCTGCTGAAAAATACGGATATGCCGCCCGGCATGGATTACCTCGTTTCCCTGGACTCCACGCTGGCCGTCCGCGCCGGGATTGAAGACATCGTCAGCACGCTGGTGATTGCCCTGGGCCTGGTGGTGCTGGTGGTTTTCATTTTCCTCCAGGGCTGGCGCGGCACGCTGATTCCGGCCTTTGCCGTTCCGGTGTCTATCGTGGGCGCTTTCATCGCCTTTCCATTGTTCGGCTTTTCCATCAATACCATCTGCCTGATGGGGCTGGTGCTGGCCATCGGTCTGGTCGTGGACGATGCCATTGTGGTGGTGGAAGCGGTGAAGAACCATATTTCCAACGGAGAAAAGCCCCTCCAGGCCACCATTGCGGCCATGAAGGAAGTATCCGGCCCCATCGTCAGCACGGCGCTGGTGATTTCCTGCGTCTTTATCCCCACGCTGCTGCTGCCCGGCGTCACAGGCAAACTGTTTGAACAGTTCGCCGTGACCATCGGCATGTCCATCATCATTTCCGCCTTCTGCGCCCTGTCCCTCAGCCCCACCCTGTCCGCCGGGCTGCTGAAAGGGGGAAAAGCTGACTCCATTCCCCTGCTGGGGCCCTTTTTCAAATTGTTCAACAAGGGGTTCAACAAGGCGCGCGACTGGTACGTGGAAATCTGCGCCAGACTTATCCGGCATATGTGGCTGTCCATCCTGCTGCTGGCCGCCATGACCGCCCTTCTCTTTCCCCTGGCTAAACTTATTCCCAGCGGATTCCTTCCCAATGAAGACCAGGGCTACCTGTTCGGCGGCGTGGAACTGCCGGACAATACATCCCTGAACGTCACGGCGGACACCGCCGCGCGGATTGAAAAAATCATCAGGGAGGATCCGGGCGTGGACGTAGTGACTACCGTCAACGGCTTCAACCTCATCAGCTCCGTCCAAAGCTCCTCCAACTCCTTCTTCTTCATCTCCCTGAAACCCTGGTCCGAACGGACTGCTCCGGGCATGACGGCGGACGGCATCGCCGCACGCCTGAAAAGCAGGCTGAACGCGGAAATTTCCTCCGGCGTGGCGTATGTGGTTCCGCCGCCGCCCCTGCCTGGCGTAGGAACGTCCGGGGATGTCACATTCCTGCTGGAGGACCGCCAGGGCATCGGGGAAAAATTCCTGGCCGCCAACACGTCCAAATTCATCGAGGCGGCGGAAAAGAGGCCGGAAATAGCGGGCATCAGCAATTTCATGTCTCCCTCCAACCTTCAGTACAACCTGAATGTAAACACGGAGCAGGCCACTCTCCAGAATATGGACGTGGATGAGATTTACGCCACCATCCAGGCATACATGGGAAGCACCTTCCTGAACAACTTCAATATTTACGGACAGGAATGGCAGGTGTACATGCAGGCGGACGCACCGTACCGGGACAGCATCGACAAGCTTTCCATGTTCTATGTGCGCAACAATGAAGGAGACCCGGTTCCCCTGGATTCCGTAATCAACGTTACGCATGGCTGGGCCCCGGAATTCCTGATCCGCCAGAATATGTTCAACAGTTCCCAGCTCAACGTCACCCCGGCTCCGGGCTATTCCTCCGGCCAGGTCATGAACGCCCTGGAAGAAGTTTTTGCCCAAACCATGCCGTCCGGCATGGGATACGACTATTCCGGAATGAGCTACCAGGAAAAACAGGCGCAAAAAGGCATCACCATCGGCATGATTTTCGCGGCATCAGCCGTGTTTGTCTTTCTGATTCTGGCCTCCCTGTATGAGAGCTGGTCCCTGCCCGTAACCGTCTTCATGACTGCCCCCATTGCCATCCTGGGAGCATTTCTGGCCCTGTGGATTACCAGGCTGGACCTCAACATTTATTCGGAAATCGGCCTCATCGTCCTGATTGCCCTGGCGGCCAAAAACGCCATCCTCATCGTGGAATTCGCCGTGCTGGAACTCCGTCAGGGCACGGACCTGCTCACGGCCACCCTGGATGCGGCCAGAATCCGCCTGCGCCCCATCCTGATGACCAGCATCGCCTTTATCATGGGCTGCCTTCCTCTGGCCGTCGCCACGGGAGCGGGCGCAGCGGCGCGGCAGGTGGTAGGCGTCGGGGTCATTGGCGGCATGATTACAGCCGTCTTCATCGGGGTATTTTTCATTCCTTCCTTCTTCTACCTGATTGCCAAGCTCGCCGGGCTGGACAAAAAAGCGGCGCGGAAACTTCAGGAAAAGGAGCAGGGAGCCCCCGCCCCCGCGAAGCAGGCCGAATGACACTTCCGAAAGGGGAAAACGGCTCCCGCACAGTTTCCCATTCCTCCTACATCCAGAATATCCAGGCCCAGAAAGCCTTCACGAACACGAGCACCACGTTAATCAGCAGCCCCACCTTTACCATGGTCATCTGAGGGAATTTTCCCGTCGCGAAGGCCAGAGCGTTAGGAGGAGTGGAAACGGGGAGCATGAAGGCGCAGGAAGCGCCTATGCCTACCAGAAGCACCAGCGGCGTAGCAGACATGCCCATGGCGGAGGCTACCGTGACCATCAGCGGGGCCACCAGGGCCGCACTGGCCGTATTGGAACAGAATTCCGTCAGCGACGTGATGAAGAGGCTGATGATGAGCAGGATGACGATGGGGCTGTGCCCCATGGCGAGAGAAGATACCTGGTCTGCCAGGAATCCCGCCGCCCCCGTCTGGACGAGGATGCTGCTGAGCGTGATGCCGCCCCCGAACAAAAGCAGGACGCCCCAGTCCGTATTTTTGGCGATGCCGCTCCAGTTGATCACCCCGCACAGCGGCAGCAGCACCGCAGCGCTCAGCGCGATGAGCGTGTCCATGGACGGGATGCCGCCCAAAGCAGAGGAAAGGAAACTGCTGCACATCCAGCTCCCGGCCACCAGCACGAAGAGAATAAGGACACGCACCTGCCTGGCATTCAACCTGCCCTCCGTTCCCTCCCTTTCCTCCGGCACCATATCCACATGCATCCCCAGATTCGGGCGGAGGAACAGGTACATCAGGAAGAAAACGATCACCCCGAACACCAGGACAATGGGCATGGCAATCCGGAACCATTCCGCAAACCCCATGCCTAGTTCATGCGCCGCAATGGCGTTGGGAGGAGAACCCACCAGCGTCCCCATGCCGCCGATGGAGGCGCTGTACGCCACCCCCAGGATGGCAAAAGGAGCCGTCGTCTTAAGTTTTTCCGCCGGAACGCGGTCCAGAAGGCCGATCACCAGAGGAAGCATCATCGCCGCCGTGGCCGTATTGGACATCCACATGGAAAGAAACGCCGTAGCCAGGAAAATCAGAATCAGGGCCATCCCCAGGCTCCCGCGGGCCATCCGGAGGATTTTTCCCGCCAGCCACGCATCAATTTTCTGTTCGTGAAGAGCCCCGGCCAGGGCAAAGCCCCCGAAAAACAGAAAAATGGTAGGGTCCGCAAAACCGGACAGAGCTTTCTCCCCCGGCAGAATCCCCATAAACATGGCAAGCACCGGCACCAGCAGGGAGGTTACGGTTACGTGCAGGGCTTCCGTCAGCCACAGGATGCCGATAAAGGTAAGAACAGCAAGCCCCCTGGCCACCTCCGGCTCTACGGGAAGCCACTTGAGCATAGCCAGAAAAAGAAGCACGTCACACGCAATGATGACGTAATTGCGGTGCCCTTTGGGAGTGTCTGCAGTACGGTGGCGCATAAAGTAAAGATAAACGACGCTATTTTATTTGTACGCATCAGAAAAACAGTGTCAATGCTTTTCCATAAAACCCCGGAAAAGGCCTTCCCCGGAAACAGGGAAACACAGATCAACCGCCGGCTTGAGAATACGCACGGCGCGCATCACCGGGAAAGCCGCGCCACCTCTTCCCGCTCCGGGAAAATACAGGAAGCCCGGACATGCAAAAAAAACCGCCATGCAATCGCACGGCGGCTTGTAAAACTGTCTGATTGATGCACGGAGGGGAAACCTCCGCCCGGGCAATTATTCGGCGGCGGGTTCAGCGGCCTTCTTGGCAGCCGGCTTTTTGGCGGGAGCCTTCTTGGCGGCGGCAGCCTTGGTTTCAGTCTTTTTGGCCGGGGCCTTGGCCGCAGTCTTTTTGGCGGGAGCTTCCTTGGCGGCAGGCTTGGCATCCTTGGCAACGGGAACGGCCAGACGGATAGGCGCATTGGAATTCAACTTGGACTGTTCCTTCTTACGCTTGAGGTATTCAATACGTCTGCGGCGCTTGGTGACTTTGCGGATTTGCTGTCCCATAGTGATGATTGCTATGATATTTACTAATTCTTACGAGCTCCATGTGGCACATGGGCGTGGATACAACTACCAACCCCACCTCCCTTACGCAAGCACAAAGCGTTATTAAGGCACAGAAAGGCGGAGGCAGTCCCCGGGTTCCCCAATCCGTGCGGGAGAGGAAGACAACCGGGGCGAAGGAGGTTTTACCACAATTTCAGCGCATCCACCCGGACCGGCTGTTCCCAGCGCAGATGGTTCCGGATGGCGGAAGCGATGAATTCCAGGCCGCGCTCCACCGCTGCAACCAGTCCATCCCCGGCAGCCAGCCGCGCCGCGACGGCGGCGGACAGGGAACAGCCCGTTCCGTGAGTGCTCACATCCTGTACGCGCGGGCGCTCCCATTGCCCCAGCAGGCAGCCGTCCGGGCCGGACAGCACGTCCCGGCAGTCCCCCTCCAGATGGCCGCCCTTCAGAAGGACGGGGCATCCGTACCTGACGGCGAGGCGCGCGGCGGCCTCCGGCAGTTCATCCCTGCCCGGATTAACAGAAGAACGGAGCAGGACGGCAGCCTCATCCAAATTGGGAGTAAGCAACGCCGCTCCCGGCAGCAGAAGCTCTTCATAAACAGCCACCGCCTCTTCCCGCATCAGGCGGTCGCCCGCCGTGGCGATCATAACCGGGTCCACCACAACGGGAACATCCGCCCCGGCCAGCACCTCATGCACCGCACGGACGATAGCCGGGGAATACAGCATGCCCGTCTTCACGGCGCGCACGGGAAAATGTTCCAGATTGATGCGCACCTGGTCAGCCACCAGCGCAGGGTCCACCTCCTGAATGCCGCGCACTGTCCCGGGCGCCTCGGACACGACGCAGGTAACGGCCGTAAGCGCAAACGCCCCCATGGCATGGGCCGCTTTCAGGTCAGCCTGGAGACCGGCCCCCGCGGAGCAGTCGGAACCGGCAATCGTCATCATTACGGGAATACTCATGGCCCTGTTTTTAATCGGGAAGAAAGCTCTTGAACATCCAAAAATCCGCACGCGCCGCCTCAATGTCACAAATCCGGGTGGGAAAACAAGGAGGGAATGCCATAATCATCTCATGACGCACGCCTCCCCCGCCCCGGACGAACAGGAATTCTGGCTTTTCATTCAGGATGCCCCTCTGCCGGCCGCAGAGGAATTGCAGGAGAGCATGTTCCGCCTGGACGGCTGTTTCCGGCTGAACCTTTCCGGCGCGCCGGAAAACGCTCCGGACCATGTACTGGAAGGAGAATATCTGGATGAAGCGGGGGAATCCCAGCTGGACGTATTCTGGGTCATGGAAACGGACGACGCGCGCCAGGCGTTCAAAAGGGACGGCGCGGCCCTCCGGCAGATAGGGAACCGCACCAAAATGCTGCGCTTCATTCTGGAAGACGAATATGCCCTGGGCCATGTATTCGCCATGATGCACGCCATACTGGAACACCGGGACGGCCTGCTGGTCATTCCGGACTCCCGGGGGAACGTTATTCTGGAACGGAGGAAAGCTTTGGATTTCCTGAACAGGGAAATCAGGGAAAGCTAATGTTTCTGCGTCTGCGGAGCTGAACCGCCCTCGCGCTCCGCATTCAGTTGAAGCGCTTTCTTTTTCCAGACTTCCGCCATATCCGCATCCTGAGGGGTCCCCTTTCCGGTGCTGTAGCAGACGGAAAGCATCAGCATGGCGTTGACGTGGTCCTGCCCGGCGGCCAGCCGGAGCCAGTTGAACGCCTTGCCCTCATCCGCAGGCACGCCGGAACCTTCCAGATAAGCCAGTCCCACGATATACTGGGAATGGGCGTCTCCGGCAGAAGCCGCCTGTTCATACCACTTCATGGCACGCTCCATATCCCGCGCCACTCCCTGCCCCTTTGCGTAAATGTTCCCCAGATAAACGGACGAAGGCGTATTCCCTCCATTGGCGGCCTTTTCCAGCAGCGCCAGGCCGGAAGCGGCATCCTTCTCAAAACCCATCTTCCCCTCCATGTAAGCCCGGCCCAGCAGCCCCATGGCAGCCGGATGTTCCTCATCCGCCGCTTTGTGCCACAGCCCCAGAGCCTTGTTCAGATCCTGATCCGCGCCATCCCCCTTGAAATACATCATTCCCAACATGTACAAGGCGTTCCCCCGCTGGGTTCCCGGGCGGGCAAGCCCGTACTCAAACCACTCCCTGGCCGCGACGGCATCACGCTTGATCCCCGTCCCATACAGGAACATGGCGCCAATGACCGTTTCCCCGGAATACCCGGACCCGGTCTCCGCCACGGAATCACACCAGGCCCGCACGTCCAGCGGATGAACCCAGCCATTCTGCAATCCCTCCGCATACAGGGCAGCCACATCATTGAGGGCTTTTACATGTTCGCTGCCATTTTCCTTCTCGCGGACGGCGCCGGCAACAGCAGCGTCCAGACGCGCTCTCCATGTTTCCGCCTCTTTCCGCACCGCAGACGGCTTTTCCCGTTCCGCAGCAGAGGAAGCCCGCTTTTCCCCGGAAGAAGGGGCGCGGTCACATCCGCTCAAAAAAAAGAAGGCAAAGGAAGCCGCACATAAAGAGACAACTTGTTTCATCATGACCCTTACCATAAGACAGCCTCACCAGGCTGCCAAGAAGAGAAATGACGGAAACGCCGCATCCGCACGCCACGGAAGCGCGAAGCCGGAGAGCCGGATTTCCTCTTTTTGCATTGAATATTTCCCTCTTTTTGCTCTACTGAAACCAGTTCTACCTCTGATGAAATTCGTTCTGCCCCTGTATCTCTTGACATGCCTGGGCCCGGCGTTCCTGGTAAGTTTTTCCTGCCGGGGTTCCGCGACGGAACTTCCCGTAAAATACATCTTTGAGCTGTCGGATGAACCGGTAAAAGTACACCCTGGCAAAATAGACACCAAGAGCGTTTTCTTCCCCAAATACGCACGCGGAACCTCTCCGGAAACCCTGAAGCGGCAGGCAGCCCTCTTCCAATCCCATACTCCCCACGAGGCCACCAAAAGCAAACCGGCCATCAGCATCCACATGAATGACGACAAAACGGAAAGGGACGTCCATGAGCGGTCAGGCTATGAGTTTCACCATGCGGAAAACCAGGAAGAAATTGTCATCACAACCGAAACGCCGGATGAGGAAATCTGGCTGAACGACGGGGATCCGGACAGCCCCTTTTTCCATACGCCCCGTTCCGCCGCCAATACGGAAATTCGTGAAATCCCCACGTCTTCCGATTCCTGGCCCGCCTGGAATGAAGAGGAAGTCAACCTGCACATGAATCTTCCGGAATCGGCGCCGCGCCCCCTGGTAGTGCAGCCGGCTCCGTCCGGAGCCATCCGCACCATCATCAAATCCTTTAACGGAACCGTTTTTGAGGCGGATGCCCAGCCCATGCATCCCGTCTGGGATCAGCTCCCGCCCGGATACGTTCCTATCCCGGCTCTCCCGGCCTATCAGCCCACCTTATTGAAGAAATTACAATAGAAGGGGGCAAAAGCCTCAGAACTTGAAGCGGACAGCCCCGAAAACAGACCATCCATTGAAAGCTTTGGCCGTTGCCGAGTCCACATGGCTGGTGACATACTCTACAGCCAGCATCAGCTTGACCGCATTGACGGCCTCCGGACACAGATAGCAATTCAGCCCCAGGTAAAAGGAATGCATGCTGTCCACCCATGCGGGATAATGGGTGACGCTGGGCACATAACGGGTATTCAGCTTCACAGAACGGTTTCCAAAGGAACACTGGTATTGAAAGACGCCCTCAAAATGCGGGGAAATCCGGTAAACGGGCTGCAGAACCAGGCCGTACACATTCTTTGCACCGGGCTGGCCTACAATTCCCACGCCTGCCAGCAAATTCCCCATGATGGAGAAAGCGCCGCGGCTGGCGTCCCAGCTCAGGGAAATCACGTCCTGCGCGCCCGTTCCGCAGTAATCGGACGTGGAAGGGATTTTCCTTCCCCGCCATTCCGTAAAATTATGGGCATACTGGTACCCCAGAAACTGGCTGTCCCACATGGGAGAAGCCACCTTCCACTTCATGGCGTTCAGGATAAACAGGTTGTCTGCAGAATGAAACTGGATTTCATCCTTCAAATCCGTACCGTTCGCATTCAGGTAAATGCCGTAGGAATGGTACAGGCTCTTGGCATCCTTCTGAAAATTGGCCTCCAGACCCCAGTTGGAAATGGGAATCAATTCATTGCACAGGGCGGATCTTTCCACTGTTTTAATCCGGGAGGAAGCCAGGCAATACTCCGACGTCAGGTGAGGCGTCAGCTTACCGGCCCTGAACTTGACGCCGGGCATGGTCTTTTCCAGATAAAGTTCATACAGGGACCACTCCGTATGGCTGCCGATCCATTCTCCCCGCACTTCACGGTGCCGGCCTTCCAAATCCCCCACATTCGTCAGATTGGACAGGCGCCAGGAACCGTCCCCCATCAGGATGTCGCCGCCCAGGTAAGCGCGCCTCCACCCGTTGTTATGGCCGCCGGAAGACGGGCAGAATTTATTGGCCCCATTGGGGCTGACGGCTGCTGCCTGATACTGGCCAATCAGCGTCAGCTTCACCTTCCTGATCCATGAGGAATCATTCCGGTACAGCACCGGACCGCGATCCAGCACACGGCACAGGGACGGCAGAGAGCCCCCGGAAACCGGCTGGGACTGAACTGCTCCCGCGCCAGCTTCCGCCGCCGGAAAGGCGGCATACCAACAAGCGGCCAACAGGAACATTCCTGGAAAAACAAGCTTCATCATAGGCTAAACAAACAAATTGGGCGCACATCTTAAGGAGCCCTCTCCGAAAATCAAGCCCGGATGCTCCTTTCGACATTGTTGTTTTCTGAAAGGGTTGTTACGAAGAACGGCAATGATGGACGCACCAGTGCGCCCATCCGGAACGTCTCCATCAGAAGGCCAGGGACGCAGGTTTCAGCACGGCTTGGAGTTACAGCTACATCGGCCTGTTGTATCTCCGGCCTGATGAACCGGGCCATTTCAATCACTTCCTGTACGATGAAGAAACAACGATGCAGCAGCCTGGCATCATCGCGAACAGTTACCGGCACCAAATCATCACTCCGGCAAGCTTTCCCTCCCGGCCCGCATGGGGGAACATGACTGAATAATTATTTCCCGCTCCTGCGGGGAAAGGCCGTAAATGTCTTCCATCAGCCCATTCATCCGCTCATCCCCTTCCGGGCAATAGCGGACCGCGAGAGCGTCCGCCAGCCCTTCCACTTCCCGCAGCAGGGACAGACCGGGGACCCGGATGGGAGCCCGGAGGACAGGGGCGGTATCCATCTGGAAAAAATCCCCCTGCATTTTTCCCCGGCGGAGAAACCAAAACTGCATCAGGCGCGAATTGAACAGGGCCGCCAGATATTTCATGCTCACGCGTTCCGAGCGTATCACGTTGAATGCCATCATCACATAAGCTTCCTTTTCCGTATAGGAGAAGGTTGGACGGGCACACTTCCTGACAGCCAGAATTTTGGGGCCGGGCCGGAAAAAACGTTCCTGCCGGGGCCAGTGCACATGGTAATATTTCATGCGGCCCATGCGTGTTTCCCGCCGGGCCTCCATCAGGGGACGGAATTTTTCCAAATGGCGCAAAAGCGTAACGGCCTGCTCCGCTCCGTTGGACGGAGTCAGATATAACAGCACCTTCTCCGGAGCTTTCAGTGCATGCCGCCCTGCCTGGACAGGTTCATACAGAGGTTTGAGAAAACGCCGCTCCCGTTCCGGCAACAGGCCAAAATACCCCTGAGGCAAGACAAATACCCCATCCCCCCTCCGGATTCCGTACCGCCGCACTGTTTCCGGCGCCAGATTCTCCAGAGCTCGGGAAGAAACGACGTCAGGATTCGGCACAATCCCCTGCGTCATTTCCTTTGCGGCATCCAGCCTGAAATTCCGGCAGGCATCCATCTTTTCCAGAAGATGCCGCTCTGCTGCAGAGCAGAAGGACAATCCTTCCCTGACGCACGCTCCGGCATCTTCCGGCAAGGGAAACCGACGGTACGGCTCATGTTCCAGAAATGATTCCACGTCATTCAAGGAGCCGCCAAAACGGCGGTATTCCGGAACCAGGCGTCCGCCTCCCTCTCCCTTTTTCTCCGCCAGAACAGTCATGGTATGGACGCGGGCGGATTCAAACACGCGGCAGGCTCCGAAATCCGACAGGCGCAGCAAACCGCAATCTTCCAGCAGCTTGCGGCGGAGAGAGGCGGCTCCCGCATTAGACATCCACTTGTTGGGAACGACCAGATGCATTACGCCCCCCCGCTTCAGGGCATCCAGCCCCACACAGGCAAACACGTACCAGTAATCCATGCGGGAAGAGCAGTAGGAAGCAAGAGAAGAACATTTCAAACGGTCAAATAATTCCTTGTTCCCTTTTTCTCCGACAAAAGGGGGATTGCCGATCACCAGGTCAAAGCCTCCTTCCTCCATCACCGTTGAAAGACCCTGACGCCAGACGCCGGACGCAGACATATCCAGACTGTCCCCGCACAACAGGCGATCCCGTAAATCCCCCTTTCCTCCGGCGGCCAACCATGCGCAACGAAAACGGAAACGGGCCACCTCCAATGCCTCCGCGCAAACATCCACTCCGTAAATATTCTCTTCCAAAACGGCGCGGATTAAATCGGGCTCCGGGCAATCCGGTTCCAGAAGCTTTCTGCGGGCGACAAGCTCCCGGAGCATTCCCATGGTGAATGCTCCGGCCCCTACGGATAAATCCAGCACACGGATACTTCCCAGCAACCCGGCTTCTTCATCACCGCTCCTGGGAGAAGGCAATCTGGATTCCAGCCAGGAAGATACCGCTTCCCGGGCCATCCAGCGAACAAGAAAACCGGGGGTATACACCGTCCCGGAACGGCGGGCGTCCGTCAGGAAACGCCCCAGCAATCCTTCCAGCACGGAAGGAGTAACAACCCGGCAGGCATCCTCTTCCCTCAAGGAAAAAGCGAATCCCCCCGGCAGCCGGCCCTCATGGCCTGCCTGCCGTTTCTGCAAGTTGTCCATCAAAACCTCTTTCAATCGTTCCCAGGTTTCAGGACGGCCCCCGTTGCCCTTCTCCACGGAGAAATACTGAGCTATAAAACAATCCTGAACGTTCCGCTCCTTCACTGCGGCATTCGTACACTACTGGAACAGGCCGCGCAACCAAAAGGAGAAATTGTCCAGAAAGCCAGCTTCAGAACATGAATGCCCGGAACTCCCTTTTCTGAACATTCCCGGCGCCCCAAAACCGTATCAACCACCGGGAAGGGGTCATTCGAACAGATTCACCTATATGAGCGCATATTGAAAAACTTTAACCGCCCGATAAACATTTGAAAAATATCCCCTATTATTATTTTCCGGCGCAGCGCTGGATGAAAAGTCAATCATGGCCATGATGAATCAATCGAAAAGCGTTTCCGGCAGAAAGGGAATTTCAAGCATCGATGAGACAGGAGGCTAAGGCAGGAAATGCCCCGCCAGCCTCCCCATGCTGACGTTGTCACCTTCTTCAAATTCAGAAGAATTTCCTCAATTCGTCTCTCTATTCCCCTATTTTGCAATAAATAAAATCCGGCTTTGCCATCAGCAAGCCGGACTAGAAAAGAAATGGTACCCCGTCACGGGCTCGAACCGTGGACAAACTGATTAAGAGTCAGCTGCTCTACCAACTGAGCTAACGAGGCACAGGAATGATGGCGTTCCTTGCAGGAACAACCGGATGGTACCCCGTCACGGGCTCGAACCGTGGACAAACTGATTAAGAGTCAGCTGCTCTACCAACTGAGCTAACGAGGCATGTATCCGGCGATTCCCCCCGCGACAAGCACCACCCATGAAGATGGAGCCACTGGTCGGAATTGAACCGACGACCCACGCATTACGAATGCGTTGCTCTACCCCTGAGCTACAGTGGCATCGCGAGAAGCGCACAAGCAAGTAATCATAAGCAACCCCTTTTAGCAAGTCTTTTTTGCAATAAGACCGTTTTTTTACGCCTTGAATGCGGAATAAAAGCCAAGAGCGGCAGGTGACAGTAGAAGAGCTTGCATAGGCGGGGGAAACATGGTGGAGTGCATGTCCTCAAAGAGCTTTTCTTTCCCTACTTATCATGAAGGCATATTACATTTTCCAGCAGGCGGACGAAGAAACAATCAGCAACATTCTGGACTGGATGCGCAACCAGGAACGCGCCATTTACCGCGCTGCCGTGCGTGAACTTGGAGCCCTGAAAAAACTGCGCCCCGAATTCATCCAGCGCAAACCTCTTCAGGAACAATTTTCCTTCATCAAGAAAATGCTGTCATGGAAACCCAGCAATGAAATCGGTGACCATCTGCTTCAGGTCTGGCTGTTGCGCAAACACCAGGGCATGCTGATTACGTTCCTGAATACCCTGGGCATCCCCCATGACGGCAACGGCATTGTCAATGAACTGCCGGAAACGCTGGACAAGGAGAAACTCGCCAAAGCTGTGGACGAACTGTTCGAAAAATACCCTGCCGGCGTAGCGTCCGTCTACCTCCAGATGTTCCAGCTCCAGACGGAAGACGGCTGGGAAGAACTGGCCGAGGTTCTGGCGAACGATCCCCGCGTTACCATCCGTTGACGTTATTCTCCTTCGGGACATAAACAAGGGCCACTCCGTTCCGGGGATGGCCCTTTTTATGGAGGCAAACGGACGCTCCTGCCGCTGTTATTCCAGTTCCAGGCGGAACAGGCGTCCGGACGGCACGGGACCTGTTTGAAACAGCTGCAATGGAAAGCATGCCGGAAGCGCAAGCCCGTCAGGAAGGAACGCTGTCCGGCCGTTCCGGATGGAATGACCACCCCTCATCTCCGTGGTACACCATCATACGGGACATGCCGCCGTCAATGACCAGATTCTCCGCATTGACAAAGCTGGAGCCGCATAGAAAGAAAACGGCCTTCACGATATCTTCCGGCGAACCGACGCGCCCGGAAGGATGCTGAAAAGCATCTTCCGGAGACAGGACGCCGAACACCCCCGTGTCAATCCAGCCTGGACTGATACTGTTCACACGAACGCCGAAAGGGGAAAGGCTCATGGCGAGAGCGTGAGTTAAAGAAGTGAGGGCGCCCTTGGCCGCACTATAGCTTTCCGTATCCTTCTGGGACATGGAAGCGCGGGTGGAAGCAATATTCACAATGGAAGCGCCGCGGGAAAAATGGTCGCGAAATAAAAGGCTCAGCAGATAGGGCGCGGAAACTCCCACGCGCAAAACTTCATTGAATTCCTCGAAGGAACAGCCGGAAAGAATGCCGCGACGCGTGATGCACGCATTATTTACCAGCACATCCACACGGCCAAAACATTCCAACACCTTTTCCGCAAAAGACCGCACGTCCTCTTCCACACCCGCGTTGCCCGTCACGCAAAGATGCCCCTCTCCCGGCAATTCCTCCAGCAGGGAGGCCGTTTCCTCATGCTTCACATCCAAAACCGCCACCCGGGCGCCCGCCGCAGCGAAAGCTTCTGCAATGGCGCGGCCAATGCCGCAGGCTCCTCCCGTCACCACCACGGTACTGCCGGAAAAATCAACATCCCTCATAGGCTGATTGTCATATTCCACTCAAGAAAGTCAATCATCGCCTTCCGGCATACGGTACTTAACGTGCATACATTACATCGCGGTAAAGCCCCATGGCTCTGGAAAGGAGAGGAGAACGGGTTACCACGTCCGTTTCCACAATAAGACGGGCCATGGAACCGGAAACGGCCATTTCCGCTTCCTCCGCACGGCGGCTGATACGCTCCATATCCCCGGTTTTCACCAGATTCATACGTCCGGATTTTTGGAAATCATCAACAACATAGCGCAACCTTTTCAACTTGGCCACCACTTCCACCAGCTCCATGGCGCACTGGTCAGCCGTTCCGGCATCCTTGATGCTGCGCAGGAGAAAGTCAATTCTCTCCAGGCACGCGCAGAACTCTTCCATGGCCGCGACAGGATCGGCCCAGAACTCCTGAAAATCGATTAGCCTGGGTTGCTCTATTTTGAGCCCCTCCACTGCCTTTTGCATGGAAGGGGAATCATACATCCTGGCCGTCGTGAGTTTCAGGAGCGCTCGGAAAGCGCGTTTGCGCTCATCCTCCGCCTTCTTTCTCATCTTTTCCAGCCCATCATGGAAATGCCGTTCAAAACCGGGAATCCAGTCTCCATACTTCTTCTCCATTCTGGCAATGTTGTTCATCTGCTCCCTGACCATTCGTCCCTGAAGGGCTACAGATACGGCATAGGCTTCCGCCGCAACTTTATTATCAATCCCCTCCAGCATGTCCACCATGGTGGAATACTGTTCCAGATAAGCCTTCAGAAACGGCTTTATCTTGTTGTTCAAATACAGGGCCACCCGTTCGTCCGTCAGGCTGAGACCGCACTTTTCCAGATCATTCCTGATGACATCGGAATCATAATACCTGAATTCATGGAGCTTCAGTATTCCCGACATCATCCGGTCGCGGGCCTTGTCCACGCGCTCCCGGAGAATGGAATGAAAGGCGGGATGCATCTTACGCGATTCTTCATGCACGCGCGGATTCAGAGCCATCAGGCGCCCGCAATTCATATCGTAAAATTTAAACTTCTCCGTCAGGCGCCCAAGTTCATTCATCAGGGCCTCTCCTGCGGTACGGTCCTGGATGGAAACGACCAAATCCGTCATCTGTTCCACTTCCTTCAGGCGCAGGGAAAGCAGCTCTTCATAAGATTCCACCGGGGAAAGCCTTTCTGACTTCCCTGCTTCCGCAGCCCCGGCCTCCTTTCCCTTATCTCCGCAGGAACACAAACACAGCGCCAGCAGAAGCGCGCCTCCCATCAACGGCAAATTCGGGAACAGAGAAAAACAGGAGCCAAGCTTCATGAGAACGTAGCGTTGAGGAGGGAGAATGAAACTCCGGCCCGCATCGCGGCACCGGAACTACCGTAAAAAAGCGTCATCAAAGTTCAAGGCCTTTTCATTTCATCCGGGAAAAACATTTCCGTTCCTTCGACGGAAAAAATATTCATTTAATATAATGAACACTCTTCTGAATCGGGATGTCACACTCTTTTATCCATATCATCCTGTCTGCCGTGATTCTTGATATTCTTCAATACGGATATCCTCTTTTGAGAGAGGAATGCGGGCCCGTGGTTCATATCAACAGGGATATCCTTTCCTTCCTGGACGATATGCAGGAAACCCTGGCCCAGGGAGGCATAGGCCTGGCTGCGCCGCAGGTGGGCAGGCCCATCCAGCTGGTCACCATCAACATCCCTTCCACAGACGCAACCACTACCTGGCTGGAAGTGGACGGATGCCCAACTACGTTGTCCCGAATCATGCCCTTGAATTTTATCAATCCCATCCTGCATCCCTTCGGCAAAAAAGTGCCGTACCGGGAAGGGTGCCTGAGCATCACCAAAGTATATGCGAACGTGATGCGCCGCTCCTGCGTAAGGGCTGTTTTAACCATGATGGACGGACGGACTGTGACCGTGAAATGCAACGGACTGCTGGCGCGCTGCCTGCAGCACGAGGTAGACCACCTTCACGGCGGCCTGTTTACGGATCTGGTTTCCCCCGGTGACCATGACAAGGTGATACGGAGGCTCAGATTGACCCATCCGGACGCTTTTGAAGAAGATGACGACAGCTACGCTCGCCGCATGAAGGAAAAACGCCGCGCCCAGGCATGGAAAGCCCGGATGCCGCAGCCTCCCGGAAAAACAGCCTGACGTTCAGGCAACAAACCTATCCCCCCTTTTTACTGCCCTTCCCTAAAAAACGCCCCGGTCTCCCTCCAGGAAACCGGGGCATCCATAATCACATGGAAAGAAAAAGAGAGAATCAAACAATCCAGTCCAGAACAACCTTGCCGGATTTTCCCGAATTCATGGCTTCAAACCCTTCCCGGAATTCCGTGTAGGGCAGACGGTGCGTGATGATGGGCGCCACATTCAAGCCACTGCGAATCATGGAATCCATTTTATGCCAAGTTTCAAAAATTTCACGTCCATAAATGCCTTTCATCTTCAACCCTTTCCATATGAACTTATTCCACTCGATGCTGGAACCATCGGGCTGAATCCCCAGCAGGGAAATGTTGGCTCCGTTGCGGGAATTGTCGATGATGTCCTTCAGGCAGGACGGAGCGCCGCTCATTTCCAGGCACACGTCAAATCCCTCCGTCATTTCCAGTTCCTTCATCACGTCTTCCAGCTTTTCACGGGTCACGTTCACGGTTCGGTCCGCCCCCAGCGTTTTGGCAAGACCCAGGCGGAAATCATTGATGTCCGTAATAACCACCGTCTTGGCTCCGGCCTTCTTGCAGACGGCGGCAGCCATGCAGCCGATAACCCCGGCTCCCGTAATCAGGACGTCCTCGCCTACCAGATCCCAGGACAAAGCCGTATGGACGGCGTTGCCCAGCGGGTCAAAAATGGAGGCGATTTCCATCGGAATGCTCTTGTGGATGCGCACCACGTTATCCTGCGGAATGGAAAGGTACTCCGCAAAGCAGCCGGGCCTGTTGACTCCCACACCCTTTGTGTTGGGACACAAGTGCTTCTGCCCTGAACGGCAGCTGCGGCAATGGCCACAGACAATATGCCCCTCACCGGAAACAATCTCCCCGGGCTTGTATTCCGTCACGGAAGAACCTACGGACTCAATCACGCCGCAGAACTCATGGCCCACATGCATCCCTACCGGAATGGTCTGCTGGGCCCATTTATCCCAATTCCAAATATGAAGGTCCGTGCCGCAAATGGCTGTTTTATGAATTTTGATCAGGACGTCATTCGGGCCGACTTCCGGCATAGGAACATCCATCAATTCCAAACCGGGGCCAGCCTGCGTTTTTACAAGAGCTTTCATGCCCCCCATTCATGCTCTTTTTCCCCTGCGTCGGCAAGCTCAAAATTCATTTCGGAGCGCCGAAAAAGCCTAGGGAACGGAGGCTTCCGCCCCCCCTTCCCTTCCCATGGAAACGCCCGGAGCAGCGGCGGGCGACAAACGCCGGAAAGACATTCCTGTTCAATCGACAATTCAGACACACACGCAATTTGCCCTTTCCAACAGGAAGGAATCATGATACCAAGGCGTGCGAGTTCTCCTTTTGAACACTTTACTCTATTTACAGAACCATGGCGAAATCATTTTTACCCACCATTTTCGAGCACCCGTATGAAATAGACCCCAAATATGGGAAAAGCGTTGCGTACTTCTCCATGGAATACGCCATTGATAATTCATTTAAAATCTATTCCGGCGGTCTGGGCTACCTGTCCGGCTCCCATATGCGCAGTGCGCATGATCTGCGCCAGAACCTCGTAGGCGTCGGCATTCTGTGGAGCTACGGCTACTACAACCAGATCCGTGCGGAGGACGGATCCATGGCCACGCAATACATGCGTAAAAACTACCCGTTCCTGGAAGATCACAACATCAAATTCCTCATTCATGTCTGCGGAGCTCCCGTCTGGGTAAAAGCCTACTTCCTGAATCCGGAAACATTCGGCACTGCGCCCATGTTCTTCCTTTCCACGGACCTGGAGGAAAATGACGAGGAAAGCCGCAATATCTCCCGCCGCCTGTACGACGCCAACGGCTTCACCCGCATCGCCCAGTACGTACTGCTGGGCAAAGGAGGCGCCCGCCTTTTTGACGAACTGGGCATTGAACCGGAAATCTACCATCTAAACGAAGCCCACGGCCTGGCTGCCGCCTTCCACGTGCTTGCCAAGACCGGCAGTGTGGAAGAAGTGCGCAAGCGTTTCGTTTTCACTACCCATACCCCGGAAGAAGCCGGCAACGAAAAGATGGACGTAAACACCATGAATACGTTCTCCTTCTTCGACGGGCTCTCCATGGAACAGGTGCGCGCCGCCGTAGGCATGACGGACAATACGTTCAACTACACGCTGGCCGCCCTGCGCCTCTCCCACATCGCCAACGGCGTTTCCAAACTCCATGGAGAAGTATCCCGCCAGATGTGGAAGGACTATGAGGGTATATGCCCCATCATCCATATTACGAATGCCCAGAATCAGAAATACTGGCAGGATCCGGAACTGGCGGAAGCTTTCCAGGCCCGCAACAAGGAAGCGTTCATCCGCCGCAAGCGGGCTTTGAAAAAAGCTCTCTTCCGCATGGTGGGTGAACAAACGGGCCGCGTCTTTGACCCGAACTGCCTCACCATCGTATGGGCGCGCCGTTTCGCGGCCTACAAGCGTCCGGACCTGGTCACCGGCAATCCCACGATGTTCGAACGCATGCTCCAGCGCACCAACTATCCGGTGCAGTTCATCTGGGCCGGCAAACCCTACCCGATGGATCATGGCGCTATTGAAATCTTCAACCGCCTGAATGACTTGACGGCCAAATATCCCCGTTCCGCCGTGCTCACCGGCTATGAACTGGGCCTGAGCCGCTACCTGAAAAACGGCTCCGACGTATGGCTCAACAACCCCGTGGTAACCCGGGAAGCATCCGGCACCTCCGGCATGTCCGCCGCCATGAACGGCTCCATCTCCGTCTCCACCAATGACGGCTGGATCTGTGAATTCGCCAAGGACGGAGAAAACTGCTTCGTCATTCCGGAAGCGCCCGCCCATCTCTCCCCGGAAGCCCGCGACCGCTCCGACCGCGATAACTTCTACAACATTCTGGACGACAAGATTCTTCCCCTCTACTACGATCACAACGACAAGTGGATGGACATCGTTTTCAATGCGATGACAGACATCTATCCCGAATTCGACTCCGACCGCATGGCGGATCAGTACTACACGGAAATGTACAACAGCTAAGATACAGCCTTGTCCCTCTTACGCAACGGCCGCCTTTCTTTGGGAAAGGCGGCCGTTCTTTTTGAAACCGGTGTCAAAAATCCACGGGAAGCGGGTCAAGCCTACTTGGGTACTTCCTCCTCCCCGGCCTCCGCCGCCACCTTGTCTGCGTCCCGCTTATGACGGTGCGCAAAAACATTCTCCTGCTGCCATACGCGGGAAAAAGCAGACGTGATCAGCCCTGTGGAAATAGCAATGATGGACACGGCAATAAACATAATCACCCCGGTAAAAATACGCCCCATGGGCGTAATAGGCACTAGGTCTCCGTACCCGACCGTACTCAACGTTTCCACGGCAAACCAGAGCGCGTCAAAAAAGGAACGGAATTTCTCGGGCTGGGCATCGTGCTCTGCAATATAAATTCCCAGGGAAGTGACGTACAGCATGAACAGGATCACGGAGAAAAACAGAAAAAACTCATCCCGGATCAGGTAAAAAGCCTTTTTAAAACTGGCGGCGGTTTCATTAAACCGGGCCAACTTGAAAATAGCCAGTATGCGGACAATCCGCAGGGAATAAAGAATCTGCCAGTCTGTCCCGAAAAACATGCCCAGGAACGGCACGCAGACAATAAAATCCAGAATACCCATGCCGCTGAAAATATAAGCCTTCCGCGGTTTGGCGCACAGCACCCGCAGGATATACTCAAACATGAAGAAATAGCTGATCCAGTAATTTACCTTGGCCGCGATACGGCCTACCAGAGGATGAATATCCGGAATGGCATTCAACGTGTACAGCATGAACCATACCAGAATCAGTACCCTGACAATGTTCTCCCAGGGACCGAAATTGGCAGCGCCCAGCTTGGTGCGGGTAATTTGGGGCATGGCGGGAATTAGGAACGATGGGCGGCCTTCCACTCGTCAGCCTTGAAGCCGACGCATATCTTTCCATTGGTAATAAAAATGGGGCGTTTAACCAGCATGCCGTTGGAAGCCAGCAGGGCTATCTGCTCATCCAGGCTCATGTCGGCAAGCTGATCTTTCAACTTCATGCTCTTGTAAAGCAATCCACTGGTATTAAAAAACTTCTTGGCCGGCAATCCGCTCCCTTCAATCCAGCTCCGCAGTTCCTCTGCCGTGGGATTCTGTTCCACAATATGGCGATCCTCATAAGAAATTCCCTGCTCATCAAGCCACTTCTTTGCTTTCTGGCAGGTCGTGCATTTGGGATATTCAATAAATAATGAAGACATATCCGCACGCTAGCCCCGTAAACACACCGGGTCAAGCGGCCAGCGCAGCCATCCCGACGTCATGACTTGATTGGAAGGCTGCCGATGTATCCGCCGTTGAACACAAAACCTGAGAACGAAAGCCCGGAATGCGTGCAGATACTGCAGAAATTCTATATTCCGGAACATTAAAGCACCATGGCGCTTCCCAACTGCGCGATGGAAACGGGATTGGCCTGACGCTCCCGGAGCGCCCCCGCTAGAGCCTGGGTAGCCTTCTCCTCCCCATGCACCAGAATGATATTCCTCTTGGGCCCCCCGGTCCTGTCAAAATACTCCAGCAGTTCTCCATGGTCCGCATGGCCGGAAAAGGAATCCATCTCCCGTATTCTGGCCCGGACAGGATATTGTTTACCCAGGATGGGAACCTCTTTCCACCCATCCATAATCTTGCGGCCAAGTGTATGTTCCGCACAATAGCCTACAAAAAGAACCGTATTTTTCGGATCGCCGATGTTATTCGCCAGGTGGTGAAGAATGCGCCCTGCTTCACACATTCCTGAGGCGGAAATAATAATAGCCTGCCCGTTCATTTTATTCAAAGCCTGGGACTCGCCCACGGAACGGATCAAACGCAGCTGTTCAAAACAAAACGGATCCTTCTCCCGGAACAGGAAATCATAAACCTCCTTATTGAAACACTCCGGATGAATGCGGAAAATTTCCGTCGCACCCACTGCCATGGGACTGTCCACATATACGGGCAACAAGGGCAGAGTGCCTTCATGGTAGGCCCTGTTCAGCAGATAAAGCAGCTGCTGGGTGCGTTCCACCGCAAAAGCCGGAATATAAACGCGGCCTCCTAATTCCAGAGCCTCCTTGATAGCCCGGCAGAACGTCTCGTCATCACGGGAGGGGGCCTCATGGAAACGGCCGCCGTAAGTGCTCTCCATCAGCAAAATATCCACATCCGGAACAGGGACGGGATCGCGCAGTAATTCGTTATCTCCCCGCCCCACATCCCCGGAAAACAGGAAACGCTTCTTCCGCCCGTCTTCCCTGTCCTCAATATCCAGGCACACTTGCGCAGCGCCCAGAATATGGCCCGCATCATAGAACGTGAGTGTCACCCCCGGAACAACGGGAATGGGCCGGTCATACCCGATATTCACGAACTGGCGCATGCACCGCTCCGCATCCTGTTCGGAATAAGTAGGATAAACATCCGGCTGATGAATACCGCGGCGCTTGTTCATCTTATTGATGAATGCGCAGTCGTGCTCCTGAATGCGGGCGGCGTCCGCCAGCATGAGCTGGCAAAGATCTCTGGTTGCAAATGTACTGTAAATATTTCCCTGAAACCCCTGTTTCACTAAATTGGGAAGATTGCCGGAATGATCAATATGAGCGTGGGACAGAACTACCGCATCCACCTCCGCCGGGGAAAAATAGGGGAAATCCTTATTGATATGCCATGCCTCCTCACGCCGCCCCTGATACATGCCGCAATCCAGAAGAATCCGGCACCCGTTCACCTCCAGCAAATGCTGGGAGCCCGTCGTCGTTCCCGCTGCACCGCAAAAATGAATTTTCATTAATACATGTGTACAACAAGCCAGCGGGCAACGCAAGAGATCAATACCTGAAGCCTTTCATTCAATATACCCTTTGAAAGACGGGAAACATCAGCCGCAAAATCCATGCCTTTTCTTTTTTCCAGGCCATAAAAAGAGAAAAACCAATAAACTGCACCATTCCTCCTTCTGTACAGTATTCCTGTGAACATGAAATTGCACTTCTTTCCCGCCCGGGTTGCGGTTTCCGTAAAAATGCATCCGTCAAAAACTTCCCCTTCGCAAGGCACATGCTCCATCACGAATGCACGCCGGAATACCCGCATCCAGGAGAGCCCTCCGGTATCACTGCCAAAAATAAAACCTGCAGGTTATTCTGAAAACATTCCGTTCTGATTGCAACCCGCCTCCTGAAAAAAGCGGCCGGCAAAAAGAGTCCCGCCTAATCTTAATGAAGCCTTTCAGCTAAAATGAACAGGACAGGAAATTCCCGCCCTGTTCATAATGCCGTTCAATTACAAAAAATTACTTGTCCTCCGGTTTGGAGTCCGCTGTCTTCTCCACCTCCACGTCAATGGGCTGGGAAAGCTCGGAAGAAGGCCGGACCTCCGTTTTGGAGGCGGAAGCATCACTCATGGTCTCCTTCTCGGTCTTCAGCAGTTCTTCTTCAAATTCAGATTTGGCCTTCTTGAATTCTCCCAGGCTCTTGCCCAGTCCGCGGGCAAATTCCGGAAGTTTCTTTGCGCCGAACAAAAGGAAAACAATCACCAGAATGGCGATAATCTCCGGTGTTCCCAGTCCAAAAATAGCTAACATGTTCATCATGGAGTACTACAGTATTTTTAACAGATTTTTTTCATGCCGGATACCTCATAATACGCTTCATGCGTCATCAGAGGCCTCCCGTTCCTGTTTCTGCTGTTCCGCAAGCCTTCTGGCGGCAAAACGCTGAAAACGCCAGACAATAATAAATATTGCCAGCAAAAAGATGCCTGAGCCGCCCCACAACAGCCAAAAAGCGGCGGAAGCCGCCTTTTCATCCCCCATTTCTCCAGCCTGGTTCCAATAATAATAGGATAAAACCGGATTCCAGGGCAGTGAACTGTCCGGCAGAAGATGGAGACGCGCCATGCGGTTCATGGCCGGCAAATAGGCAGCTTGGGCGGATGCTTTCATCAGGGAATCTCCCTGAGCCTCATCACCCCGTGTATAATATACCTGGGCCAGCATGTACATGGCCTTGGGATCCCCTGTAGCATCCGCCACACGCCGCAGCAGCCTGTAGGCCTCATCCGCATCCAGTTCCCCGCCCTTCCCGTTCTGGAGCAACTCCGCGGCCTTTAGTGCCGCAGGGAAATAACCGGCGGCGGCAGCCTCACGATACAGAGCCAGGGCCCGGGCCGCCTGTTCTGCGGAAGGAGTTCCCTCCAGCAGCATATCCGCCAGGGCAGCCATGCTGTACGGATCCTTCCATTCCGCCCCTTTTTCAAACCAATGGAAGGCCTTTTCCCGGTCAGGGGGCAAATACTTGCCGTCCCGGAACATTATGCCCAGTTCCATCACGGCTCCCAAATCTTTACGGGAGGCCGCTTTCTCAAACCATTCTACGGCCTTGGCCGCATCCTGCGGCACTCCCAGCCCATCCCGGTACTTAAATGCCAGAAGGCCTTGTGCTGTCAGGTTGCCGCTTTCCGCTGCTTGAAGAAGATATGGGACTGACTTTTCCGGAGAACTGTCCGGAACCAGCTTTCGTTCATAAACAAGGGCAGCCCATAACGCCGCCTTGGAATCACCGTCATCCGCCTCTTTCTTCCACGTCTGGAGAGATTTTTTATAATAAAGGGCTACCGTTGCTTCATCCTTCGGTCCTCCTGCTCCCTGGGAAGCCATTACAGCCACCTGGTACTGTGCCGCGGCATTACCGCTGTCAGCAGCCCGGGTAAACCAGTACCGGGCCCTTTCCAGGTTCTTTGGGTACAGGCGGCTGCCTGTATAAAACAGCTTGCCCAAATCCAGCATGGAATCCACATCTCCGTTATTGGCCCTTTTCTCTGCCAAGGAAACATACTCGGACATCCATTTGGACGTTTCCGCAGCATTACCCTCCACGTCATAATGCACAGCCAGCTCCCGGGCGGCAGCTGGATCCCCATTCAGAGCTCTTTCGCGGAGACCGGACAAGTAAGCCTCAAAATTTCCCTCCCCGGCAGGCTCCGGAGAGGAAATATTCTGAGAAGCAAGAAGTGGATGCTGAACGAGGGACAGTCCCCACAATCCGGCAAAAAGCCACCATCTGCAATGTTTCTTCATACCGGAACAAGTCATTCATTAATGGCCCCTGTTTCCGCGGGAAAAACTGCTGGAGGACCTGCCTCCAAAGCCCGGCTTACGAAACCCGCCTTCACGCCTCTGAAAACCTCCTCCGCGGCGGTCTCTCTCAAAACCGCCTTCACGGCGTTGGAACCCTCCTTCACGACGGTTTTCCCTGAAACCTCTCTCCTGATGCTGAAAACCTCCTTCGCGGCGGTCTCTCCCAAAACCGCCTTCACGGCGTTGGAATCCTCCTTCACGACGGTTTTCCCTGAAACCTCCCTCCTGATGCTGGAAACCTCCTTCGCGGCGGTCTCTTCCAAAGCCGCCTTCACGGCGTTGGAACCCTCCTTTACGTCGCTCTTCTTTGAAACCGGCCTCGCGGCGCAGGGCCCCATCCCCGCAGCGGCCGCGGAAGCCATCTCCACGACGATGAAAATCTCCGCGGCGGTCACGGGAACGGAAGCCGGAATCTCCCCGGAAATATCCATCTTCCTTGACTTCACGTTCATCCTCCGTCTCCACAAAACGAGTCTTCATTTCCGGAGTAGGTTCATAAGAATCGCCAGCTTCAAAATCTTCCGGATTAAACACATAATCCTCATCGGAATCAACGCCTCTTCCGCCCTGCTCACCCTTGGCGCCCCCCCCGGCGACAAGCTGGGAAGCACCCAGGTATTTACGCTGGCGGGGAGGATTTTTCAGTGACAGAGCCACGTCCGCATCATCCAGGAATTTCCAGCCCCCGGGTTCCAAGTCCCCTCCCCACAGGGAGCCGATGCGCACGCGCACCAACTTGCGGACACGAAGGCCCAGGCACTGGAACATTTGACGCACCTGACGCTTCAACCCCTGTTCCAAAACAATGCAGGCACGGCGCGCGGAAGCGCGGCAAACATATTTGGCCTTGGCATTTCCCTCCGGAATGCGTACTCCGCGCAAAAACTGCATCAGTACGGAATTATCAAAATTCTGATCTACCGTCACCCAGTACTCCTTTTCTATGCCGCCGGTAGGATGGGAAAGAACCTGGGTCAATTCCCCCTTATTCGTCATAATCAGAAGACCTTCGGAATCGGCATCCAGCCGTCCCACATAATTCAGATGGCGCAGGCGCGGCGGCAGCAGGTCGTAAACAGTACCTATGGCTCCCTGCGCTTCGCGGCTGCACACATACCCGCGGGGCTTGTTCAACAGCACCACAACCTCTTCCATAGGGGTCATATGGCGGCCGTCCACCTTCACGAAATCCTTCTCCGTCACCCTCATCCCAGGCGTATCGATAACCTTCCCGTTCACTTCCACACGTCCTTCCCCAATCAGCCTGTCGGCCACCCGGCGGGAGTCAATGCCGCAGGAAGCCAGGAATTTATTAATGCGGATACCTCCGTTTTCTTCGGAGCCATGTTGTTCTTCACTCATATTGGTATAATGTCCGCTATCTCAGCGGATGATTTTGTATTGTTTATATTACGGCAATTCACATCCTCAAAAAGAGGAGGCTTTCTTTTGCCGGAAGAAAAAAGCCTCTCGGTTCATAGACATCCGAGAGGCTTCCTGTATTAGGAAAATGACTTGCCGTGCAAACTCCGCCGGGAAACTCTCCGGAGAGGATAAAGACAAGCTTAAGCTTCATGCTTGGTCTTCGGCAGGCCGAGAGGGCTTTGGCCCTTCTTCCATTCGCCGCGTTCCTTCAGAAGCTTGACACGTTCAAAACGCTTCAGGACGGAACGCTTGCCGCCTACGGTACCGGTTGCTTTGAGGCTGGAATGTTTGGACATGATCTTGTGTTTGTAAAAGGTTCAGAAAAATACTTTACACCACCCTTTCAGTGGCAGGCGGGATCTTATAACGGAAGGTTCCGAACTTGGCAAGAGAAATTTGGCGCAATAGCCAAATATATCACTCTGTGGCATCCCCCGGATGCGATTCCAGCCACTTCCTCCACAAATCCGGACGGTTCAGGCGCGTACGCTCCAGAGACTTCCCGTGCTTCCATTTTTCAATGGCGGGGTGATTGCCGCCCAGCAAAATCTCCGGAACAGCCAGGCCCCGGAACACGTTCGGCTTAGTATAGGCGGGAGCCTCCAGCAAACCGTTGGAAAAAGATTCCTCCACGGAAGAACGCTCATCCCCCAGCACGCCGGGAATCAGGCGCGCTACGGCGTCAATTACCACCACAGAGGCAATGGCCCCGTTCGTGAGAATATAGTCCCCGATGGACAATTCCATATCCACCAGCTCTTCTACTACACGATGGTCCACCCCCTCGTAATGACCGCAGAGGATAATGAGATGGCCTCCGGAGGCAGCCAATTCCGCGGCCAATGACTGGTTGAACGTACGGCCCTGAGGAGTCATCAGCACAACGCGGGTTTCCCGCCGGCGAAGTTCCTCTACGGCGGCAAAGATAGGTTCCGGCTTCAGCAGCATGCCCTGCCCCCCTCCGCAAAGGTAATCGTCCGTTTTGCGGTGCTTGTCCGTCGTCCAGTCACGGATATTATGGCAGCGTATCTCCAACAATCCCCTGTCACGGGCCTTTCCCAGAATGCTGCCGCCCAGAGGGGCTTCCACCATATCCGGGAACAGGGACAAAACGTCAATCGTCAGCTTGGCGGCCATAAGAAAAAAACATCAGCGTTCACGCTTATGGCCGCGCAGCATGGCCTCAATGAACGGATCCAGGTTGCCGTCCATCACGTCCTGAATATTGCCGGACTCTACGCCTGTGCGCAAATCTTTCACCATTTGATAAGGCTGGAAAACATAGGAACGGATCTGGTTGCCCCACCCGATGTCTCCCTTCTCACTGTACTGGCGGTCGGCTTCCGCCTGCTTTTTGTCTTCCTCAATCTGGTATAGCTTGGCACGCAGCATATTCATAGCCTCTTCCTTGTTACGAAGCTGGCTGCGCTCATTCTGGCAGGCCACGATCACACCGGAAGGAATATGCGTGATACGCACGGCGGTTTCCACCTTGTTCACGTTCTGGCCGCCCTTGCCGCCGGAACGGTAGGTATCCACCTTCAAATCCTTGTCCAGGATTTCAATATTGATGGAATCAGAAACTTCCGGCGTCGCGTCCAGGGAAGCGAAAGAAGTATGTCTCTTCCCGGCGGAATCAAAGGGAGAAATGCGCACCAACCGGTGGATGCCGCGTTCATTCTTCAAATATCCGTAGGCATACTCTCCATCCACCTTCAATGTCACGGAACGAATGCCGGCGTCATCCCCGTCCGTACTCTCCAAATACGTCACGGAAAATCCCCGGCGCTCACACCAGCGGATATACATGCGCAATAACATGGATGCCCAGTCACAGGCTTCCGTGCCGCCGGCCCCGGCGTGGATGGTTACATAACAGGAAGCCTGGTCCTGCGGTCCGTTCAGCAGGGTCAGCAATTCAAAATCCGCCAGAGACTTCTGCCACCTGGCAAACTCTTCCACAGCCTCCCGGCCCAGGTCATCGTCATCCGCCTCCTGAGCCAGCTCAATAGCAGCGTCAATATCCTCCAGACGGGACTTCAGTGCGGAAAATGCCTCCATCCTGTGTTTCAGGGGATTCACCTCCGCCATCAGCGCCCGTGCGGCATTCTGGTCATCCCAGAAATCCGGGGCGCTCATGCGTTCATCCAATTCGGCTACTCGTTGTTGAATGCCGTCCAGGTCAAAGATAGCTCCCGAGCTCGGAAAGACGGCTATGCAGGACAGCCGTGTCGAGCGCCGAGAGATCTGCAGCGATATGGGGATCCATGCGCGGGAACCTATCACGAATTACCTGGACGGAAAAGGGCAAAATGCCGTTTCTCCCAGTCATCCTCTTTTACTCCGACTTGCACCGGGCCATTTCCAAGAATAATAAAACTCCGCACGCTGAACAAAACCGCTCCTCTTCCGCAGGAAGAACATCTAACAGGAAATGAATACTTCCGAAACCAAGTCCTCTTCCCCATTTCAATGCCCCATGGGAAAAACAGCAGACAAAAATCTTATCTCATTCCCTTACCTTACATCACCGTTTTCTGCCCTTCCCCCTCTTTCCGGAATGTGGTTCGGCCCTCCATATCCCCGGCTTCCCATAAGAGAGCCCGGAGCCATGCTACTTGGCGGAATTTTCCTCTCCACCCTCAAAAGGGCGGATCCGGCAGGACCTGAGTTTTTCAATCTCCTCAAAAGTCATGATGTGTTCTATCTGGCAAGCCACTTCATTGGCGCGTTCTTCCGGGAGAGCCAATTCCTCCCGCAGGAAATCAAACAGAATACCGTGGCTGACAATAATTTTCCCGGCAATTCTGCGGCCTTGGGGAGTCAGCTTGACGGGAGCATACTGCGTATACTCCACCAGTCCCATATCCGCCAGTTGCTTGACGGCAGATGTAACGGAAGGCATCTTTACCTTAAGCATCTCTGCAATATCCCTCACCTGGGCCGTCCCGTTCTTTTCAGACAGCAACCCGATAGCTTCCAGATAATCCTCATTGCTCTTGGTCAGCTCCAACATGGTATAAAATGAAAGTTAATACTTTAGTGGAAACTAACTCAAGATTTTTTCCAGACTTCTTTGGAATGAGAAAAAAACCGCCGCGAATATGACCATTCGCGGCGGTTAAATTAATCAGCGTAATACAAAAACGGGCTTACTTCTCTTCAGAAGGGCTCCACTCTTCGTTTTCACGGGTAGCCAGATTGAAGGCGTGTTCCAGACCCACCATATCGCTGCTCGGGCGGAGGGCTTCAAAGGAAGCGGTTTCGCGGCGGAGCTGTTCGGTGTCGTAATTGACGGCCTTGATGGAAAGGCCGATACGGCGTTCGATGCTGTCCACTTTGATCACGCGGGCAGTGATTTCATCACCCACCTTGATCACATCCTTCACGCGTTCCACATGGTCTTCGCTCAACTGGGAGATATGAATCAGGCCATCAATATCGCCGTCCAGATTCACAAAGGCGCCGAAGCTGGCAATCTTGGCCACCTGGCCAGTCACCATATCGCCCACCTTGAAGCGGTCATTGATGGATTCCCACGGATCGGACTCAAGCTGCTTGATACCAAGGGAGACGCGCTGATCCTCCTTCTTGATTTCCAAAACGATGGCTTCCACTTCGTCGCCCTTCTTGAGAACTTCGGAGGGATGATTGATCTTGCGGGTCCAGCTCATATCGGACACGTGGATCATGCCGTCGATGCCTTCTTCCAGTCCCACAAAAGCGCCGTAGGGAGTAAGGTTGCGAACCTGGCCCTTGATGACGGTACCAATCGGGAAACGGGATTCGATATCCGCCCAGGGATTGTCTTCCAACTGGCGGACACCGAGGGAAATCTTCTGTTCCTTCACAGAAATGGAAAGAACCACGGCTTCGATTTCCTGGTCCAGCTTCAATACATCGCTCGGACGGGTGATTCTCTTGACCCAGGACAATTCGGAAACGTGCACCAGGCCTTCCACGCCCTTTTCCAATTCCACAAAGGCGCCGTAAGGCAGGAGCTTGGTCACGCGGCCCTTGACATGGGAATTGATCGGGTATTTGCGTTCGATATCCGCCCAGGGGTTGTCTGTCATCTGCTTCAGGCCCAGGGAAACGCGTTCCTTTTCGCGATCCACTTCCAGAATCACGACTTCCAGGGACTGACCGATATGGAGCATTTCGCTCGGATGGTTCACGCGGCCCCAGCTCATATCCGTGATATGGAGCAGGCCGTCCATGCCGCGGAGGTCGACAAAAGCGCCGAAGTCCGTGATATTCTTCACGATACCTTCCACCTTGTCGCCTTCCTTGACGGTTTCAAGGAAGCGCTGGCGCTGGTCGGCGCGTTCGGCTTCAATCACCTCACGGCGGGAAAGGACGATATTTTTACGGTCGTCATTTACCTTGACGATCTTGAATTCGTAAACCTTTCCAACATACTCGTTCAGGTCGCGAGGAGGAATAATATCCACCTGGGAACCGGGCAGGAAAGCTTCCACGCCAACATTGACCATAAGACCGCCCTTGACGACGCTCTTCACTTTACCCTTAACCAGGCCGCCATCGCGGTACACGCCCACGATCTTATCCCAGTTCTGCTTATGGGCGGCCTTTTCCTTGGAAAGGACGACGATGCCTTCGTCGTTTTCGAGGCGTTCCAAAAGGACTTCAATTTGGTCCCCCACTTCGATTTCCTCGTCTTCAAACTCGGAAATGGAAATAGCGCCTTCGGACTTGTAGCCGATGTCCACCAAAACGACTTGGGGACGGATTTCTTGGATGGTTCCGGTAACAATGGAACCTTCACGCAATTCGCGGAACTTGCTGTCAATAAGTTCCGCCAGTTCAGTTGTGCTCATTTAAATGGTTGATGAGTTAGTATTAACGATCTTTCTCATGGCCCCTTATTGACCGGCGGGCAATCGGGGCGCCTTCCCCCGCCGGGCGAAAAATCGGTTGCTTTCAATATCAGTTTCACACAAGAACTCAAGGCTTTTCTTGAAAAACTCCTCCCGATTTTTTACGGAACCTGAGGAGCCCCTCTGGACGGCGGCAGAAAACGAGCGCACAAAAACCTTGTAGCACTTCCGTCCCATGTTAAATTCCGGCTAATGGGAAAATGCAGGAATACCTGCATCTATCAACCACTCCTGCCGCAAAACCATGAAAAAAAACCTCCTTTACCTGCTCGCAGCGGGGCTGTCCGGAACAGCCTTCCTTCACGCCGCGGATACCGTCAAACTGGACCAGCCGGACCTGGAACGGGGGGCTCCGATCATGAAAGCCCTGTCCGACCGTCAATCCATTCGGAGCTTTTCTGAAAAAGCGCTATCCCAAAAAGATTTATCAGACCTGCTCTGGGCGGCCAATGGCATCAACCGTCAGGAATCCGGCAAACGTACAGCCCCGTCCGCCATGAACCGCCAGGACGTTAAAATTTATATATGCACTAAAAACGCCTCCTACCTCTATGACCACAAGGCCCACGCCATGATTCCCGTAAACGATGGGGACGTGCGCCCGGCGGATGCCCCCATATGTCTCATTCTTGTAACGGATACGGCGGAACCCTGGGCTGCCATGGACGCCGGCATTGTCTCCCAGAACATCTCCCTGTTCTGCTCCGGGACGGGACTGGCTACCTATCCGCGCGCCAGCATGAACAAGGATGCCCTGGCAAAGGCCCTGAAACTAACCTCTCTCCAAACACCCATGCTCTGTCATCCGGTAGGATATAAAAAATAACTACTTCCGGCTACATTCTCCGGACAGTCCGGAAAAGAAACCATCAGAAATGGAAATGAATTCCACAACAGGCGGAATTATGGTTCCGGCAGAATATCCATGTAGATGCCGGGAGAGCTCCCTTCAATAGGCATCGCGCCCACAGCCCGGGCATAAAAATCAGCCGGACCAACCCCGCCGATGACACCGTATGCATACCCCAGCTCCCGCAAACCTTTCAGGGCGGAAATCAATAGCACGGTGCCCAATCCGCTTCTGCGCACCTCTTCCGCCACCCCCATGGGGCCCAAAAAACCGCGAGCCGTTACATCGTAACAGGCAAAACCAAGAATCTTCTTCTCCCGTGTGGCAATATAACAGGAAATGGGCTGGCGGCCAAACGCGACTTTCGCCTCACTTACCCACTTGGGAGAAAAATTCCGGCCAACCCAGTCAGCTACCAAATGACGTTCGTAAGCACCCGGACGGCGAATCAAAAAACCTTCCCTCTCCAGCCTCCTCAGGTCTTCTTCAATATCGGGCAAATCATACAGCCGCACCAGCATATCCATCATAACCCCGGCACCGTATCACAACTAAGTGCCGTGGCGAATAAAAAAAACTGGACAAACCCATCTTTCAACCTTAGACTTCGCCGCACCACAAACAACGAGCTGTAGCGCAGGCTGGTAGCGCGCTTCGTTCGGGACGAAGAGGTCGCAGGTTCGAATCCTGTCAGCTCGACCAATTTCCAAGCCGCCTCCGGGCGGCTTTTTGATTACTTATTTACTGATATAAAACAATTTTACTCATTAATAACTCTGCACTTCCCCTATTTTGCGCCAAGGCAAATAAACAGCATCATGCTGATTGAATTTACCCTCCTCACAGGAACAAAATCAAACGGGCAAATCTTCTCAATTAAGCCTGGAGGATGTCGGGGGTATTTACCGATGCAGAGGAAAAATTATCTATGCCCAATTCTCACCCCTATGCCAGGCAGCATCACAGCCGCTGCGGAAGTACTCTATAACATCCCCCCTAAACACAGGAGAATGAACCTCCTCCACAAAAAAGCCCCGTTCATATTTCATGAACGAGGATGAGTCAAATGAAGTCGAATCAGGGAGAAAAAACCGGGTTACTTGCCGGATTCCGGTTTAAAGCGGGCTGCTTCCGATTCGGCGGTGATTTTTGCAGGCTCGATATGCAGGAGCTTTTTCATGGCACGGCCCGGGTCGCTCTCCGTCATCGGAAAATATCTGACGTGATCGCCCAGGCTGTAGGAATCCAGTCCATAAATGCTGTCAGCCGGAGTAAAATCTTCCGGCGTGTTCAGCAGTTTTTTTACCTCCTTTGAAGACGCAAGGACATAACTCAGATTACAACTGGAATACAATTCCGTTTTAGGAAAGCTTCCCTTGGGAAGCTTATTGGCGTGCCCATTCCACTTGACCAGAGCTTCTACAGGAATATCTCCCCGCAGCGACTGAACGACGCGGGCATAGTGCGTCGTTCCCTGGTCAGTGGAGACTATTTTGTAAATGATAACAGACAGGACCACATCGCTTTTTTCTAAATTTCGGGCTGTACCCCTGAGAAAACTATCCTGTTCTACTTCGGCCTGCGTAGCAACATGGGAAGAACGGTCTGGCTTTCCAAGGGCTACGGTTGAAAGTAACCCTGAAAACAGAACGCAAAGAAAAGAAACATACTTCATATGTATATATTAGATACTGATTTTTTGGTTTATATTCAATAAAAATAGGGCGAACACAAAAAATGTCCACCCTATGAATATATTATTTAATATCAGTTATTAATCATCCAGTGTCGATCTTTGGAGCAGCCACACGGGGCCGGAAATAAAACTGCCCACGCCAATGTTATTTCCCGGACACATTCCCACATGCAGACTATCGCCAAATACGATAATATCTCCAGCCTGGGGAGTGTTGTACCCATTTTCTCCATCATCCGGATAATCAGGAGTCCCCAGCAGGGTACGGAGATAAACCGCCATTTGAGCTGTGCTGATGATAATGTGCTTTTTACCCCCCAACGCCAGGGAATTACCTTTTGCCCCAATATTATTGGCTCCCGGAGCTCCATTAAGGTCAATACCATAACTACTAAGAGCAATGCTCAGACGCAAGGCGCAACTGTTAATGTAATTGGCATCTCCCGAAACGTGGCTATCGTTCAGCCATCCTCCAATATAGTTCCACACATCATCTGTAGTCATGGTGGGATAATCCACTACATTATAGCATCCCAGTAAACGTTGTGCATTGGCAATATTCCAAAGATTTTTTGGAGCATCAATTTCCCAAAGTTCCAGTTCGGAATTTCCCATCTTGGGAACAAACTCCTCCGCATTGGGGTAAGGAGCAATTTCTTCCGGTACGGCAAGGTTCTCATGATGCAGTTTCGCATAGTGGAAGCCCTTTTTAAGTTCCTTGCTTCCAGAAACGGATGTGGACGAATGTGAGCCAGTCAATTCCGCTACCTTTTCACCATTGATTTCCAGATAGCCGTTGTCGTCAATCTGAATCGTGAAATTATAGGTTCCATCTTCCGGAACGCGGATATATCCTTCCCAGTCATGTACCCCGGTTTCTTCCGTCTTGTGCCATCCAATCTTGGAGGACTCTTTCTTCGTTACCTTGTAGCAACGGTTGTTTTCCACATCCAACGGGTGGAACGGTTTTGTAGAGATATAGCCATAATGTTATGTTTCGTATCGTTTACTACTGAATAAACTGAATATTCAGTTCATGGAAACCTTGAAAGATTTCTCGCTCCCCATCAACAAGTTTAACGCGTAATCCAACCCTCATTCGGAACGTGAAGGAAAAGGTTAAAACGGCACGACAATCAAGCGGAAAACAAAGGATTTGAAAAGGGCACAAGAAACGCAATCATTGATTATCAATAGTTACATTTCAAATTTTCTTCATTCGGGACGAAGAGACCGCTGGTTCGAATCCTGTCCTTTCGATTATTTTCTAACAACCTCTTCCGGACGGTTATTTTCCGGTAAAATCACTTCCCCTTCAAAAGCCAGTCAGAAACCCACTAGCAGCTGATTCTTCTATCTGAAAAAAGCCCCTGCTGGGATACTTTATCAGTCATCCGTCAAATTCCCATTGCCCCGCGCATGTTTCTTTCTCTAAAATGCAGGTAATGAGTGAATACTTCCTGAAACTTCCCGGCGATTCCCAGCCGAGAGCCTATTCCGAATACGAAGTCCGTGAATTTCTGGGACAGGGCGTGATCGACTCAAAAACGCTTACCTGGAAACAGGGCATGGAAGGATGGCAGCCCGTAGCCCAAGTTCTTCCGCCAATGTCACCTATATGGGAGGAAACACAAGATCAAGAGAGCAAAGATCAACCAGAGGAGCAGCAGTACCGCTTGCGTTATCCTTTAAACGGGCTAGCCAAATTATCCATTTTGGCATGTTTCGTATTGCTGCCCTTCATGCTCTGGAGCAGCTGGATTGTTTTTTCCAACAATGTCGTTAATTATGAAGAAATTCAGACACTCATTCAGCAGAATATGGTTCACCTGCCATCTTTTGCGGCGCCATTGGTCTTCCTCCTCAGTATCCTGTTCATTCCATCCCTGCTTATCCAGCTGATCTGGCTGTACCGGGCATCTGCCAATATTCAGGAATTTCAAGTTCAGGGAATTCGGTTCACTCCATTCCTTAGCGTTCTTCTAAGCTGTATGCCGGTAGTCGGCATGGTGCTCAATGCCCTGGTTCTTCAGGAAATATATAAGGCATCTAAAAACCCGGCAGAATGGATGCTGCAAATACCCTCCCGTTCCCTGCGATTATATCTTCTGGTGACTACGGCTCTAACTCTGTGCACCCTTTTCCCTTTCGGGGCGGAACATTACGTGACGGCCTTTCTGCTCACCGGCGTACTGATGACGGCAGCCAGCATCCTGTGGCTGGTCTGTGTCCTGCAAATCACCAGAAAACAGGAGGAGCTGGTCTCCAAAAATCAAAACTCCTGTTCCTGATCGAAAAAACCGTAATCAACGTTTTTCCTTTTCTTCCGAGGACGGCTGACTGCCTGGGAGGATTTTATCCAAAGCTTCCATGCTGTTATCCTTATACAGATTCTCCAGCAGTTTTTCCCACCCCGCCGCCATCTGAACCTGTTTCAAGGCAATAATAGGATCAGGCATCATCATTTCCGGGTCGGGAGCATATTGCTTTAGCACCTCATCCGGATTGATCCTGTTAAACGTTGTCTTCCCATAGCCCGGCATTCCCGCCTCATGAGCGATGGATTCAATCATCTCAAAATGCAAATGCGCCAAATAGTTGCCGTGCGCAGTTCCGACTGAGCCGATTTGCTCTCCGCGTCCCACCAGAGTCCCCAGCGGAATATCGCTGACGGTTTTCAAATGGGCATACAGACTCTGTACAAAACGCCCGTCCGGCAAGCGGTGCAGCAGCACAACAACATTTCCCCAATCTGAAGAAGGCTCTCCTGCATAAATCAGCAATCCGCGGCCGGCGGCCCGCACGGGCAGTCCCTCATCCGTATTTTCTCCTCCTATTCCATTTAAATCCTGTCCTGCATGCCTTCCCTTACGGGCGGCATTCATATCCCCCACACCCTGGGCAACATAGGTAAACGCTCCATTTTCATCTCCGAGGGGCGATGTAAACACATCGGCCAGAGGCGCCTTTGCCAGTTCCTGGGGTGTCAACAAAACCATCCGGTAATCTACAGGAACCGGAGCAGACCGCGGAATATCTTCGTCATAAATATTATGGGGCATCCCGGCCTCCGGGACGGCGGCATATTTCGTCTTGTACCAGGCAAATGCCGTAATCAAGACACAGGCCGTTCCCAAAAGCCCCATAATGACGCGGGATGTCGTCTTATCTATCATCGTGCCGACTCTATACCCACGGAACCGGATTTACAATCACAAGATAGTCAGGCCAGCGTCTGCGGAAATTTTTCCATCCACAATTTGCGCGCCGCACGGATATCTTCTGAGGAAACACGGCTGGAGAGCTCCCATACGAGCGGAACTCCATGCGGGAAAAAAGGAAGAAGGCGTTCAAAGGGAACCACTCCTCCCAGAAGGGGAACCTGATGATCTCGCGCGGGCCATTTGACGTCGTTCACATGTCCTCCAATCAAATGGGAGGACATTCGGCGAAGAAACTGCTCATGATTTAATATAAGCAAATTGTGCTTTCTTTGAATATGCCCGAAATCATGCCAGTAACCGATAAAGGGATTGTCACCAAACTCCTTCATCAACAAATTCATTTCATCCTCACTCGGCACCTGCTCATAATGGCTGCGCCCTTCAATGCCCAGCTTGACGCCAAATTGTCCGGCTTGCGGAAGGAGCTGCCGGAGAGCTTCACGCGCCCGTTCCAGATAAACGGGAGCCAGACGGTTGCGGCGGCGTACAAATTCGCCCTTGGCGTCGGCAAACGATTCCGTTCCCACTATTCCCTGACGCGCCAGGTTTTGCAAATGAGCCGTATCCGTGCGTTTCGCCAGGGGTTCCACCGTTCCCATATGCAACACGATATATCCGGCCCCCAGTGCTGCGCCCTGTTCAATAGACTTTTTCGTCAATTCAATAGCCTTGGAACGCACCTGCAATAAATCCGCCGTAAAAGGCCTGCTGTCAGGAGAATCCCCCACCTCGTCAATCGGAGCGGGGAAAAAATTATGCACCCCGGCCACTTGCACCTTTCCGGCATCTACCGCCCTCATGATACCGGGCAGAAGGGATAACTTGATGCCGTGGGAAAGTTCCACATGGTCAAAACCCAAAGAAAGAATCTCATCAATCATTTCTTCCCCGTCCTGATGACGGTGGGAATTCCAGCACGTAGAAAATACCAGCATAAAAAATCAATTATTATGAGCTGATGGAACCGGGGTCCGTATAGCAATCTTCCATCCACTCCTTGACGGCGGCAGTCATGCTCCCGGCTACGTCCGCGCGAGGTTTGACGAAAGCCGGAATAAACCACGGAAATGCGCCCACCAGGTCATGAATCACCACAACATCGCCATCACATGTATGGGAGCCGGAACCAATACCCAATGTGGGAATGGAAGAATGTACGGTAACTTGTCGGGCAGCATGAGGCGTTACGCCCTCCACAACCACAGCACAAGCCCCCGCCTCTGCCACAGCCTCCACATCCCTTACCAAGGCTTCCTCCTCCGCGGAGGATTTCCCTTTAATCCTATATCCTCCCTCCTCCAGCACTTTCTGCGGTAAGAGGCCGATATGACCCACTACGGGAATACCGGCATCCACAATAGCACGGATATTTCCTGCCTGGGCTGCCCCCCCTTCCAGCTTGACAGCATCCGCTCCAGCCAAAAACAATTTCTTTGCGGATTGCACGGCCTGTTCCACCGTATCATAAGAATGTATGGGCATATCTCCCACCAGCAGGGCGTTCTTCACTCCGCGCGCAGTAGCTTCCACATGATGAAGCATATGATCCAGCGTCACATGAGTGGTATCCGGAAAGCCCAAAACCACCATCCCTAAGGAATCCCCTACCAGCACAATATCTACGCCGGCTTCATCCAAAAGGCGGCCTGTAGGATAGTCATAAGCAGTAACCAGAGTCACATGCCGCCTGTTCTTGCAGGCGCGGATTCGTTCCGCTTTCTCAAAAGATTGATTCATGGCGTTCAATAAACATGCAATTTACCAGCGTTCCGATACCAGAAGCGGCTCAGCCTCATCCGTATCCAATTCCGCCAACAGGCAGGCAACCGTTTTATGCTGGCGCGGCAGGATAAGCTCCGGCCTGATATCTGAAAGAGGTTTTAAAACAAATTTCCTCAAATGGGCTCTGGGATGGGGGAGAATCAGACGAGGAGGATCATTGACCACCATGTCCCCCACATAGATGATATCCACATCCGCCGTGCGGGGTTCACAGCGAATCCCGGAACGAATGCGTCCCAAGGCTCGTTCTATACCCTGGCAATGCACGAGCAATTCCTCCACCGTACCGGGCCAGGTAAATTCCACCACGGCATTCAAATAATCATCCGCACCATGCGGACACCCTTGAGGACTGGTGGCATACAGAGAGGATTGCAAAAAAGGATCATCAGACAGGCTCATCTGCAACAAATGATCCCTGGCCTGAACCATCAGGCTGTTTTTATCCCCAAGATTGGACCCCAGTGCAATGCCTGCTCTCTTCATCAGTAAAAAACATCGTGGCCGTTCCGGAAAAGAAGAACGGCCACGATGCCGAAAAAGTTATAATTGGGACAACCCCAAAACGTCTTCCATGGTATACAGACCTGGTTCCCTGCCTTGAAGCCAGAGAGCCGCGCGAACTGCTCCGGAGGCAAATGTCATACGGCTGGACGCCTTATGGGTAAGTTCCAGCCGTTCACCATCGGAAGCAAATATTACAGTATGGTCTCCCACCACATCTCCTCCCCGCAGGGAATGCATGCCTATTTCCTTGGCGGGTCGAGGCCCTACCAACCCTTCACGGCCAAAAACCACACTATCTTCATAATTCCTGTCAATGGCGCTGGACAGGATTTCTGCCAGTGTCCGGGCAGTACCGGAAGGAGCATCAATTTTGTGACGGTGATGCATCTCCATTACCTCTATATCGCAGCTGCCTCCCAGAATCTGGGCAGCCTTGCGCGTCAGCCAGAACAGGGCGTTCACCCCTACGGAATAATTGGAAGCGAACACAATCGGAATGGATGCCGCAGCATCCACGATCTCCTGGCGTTCCAGCTCCGTATGTCCCGTAGTGCCAATCACCAGAGGTTTGTTATTGGCAACAGCTTCCGCCAGCAGAGTGCTGGTGAAAGCATGATGGGAAAAATCAATGGCTACGTCGCATTTGGCGAGGGCGGGATAAAGCTCCTGTCCCTGATCATGAGTAGAACCCACGCAAGTATCCGGATTCTGCGTCACCGCCTCTTGAATAGCCTGGCCCATGCGGCCCGAAATGCCTGTAACAAGAATGGAAATCATATCACTAAAATATTAAAGAATATTGAAACGCTGAAGAAGAGCGGAAAGCTGAGCTTCCTTCTCTTCTGCCAATGGAACCAGCGGAAGACGTATGCCGGGCTGTATATCTCCTCTCATCGCCAAAGCCGCCTTGATCGGAACAGGATTGGAATCCAGAGTCATTAGCCCTTTCATCAACGGATAAAATGTCTTCTGGAGGGAAAGCATTTCCCCCATATCCTGATTCAGGCCAGCTTTGACAATGGAATTCATGATGCCCGGAAGCAGATTGGATGTTACGGAAACCAATCCGCTGGCGCCACAGGCCATAAAAGGCACCGTCAGGCCGTCATCGCCACACAGAACAGTGAAATTTTCCGGAACCACCTGCATCAGCTGGTTCACGCGGTCCACATTGCCGCCGGCCTCTTTCACACAAACAATATGCGGGCAATCCTTCGCCAGACGGCTGATTGTTTCCACACTGATTTCAATCCCGCAACGCCCCGGAATGCTGTACAGCATCATCGGCAGACGGGTAGCGTCCGCAATAGCCTTGAAATGGGCATAGACTCCATCCTGAGAAGGTTTATTGTAATAGGGGCACACCTGGAGCGTTCCGTCTACTCCCATCTTTTCCGCTTCCTGGGTCATATGGATAGCTTCTGCGGTGGAATTAGCACCCGTTCCCGCAATAACCTGAATACGGCCAGCCGCGCTCTCCACGGCCAATTCTATTACCCTCAAGTGTTCTTTTACAGTCAAGGTGGGGGATTCTCCCGTGGTACCGACAGCCACAATGCCGGCCACGCCGGCAGCTATCTGCGCTTCCACAAGCATTCTAAAAGCCTCTTCATCGACCCGGTTGCCGGCAAACGGAGTCACAATTGCTGTATAAAGACCTTGAAACTTCATAACCTTACTTGGAAATATACTATCTTAACAGACACTTTTTGTCACGACAGAATACAGAAATATGGCACGCCTGTCAGGCATCCTGAAATACCATTCGTGAACAAATGGAGCAAAACTCCAGGCAGGAATTAAACAGGGACAGGAATGATTCCGGCCGCCTGCCGGGCCGCCAGGCAGCTTTCCTTCCATTGACCACGATATATTCCCGGTGAATATGGCGACCTTCGTTCCCACATAAAAACAACGCAGCCGCACAGGCGGAAGAAGCCAATCGAGACTGGGAAACATACCGAAATACCGGACGGTGAATTACGATCTGGCTCATTCTGACATCTCTCCGGTTCAGGCAATTTTCCAAGCCCGCGGTATCTTCCTCCCATACTCCCTTTTTTCCAGAACGGGAAACCATATTCACAATCATGGCCCCAGAAACAAAGGCATGTTCCAGCAAAACGGACAGACGAACACGGGAAGAACAACTCAGCCCCTGCACCTCGACTGAGGCATCTTCACAAATAATCAAATAATCAACACGGCCATAAAGAGTATGTACCAGACCAGCAAAAGAAGCCAAATCGGAAGAATGGTTCAGGCGGCCTGACATGACCAGGTGGCTGCTGCCCGGAAGACAATCAACGATATGGCAAGATTCTTCACCGGCCTCATGAAGCATGGCAACCACAGTTCCCTGACAGGCAAATACCTTGGCTGCCAAATATCCTATATTGCCGGCGTTGCCCAGAATGACGACCACAGGTTTCTGAATGACTTGGGATTTCATATGCCGCCATTCTGACGAAAGAGTGTAATCCGTCAATACCCCACACATACTTAAGTCATTAAGAAAGAAAAAGGAATAGTTAAGAAAAAATTATATGGTCACGATATTTTACAAGGGCTGGAATTTTATTCATCGTAGAGACTGAGCAAGAGATTTAAAGGGGGAAATAGGGATATGCAAGAAGCGAACAGGCCCCGCGAGTCAAGTGACTGGCGGGGCCTGATGGGAAAAAATCCCGGCGGCGACCTACTCTTGCGGGACCTGTCGTCCGACTACCATTGGCG
>NZ_MNUD01000004.1:0-28962 GCF_001917295.1 Akkermansia sp. 54_46
ATAACCGTTATTGGAAGACGTCTCCGGCGCGAGGGCCTGCGTCGTCTTCATCTTCCATTTCTGCTCGGCATTGGAATAATAAATCTCCCGGACACGAATGTGATACCCCCCTGCGGCCGCGTCCCGGACATGATCAAACGTAATATCGATAATCTCCCCAATCCTGTAGCCGCCCGCCGCCTGATCCGGCACCAGCGTAAATGCGTCCCTGTCCCTTCCCATGCGCACGACCGTTTTCATCTGGCCGAACCTGGCCGTGAATTTAGCGCTGACAGACGGCAGGCGCAGCGGGGCCACCCACCCCCGGATGCTGGAATAATTGTGCATGGGCCTCGCGTTGGTCACGAGGCCGCATTTCACGGTAAAAGAGGAATTGGGAGGGACATTGAAATAAAGGGAATTGGGTTCCTTGTCTGTTTTGAAAACCGTCCCGTTGGAAGACGAGCAATCCGCCGGGAGCGGATAGCACCTGAGGGAAAAAGCGTCCGTCACGGCAGCCAGCCCGGCGGCGTACAGGCGGTTGACCGCTGACGTATCCGTTGCCGCCCCCACGGTCAGCGGGATATTGATGCCTCCGTTGGCGTTGACGGCCCCTGCAAAAGTCCCGGACTCAGCCGTCAGATTTTTTAATTCGGCATTTTCTCCTTGCCTGATGCCGTTCTGGCCCGGCAGCCCTGGAACGGCTGTTTTGAAAACCTGGGTGATCAAAGCGTCTTCATCGGATACTTCTATGGCGTCCGTCGGGGCCGCAAAACCGTATTGCCCTTTTTCCCCTGCTTCCAGAATAAGCATGGACGTCTCTCCGGAATTGAAAATGGCGCTTACAGTACAAGCTTTTGTACAGGTCATGACATAGGAACTTCCCTTAATGGTATCAACTTTCATAAATGAATGATTTTTTTACTATTGATAAAACTCCGGAAAAATCATCAGGCATAAAACGTTGAGGCGTTCCTGAAGGCATATGCGGACGGTTTCTCCCGGATTCGGGAAAATTCCGGAGGGGAGTTAAGTCGGCTTGTTAAAAAATAGCCGGCTCTGGCATTTCCCCATAAAAGGCGACGCAGTAAATAGGCTGGGCATCAGGAAAATATAAAGCCCTCCCTCCGTATTTCTATTGATGCTTGCCCTGTAAAAGCCGTTTACCCTTTCCCAGGAGGCATCTCATTTTGGAGATGAACATCCGGCCGGTATCGTTTTGCTTCCGGAAATCCCTGATGTCATCTTTCCACGGAGATTTCTTCCAATACTTGTAGAACAATCCGTAATCCTGGCGAATACTGTTGGGATGCCAGGGTTTGGGATGGCCCCAGTAGTGGATAATGCCCGGCCGCCTGGCGGCTTCCAGCAGGTCTGCCGGCTTCAGGGGATTATTTCTGAAGCTTTTCACGCCTTCCCAACGAATGGACCAGATAGCCCCGTCGCAAATGTTCCACATGGGGTGAAGCAACAGGATACGCTGCTGATAGCATACATTCAAAATATCCTGATCCTGCCAGGAAAGGCGGTGAATATTGTTTTTCGCCCAGGATAAAACCTGGGATTCAAAACGTTCTTCGCGTATTCTTCCGATATGGTAAAGAATGACGCCGGCATTGATGTAAATGGAGTCCCGGTCCAGATTCATTTCTCTCTTCCAGCGTGAAAAAGATTCCTCGGATAAATCTTCCGTGGTGAAAACGCCGGCAATGAGGCAATCTCCGAATTCGGATTCATACATGGGGCTTATGTCCCTGTTGAAAATGGTATCAATATCCACGTAAAGGGCGCGTTCTACCGTGGCGGGAAGTTCCCCTGCGAGGCCAAGACGGTAATACGTCGCCGCCGACCATTTGGAACCGACGGGGAAATCCGTATATTTATCCTTCATGTCAATGAAGTGCAAATGGAGATTGTATCCTGTTGCAGGGAATGGAAACGGGCCGTATTATCCCCGCTTAACCCGTCAGTCATGATGTAAATATCGGCATGAACGCCGAGCGGCAAATTCTCCATGAGGGACACAATGCTCACGCCCGTTCCCAGCGCGCCGTTATCGTCTGTAGCATATACGATATTCATGATCGTGAACGGACTGGATCTTGGTGTTTGCTCTCTGTTCCGTTATTGGTTTGCAACCGGAAAAACAGGAAGCGTCCCATCCTTTCCAGGCGGTCCAGCCATTTGCAGGAGAACATGGTTCTGTCCATGAGAGCGGAAAATGATTGTTCCATGCCTGCTCTTGCGGAACACGCTTTCATATAGGAGTCCAAAAACGGCCGGTTCAGGCATGGGTGCATGATTTTCCTGATTCTGCCCGTCAGGGAAATCCGTTCCTCTACGTTGAGCGATAACAGTCTTTTGGGATGCAATTCCCTGATGACCAGATAATGAACGGCAAATTGCCATTTGGGATTTTTCATGGCTTCAAGCTCATTCAGCAGAGGCGCAATGAGCGAGTGGAGGGAGATATGCTGGTAATGCTCATTATGCATGGCGGAAGAAGCTCTCTGCCTGTAAATGGAGGTGACGGAGCCTCCCAGCCCGATCAGGCCTGTCCCCCGCATGCACCGTGTCCAGTACAGGCCGTCTTCCCCATAGGGCATCGCTTCTTCCCAGGGGGGGAAGCCGGGACGCAAGAAACGAATTCAGGATTACACTGCTGGAATTCATGAAAAGCACTCCCCGTATCCCCAGCCTCCGGATAGATTCGGGATAAGATGGAGGGCGCGGCGGGATGGCCGCCAGTTCATCCCTCATGTAGCGGTTGGCATAGGCCAATATCTCCGGATGACGGTTGAAAAAATCGGCTGCCAGCTCCAGATGCTCGGGATACCAGTAATCGTCTCCGTCCATGAAAGCGATGTAAGCCCCCACGGCCTTCTTCATCCCTGCGTTTCGCGCCCGCGACACGCCGCCGTTAACTTGGGAAACCAGGCGGATTCTGGGGTCATGAAAAGATTGGATGATGGAAACGGTCTCATCGGAAGAACCGTCATCCACGATGATGATCTCAAAATCCTGAAATGTTTGAACCAGTACTGACTGAAGGGCGGCAGCAATATAATTCTCCAGATTATAAGCCGGGATAATAATGCTGAAGAACGGTTTCTGCATGTAAGGGGAATGATGAACTGCTTCGTGAATAGAACGGGAACCAAGATATGGAGAACATGATTCTGATGGGGTTGTAACTATCGCAACCGGTGAATGGCAGGGGGACGAATCCATCGTTCCTCCCATGATTCATCAGCGCGCGAATGAACCTGTCATAGCGAATTCCAAAACCGTTGCAAAATATATGAAATGAGAGAGAAAATTTCAGCAACGGATCATGCGGCGCTGGCCATTTTAAAAAAGACAGGGCTGGATGTGGTGGAAGCCGCCCAGCTGGCGCATGAATTGCTGCAGGCCAGCAAAGGGCGCGGCAGCCGATGGAAGAGGGCAAGGGAATGCATCCGGCTGGGAGAGGAAGCCCTGGTTGCCAGAGGAAAAACGGTAGTGTTCAGGAAAGCCGTGGATGAGGCTATGGAGGCTCGGCAAGATCGCAGGAAAAGAACTAGGGATGATTTTCGTTATATCAGCCGGCGTTTGTTGAGGTTTTGTCCGGAAATAGCCCGAAGGCCCGTACGCTTTATCACGCCCCGGGAATGCCGCGCCTGTCTGGAAAAATCATTTGATACCCTTAGGCAGAGGCATAAGGCCCGGTTGGTGCTCAGCGGTATTTTCGGAACGGCCGTGAAACGCGGATGGTGCACGGAAAACCCTGTGGCGCATGTGGACCTGCCGAGGCTGAAGGAGCATTCCATTCCCGTGCTGTCCCTGGAAGAAATGCGCCGGTTGCTGGCTGCTGCGGAAGAGTATGACGGAGGGGCGTGCCTGGCCGCGGTTGGGCTGATGCTGTATGCCGGCATCCGCCCGGAAGAAGTGAGAAGGCTGGATTGGGCACAGATTAATTTAAGGGAGGGAATGGTTTCCCTGAGGGCGCGCCACAGCAAGACGGGAGGAGCCCGCATTGTGACGATCCAGCCGGTTTTGGGAAATCTGCTGGAAAGAGCGGTTGCTATGGGATCTGTGTCGGGAAGCGTATGCCCGCGCAACTGGCCGGCGAAGTGGAGGGAGCTGAGACGGTTGGCCGGGTGGGACGGGAAGGAAAAGAAGTGGCCTGCGGATATGTTAAGGCATACGTTTGCCAGTTATTTTGCCAGGCATTTCAAGAATTTGCATGTATTGCAGATGGAAATGGGGCATGCTTCTTCCGATTTGCTAAGAACCAGGTATTTGAATATGGAAGGCATTACGGAAATGACGGCTGCCGTTTTTTGGGGGAACTGCCATGCAGGGCGCCACGCCATTAAAAATGGCCGCCCCTGAACAGAAGCGGCCAGCTGTTGACGGGATGATACCGTCCGGCAATTAGAAGTTGGTGCGGAAAGCGATATTGTAGCTCCATCCGGTAAAGCCTTTCTGCCGGCTGGCGTCCGTGCCGTTGGAATGGGCGTATTCGATGCCCGCCATGATCTTGGCCATGTTTGGGCTGCATTCGAAAATGTAGTAGTTGACGCCCAGGTACAGGGCCTGCATGCAGTCGGAAGTTCCGGAATAAGTGGAGTTCTGCGTATAGCGCTTTTCCCATTTTACGGCGTTGCTGCCCGCCGCCATCTGGTAGCGGACCACTCCTTCCCAGTGGGGGGTGAACTTGTAGGACGGCATGACGGTCACGCCGAAGACGTTTTCAGCCCCCGCTTTCATGCCGATGACGTTGAAGCCGGCCATGACTTCGGTCATCAGGGAGAAGTCCCCCTCGGAACCTTCCCAGGTCAGGGCTACCACGTCCCTGGCTCCGGTACCCTGGTATTTGGATTTAAAGCCGTAACCGGTCAGTTTTTCATACGCCTTGTTTTGGGCGTCGTCTCCCCACTTGGTGAAATTGTGGGCGTAATCCAGCCACAGACGGCTTTTCTTCAGGAAAACGTCGTTAGACGTGTCATAGCTCAGCGTGCCGGTGATGAAGCAGTTGTCCCGGGAATTGAAAGCGGGTTCAATGCGGTTGTTGAACGTGCCGGTTCCGGTGCCCCCGTTGCCGTTCAGCCAGACGCCTGCTGCCCAGCCGAGCTTATCCTTTTTGTCGGAATTGTTCACCTGGAATCCGTAATTGGTTTCCGAGCGGAGCTGGTTGACCAGCATGGAGCGTTCGATAGTCAGAATGGCGGAGGAGGATGTTCGGTATTCCCCGGTGATGCGCGGCTTTATTTTGCCGATGGCATAGGTGACGGGGCCTCCCTTGTATTCCAGATTCAGTTCGTAAAGGGAGTAGGTCAGGTCGGAGGTGTCCCATGTGTTGGTTTTTGCATTGTAGCTTTCCAGGCCGTCCATGCCGCCGATGTTCCAGACGTTGTTGAGCTTGAAGTTGTTCAGAAACTTCATGTTGAACCCGGCGCGGAAGCGGCGCCATTCATCGTTGAAGCGGTGGCCGTTGCCTTCCTTTTCTCCCATGACGCGGCCTTCGCCGTTCGGGTCAATCCAGTCCAGTCCGTACTGCATGCGGAGGGAAACGTTGAATTCCTGGATGTAGGGATTCTTGTGGTCCCGTTCCGAGTTGAACCACTTGAAACGGTCGCCGAGCCATTTGCAGGCGGAAAAGTTGTCACGGGCCGGCAGGGAGTTTCCGGTAGAGGGTGCGGCAGCGGCAAAGGCGGAGGCTCCGAGAGTCATGAGGCCGATGACGGGGAGAGTATAGGTCTTCATTTGTTTTCTATGGTTGGTTTGTCTGTGAGAAGGTCTTCCGGGGAAGGTTCTTCCTCCCGGAGACGGCTTCTGTCTATCAAACCAGCCACAGGAGTGTCCAAGGCTTAAGGGTGACAAAATAGCCACCCGTCCCCCTTTGGCGGTTACAAGGTCATGCGGAGCCATGCCCTGGCGTCCAGGGCGTCTGCGGCGGCGGCCACTTCCGCCTTTCTCTTGCTGGCCCCGGAACCGGCTCCAATGGCGTGACCATGCCAGAAAACGCGGGATTCAAAACGGTTTTCGGCGTCTCTCGGCCCTTTTTCTTCCGTTTCATAGGAAGGAGTTTCGGGCAGGATGTCCTGAAGGATAGCCTGGAGTTCCCCCTTGGGGTTGATTTCCTTGGGATGGCTGGCCGCGGAATCCAGAGCTTCATGGAGGACGCGCAGGGCCACAGCCTTGGCCGTTTCATAGTTGGAATCCAGAGACATGGCTCCGAAGACGGATTCAAATGTGTTGGCGATGATGGAATTTTTGCTCCGTCCGCCGGCCCGTTCCTCCCCCTTTCCCAGGGCAATGTGTTTATCCAGCCCCAGGATAAAGCCGTATTTGCCCAGATTGGCGCGGCTGACGGTTCGGGCGCGCAGCTGGGTCAGTTCCCCTTCCGGGGATTGGGGCATGTGGTGGTAAAGGTACTGTGTGACGGCCAGCTGAAGAATGGCGTCTCCCAGGAATTCCAGCCGTTCATACGCCCGGCGCGTTTCCGGCTTGCTGTCCGTGCTGGGGTGGGTAAGGGCCTGAACGAGCAGATCCGGATTGTTGAAACGGTAACCCAGCTTGTCTTCCAGCGCGGTGTGATTCATCCCGGAAATGCTAGGGCCGCCGTTCCGGAAATGCAACTCCAAACGGAGAGAGCTTCCCGGCGGGGACGGAATTTGTTTTCCCGCGTCATCCCGGCCGCTCCACAGCTTTGACATATGGGAGGAGGGGTATAGAATAGTTTGCGAACGAACGTTGGAGACGATGATGAAGAAGATTGAACCAAAAGAGATTCAGGATAATGCCGTACAATTGATCGGGGGCGACTGGATGCTGGTGACGGCGGGTTCTCCGGAGCATTTCAACATGATGACGGCCAGTTGGGGCGGTTTGGGGTTCATGTGGAAGAAGCCCGTGGCGTTTGTCGTTATCCGCCCCCAGCGCCATACCTTCCGTTTTATTGAGGCCGGGGACGAGCTGACGCTTTCCTTTTTCAGCCATGAGTACCATAAGGCTCTGACCGTGTGCGGAACAACGAGCGGACGGGATACGGACAAGGTGGCCGCCTCCGGCCTGACGCCATACGTGACGGAGAACGGCAATGTAAGTTTTACGGAAGCGCGCCTGGTGTTGGAGTGCCGCAAGCTGTACGCGGAGCCTCTTAACCCGGAAGCCTTTCTGGATAAATCTATTGTGCCGGAGTGGTATGCCGCCGGGGATTTCCATAAAATGTATATTGTGGAAATCCTGAACGTATGGGTGAAGGAATAGCGTCCCGGAAATGCCGCAGGCGGACGCCTGTTCGTTGTTTCTGTCCGCGCTTTTTCAGAGGGGGGCAAGGGTTCCATCCTCCAGCCGGAAGGCTGGCAGGGGGCACGGAGCATCGTGCAGCCAGTCCAGATGGGTGGTGGTGATGAGGCTCTGCGCGTCCGCTGGAAGCGACTGCAGAAAGGCTATCCGGCGCGTGGGATCCAGCTCCCCGAAGACATCGTCAATCAGGTGGATGGGTGTATGTCCCGTTTCTTCCGTCAGGAGGGAGGACTGCGCCAGCTTCATGGAGATGGCGGTGGTGCGCTGCTGCCCTTCGGAAGCGAATTGAGCGGCGTTTCTGCCGTTCAGCGTGATGTCCAGGTCATCCCGGTGGGGGCCGTTCTGGGTTTGTCCGTACCGGATATCCCGGTCCATGGAGGCGCACAGCCGTTCATACAGGTCTCCTTCCTCCGAGGCGCGGTAAGCGATGGAGACCTGTTCCTGCCTTCCGCCGATATTGCGGTAGGCCAGGGCGATATGGGGCGCCAGGAGCGCCAGCAGATGGGCGCGCAGGTTTCTCAGTTCCGTGCCGTGCAGGGCCAGCTGGCGCGTGTAGGCGTCCAGCTGGAGTTTGTCCCGGTGCCTGTGCTTGAGCAGGTAATTGCGCGTTTTCAGCGCCCGGCGGTAGCTGAACAGGGCCAGTCTGTAGCCTGGATGCCACTGGCTGCCCAGAAAGTCCATGTATTTCCGGCGGGCGTCCGCGCCGGCCTGCACCAGGGAAAGGTCGTCATTCCCCATCCATACCACGGGATAGCTGTCCGCCAGGTAGCTGCGCTGGTCTTTGCGGGGCTCTCCGTTGACGCGGAGGTCCGGAGCGTCCGGCGCCCACAGGATGCGCCGGATTTGCCCCGGAAGTTCTCCGCGGATGCCGAAGGATTGTTTTCCGTGGGAGACCAGAGGTCCGGTCCGGGCTGTGCGCGGGGATTGCAGGCGCAGCAGGAAGCAAACGGCCTCCAGCAGGCTGGTTTTTCCCCGGGCGTTGTTTCCCAGGATGATGGCCCCCTGCTGCGGAATCTGCCAGGAGAAGCTTCCGTAGCAACGGAAGTCCATTAATTTCAGCCTGGAGATCATGGGGCCGGGAAAGGGGGGTTATTCCGCAGGGAGGGAGCGGATGGCGTCCATGATTTTGTCCGTCAGGTGCTGGTATGCATCTTTTCCTTTGGCGTTGAGTTCCGCCGGCGTGAAGGGGATGGGGTCTCCCACCGTGACCGTGACGGGGCGGAGCCTGGGAAACCGGGCGCCGATGGGAAAGGCTTCATACGCACCGCTGATGCGCAGGGGCTGCACGGGAACTTTCGTTTTGCTCAGGATGAGGCCGATCCCGCCCATGCCGTCATGGATTTTACCATCCGGCGTGCGGGAGCCTTCCGGAAACACGAGTACGCGCTTGCCGGATTTCAGCAGGCGTATCACGTGCTTGAGGCTGGCGGCATCCGGGTTTTCCTGGTCAATGGGGATAGCCTGGCAGAGGGGCAGGGCCCATTTGAAAATGCCCTGGAACAGCGTCTTGCGTGCGAAAAAATAGATGCCGTCCTCATAAGAAATGCCCAGCATGGGCGGATCCAGAAAGCTCTGGTGATTGCTGACGATGAGCACGGGGCCGTCTTCGATGAGTTTTTCCCGGTTGACGACTTTCCAGGAGAAGAAGGCTTTGGAAATGCTTTTGAAGAGCGTGTAGAAAACCCAGTAGAAAGAGTTCATCTGGAGGAGAGTTTTTGTTGGATGTTGTCGGTGATGAAACGGACGACCTGGTCAATCGTCATGTCTGACGTATCCACCAGAAGAGCGTCAGGCGCCTGCGCCAGCGGGGCGGTGGCGCGGGAGGAATCCTTGCGGTCCCGCTCCGCGATGGAGTCCGTCAGTCCCTCCGCAGCGCGGCGCGCGGCCCTCACTTCCTCGGAGGCGGTGACGAAGTACTTGAACGGCGTATCCGGAAAAACCACGGTGCCTATGTCCCTTCCTTCCATCACGACGGGTTCCCGGCGGTTATATTCCCGTTGCCGTTCCACCAGCAGGGCGCGTACTTCCGGGATGGCCGCAATGGTGGAAACATGGTCGTTGACCTGCTGGCTCGTGAGTTCTTCGCCCAGCACATGCTGTCCGCACAGAACTACGGATTGGCTGCCGTCCTTGCCGAAGGAGAGGGGCACGGCCGGCAGGGATTCCAGCACGGCCGCCGTGTCCGCAGGGTTGATGCCCTGTTCCAGCATGTACCAGGTAACGGCCCGGTACATGGCCCCGGTGTTGATGAACGTATAGCCGAGGCGGTCCGCGATGAGCTTGGCGACGGTGGATTTTCCGGAGGCGGCGGGGCCGTCAATGGCGATGGCTGGATGCATGAGTGTCTTCTGAGTTGGAAATGGGGGCTAAAGCCGTTTGAATTGTAGCTTTGAGCCCTGTGGAAATCAAGACTGCGTTCCGAAGGGCGTTGCAAAAAGAGTTTCACTTTTTCCCGTAAATCCGTTATACAGCGGGGCATGGCCCAGCTCAAACACCCGAAGATGGTGGACATCAGAGACATTTTGGACGAGAATACGCGTCTGCCTGCTCTGGTGGCCGCGTCCGCCGAAAAGCTGCTGGGCCTGGAACGCCTGAACAAGGCGTACGACAAGATCGTGCGCGACAAAGAATCCGGTTCTCAGGAAAATTTCTTTCAGCTTGCCTCCAGGCATTTGAACCTGAAGCTTCAGCTGCGCCCGGGGGACCTGGAAAATATTCCTAAGAAAGGGCCTGTCGTTGTCGTTGCCAATCATCCGCACGGCTTGTCGGACGGCATCATGTTCGGGGAGCTGCTTACCCGCGTAAGAGAGGATGTCCGCATCCTGGTCAACGAGCAGCTTTCCCTGTGCGGGGAGCTGGATCCCTGGCTCATCAAGGTGGACGTGTATGAGGATGAGAACGCCCGGCGCAAAAACCTTTCCGGTATGCGCAAGATGATTTCCTGGCTGCGGCAGGGCGGGGTTCTGGGCATTTTCCCCGCCGGCACGGTCTCCAGTTTTTCCCTGGCCCACAAAAGGGTGACGGACGACCCTTGGAACGCGAATATCGCCGCCATTATCCGCATGACGAAAGCGACGGTGGTGCCCGTATATTTCCCGGGGCGCAACAGCCTGCTGTTCCAGGGCATTTCCCTGATCAACCGCAAGGCGCGCGTGGCGTTCCTTCCCCGTGAAGTGGGTCGGGACGGCCGCCGGACACACCGCATTGTGGTAGGCAAGCCCATTCCGTTCAGCCAGCTTGGACAGTATGATTCCGATGAAGCCATCGTCTCCCATCTGCGCCTGCGCACCTATCTGCTGGGCAAAAGTTATGAAAAAAGCCGCCGCCCCCATGTGCACAAAAAGGACCGGAAGGCGAAGATGGCCGCGCTGACCTCCCCCGTTTCCGTGCAGGATATGCAGGCGGAAATCGACGCGCTGCCCCCGGAGTGTCTGCATGCCCGTCAGGAAAATGGAGATTGGGACGTGTACGTGGCGGATGCCCTGCAAATCCCCAATATCCTTATTGAAATAGGGCGTTTGCGGGAATATACTTTCCGCCAGGTAGGGGAAGGTTCCGGCAACGCCTGCGACCTGGATACATACGACAACCATTACAAACACCTGTTCCTGTGGGACAGAACGCACCAGAAAATTGTGGGCGCCTACCGCATGGGGGAAACGGACAAAATCCTTGCCCGCTACGGTGTCAAAGGGCTGTACAACGGAGAATACTTTTCCTTTTCCCCTGCCGCTTTGCGGGTGCTGGACCGCTCTCTGGAAATGGGGCGCGCCTTCATTGTTCCGGAATACCAGAAGAGGCCGCTGGCTCTCGGTTTCATTTGGGAGGGCATCGGCCAGTTCATGGCCCGCAACCACCATTACCGCTACCTGTTCGGCACGGTCAGCATTTCCCGGGATTACACCAACCTTTCCCGCGCCCTCATCGTCTCCTATCTGAAGGCGCATGAAATGGAGCCCGTGCTGGTGAATGAGGTGAGGGCCTACAATCCGCCCCGTAAAGCGGATCTGAAGAGGTCGGAATCATGCATCCTCCCTCTGGGGCTGGCAGATGCCCAGGGGCTGTCTCAATTGGTCGCTGATATAGAAGAGGATGGCAAGGGCATTCCCGTATTGCTCCGCCAATATCTGAAATTGAACGGCAAAATTCTTTCCTTCAGCGTGGACAAGCATTTTGGCGACGTATTGGACTGCCTGATCCTGGTGGACATTTTCAAAACGCCGGAGCGTTCCATCAAGCGTTATCTGGGCAAAGACGCGTATGAACAGCTCCTGCCTTACATGCAGCGGGAGAAAGAGGAGGAAAAGGCGGCGGAATAATTCCGCAGGCGTTTTGCGTGGCTCTGCCCCCGATTCTTAACGGGCTAGCTGAAGTGCCTGTAACCTGGGGGAAGGGCGGAGGCCGTTTCCGCAGTCATTTCCCCGATGACGGTGAGAGGCGTTTCCGGAAAATGCTCCGCGGCCAGTCGTGCCGCCCGTTCTCGGTCGCCGGGACGGAAGGTCACCAGCAATTCGTAATCCTCCCCATCCCCTACAGCCTGGGCCGCAGTGAACCCCGGGCGCACGGGAAGAAGCTCTTCATGAATACGGAACCCAAGCCCGGAGGCGGCCGCCAGCCGGGGGAGGTCGGTGCCCAGCCCGTCGGAAAGATCCATCATGGAGGTGGCTACGCCGGAGGCGGCCAGGATGCCCCCTTCCCTGACACGCGGCATGAAGGAAAGATGGTGACCGGTGGGAAAGCTGCCGCCGAGCGTTCCCGTTACGGCAATCAGATCCCCCGCCCGCGCCGTGCTGCGCAGTACGGCTTTGCCTTCCTCCACTTCTCCGGTCAGCGCCACGTTGATGATAAGCCCGTCAGCAGGCAGGCCGGAGCTTTCCCCCCCGGCGATGCTGATGCCGAACTGCCGCGCCAGCCTCCCCATGCCGCGGTAAATTCCTTCCACCTGGGAGATGGGGCGGTCTGCGTGCACGAACAGGGTCACCAGTGCGTGAAGGGGCGTGCCGCCCATGGCCCCTATGTCTGAAACGGCCCGTGCCAGCGCCTTCCTCCCGATTAGCTCCGGGGCCGTTCCGGGCAGGAAATGCATGCCTTCCACCACGCAGTCCGTTTTCAGGAGCAACTGGCGGTTTCCTGACCCCCGGATGATGGCGCAGTCGTCTCCTGGCCCCGTTTCCAGGGACGGATTGGAAGGCATCAGGGGCAGGAGGCGGGCTACCAGCGCATCCTCTCCCGTCTGCCGGATGCTGGGCTCAGGTTCCATACGGAAGAAGGATGCCGGGATACAGAATGTTGATGAGAGTGGCGGTGTTGAAAATGCAATGGGCGATGATGGGCGTCCAGATGCTGCCCGTGTATTCGTACAGCAGCACCAGTACGGCTCCGAAGATTGCCAGGGGGATGAACGGAACCAGGCTGACGTGGATGATGCCGAAGAGGAGGGAGGTGGTGATCAGGGCAAACCAGACGCCCGTGTATTTTTTCATGATCGGGTACAGATAACCGCGGAAAATAAGTTCCTCCACCAGAGGGGCGGCGATGGCGGCGCTGAAGCAGATAACCGTGATCAGGGGAATGTCGCTGGAATGCCTCAGCACGGAAACAATGGATTGTTCGGCCGGGGCGTTGGTGGCGTGTTCAATCCACTGGAACAGGCCCGCCTTGTCCAGCAGGAAATGGATGGCCAGCACCAGCAGATAACCTGCCGCCGGAGCGTAGAGGAGGACCTTCAGGGAATGTTTTTTCAATCCCAGCGCCTCCATCCGGCCCGTATGGAACATGCGCACCAGCAGGACGAAGGCCAGAATGAGATTCAGGCAGGTTCCGTTGAAAACCTTGTAGCTGTCCAGCTCCATGTTGGTTGTGCTGGGCGGAGCGGAAGCACCCGGAGGCGTGGCTGCCGCCAACAGGGCCCCCAGGCTGAAGTAAAGCACGATGATGCCGCACATGGCGATGTCCAGCATGTCCAGATGGCCTACGGGAATGCGCCATTTCAGCGGATGCCGGGTATCAGGCGCATGATTCCGGCGGAATATGTTTACCGCCACGGCGAGGAACATGACGGTAATCAGGATGGAAGAGAACAGGGTAATGAGCTGGTCCGTTAATTCATTCATGGAATAGGCATGTGTGGAATGGGCCGCCCTTCCAGGGGGCCGCGCCGGAAGAAAAGCTCCTGTTTCTTTAGTGGAAACACGGTGATTTTCCAGCAGAAAATGAGCTATCTCCCCTCATTCCGCAAAAAAAATCATAAGGAAAGGGAATGAATACTTTTCAAGGAAAAGCGGGTATGCTACGTTCCCAACGGATTATCGCCATGAATATTCAACCCAAAATCACGCCTGTGCTGGACCCCGGCTTCGTGCCGGCCGTTCTTTGGAATCAAGCTTTTGAGGCCAAAGCCGCCGCCGATCCTGCTTCTCATCAAGTGGATATCGCTCTGACCCGCAATGACGGGACCTGTTTCCGCTGGTCCGGCAAGCTTCTTCCCCATACCGGAGAAAACATTGCCCTGAATGAAACCTATGTGGAGCGCATTGTGAAATTCCTGCTGTGGCAGAAGGGCGGCAATATCATCCTCGTCGCCGGGGATGACGCTATTGCGGACATGCTGGCCTCCCGCTATTGCAAGGGCGGTATCCGCGAATTCGACTGGGATTTCATCGGCAAGAAGATTTACGGCTCCCCGATTGAAGTGAAAAAGGTTTCCGTGGAAGAACTTCCCGAGGAATACTCCGGCTCCATGACACTGGGCCGCAACCTGGACGGATGCCGCATCGGTTTTGACCTGGGCGGTTCCGACCGCAAATGCGCCGCCGTGGTGAATGGGGAAGTGGTTTATTCCGAGGAAGTGGTCTGGGACCCTTACTTCCAGAAGGATCCCCAGTATCACATTGACGGAATCCAGGATTCTCTGGAACGCGCCGCCGCTCATCTGCCCCGGGTGGACGCCATCGGCGGATCCTCCGCCGGCGTGATCATCAACAGTGAAGTACGCACCTCCTCCCTGTTCCGCGGCGTCAGCCAGGAAGACATTGAAAAGACTCTCGGCAAGGTATTCCGCACCCTCCAGAAGGAAAAATGGAACAACATTCCCTTTGAAGTGGTGAATGACGGTGAAGTCACCGCCCTCGCAGGGGCCATGGGCATGAACGATAACGCCGTGCTCGGCGTGGCCATGGGCACCTCCGAGGCCGCCGGCTACGTGGATCCGGAAGGCCACATCAAGCCCTGGCTGAATGAACTGGCTTTTGCCCCTGTGGACTACTCGGAGGAAGGCGGAGTGGACGAATGGTCCAAAGATATGGGCGTAGGCGCCCTTTATTTCTCCCAGCAGGCTGTGGCCCGCCTGGCCCCCCGCGCCGGCTTCCAGTTTGAAGGAATGCCCTTCCCGGAACAGCTTAAAAAGGTTCAGGCCGCCATGGCGGAAGGCGACGAACGCGCCCGCAAGATTTATGAAACCATCGGCGTGCACTTCGGCTATGCCATTGCCCATTACGCCAGGTTCTATGATATCCGCAACCTGCTCTTCCTGGGCCGTGTGGCTTCCGGAGACGGCGGCCAGATCATCATTGACAAGGCGGAAGAAGTGCTGCGCACCGAATTCCCCGAGCTGAAGATCCAGCTCCGCGTGCCGGATGAAAAGACCAAGCGCCACGGACAGGCCGTAGCCGCCGCTTCCCTTCCGGCTCTCTCCTGAAGGGATTAATCAAATTTGCGGGAGGGGCCCTGGCTGGGGGCCCTCCCTGCTCATATTCGGAGGGGGGCGGACAATCCGCGCCATTTTTCCTCCTTCCTTTTTTCTGATTCCCGTTCCGCCGCCCTGCGTTCATGGTTCCCCAGAAAGAAAACATCGTCAATTGCCCGGCGTGCGGACAGCCCATGGATGTTTCCCTGCTGCCTCCGTACGCCAACGCCATTTGCCCGGGCTGCCAGGCGCTGACGCGTGTAAAAACGCGCATGGGGCCTTATCGTATTACCGGAAAACTGGGAAAAGGCGGCATGAGCGTGGTGTTCCGGGCGGAGGATGCCGTTCTGGGGCGGGAAGTGGCCCTGAAAGTGCTGAATGATGCTTATGCCGGGGATGCCCTGCGTTGCGAACGTTTTGAACGGGAGGCCCGGATCATGGCGCGGGTTTCCCATGAAAACCTGGTGCAGCTTTATGCCGTTGGGCGTGACCAGGGCCTTTTTTACATTGCCATGGAGCTGGTGGAGGGCAATGGCCTGGATGCCCTGATTGCTGCGGAGGAACGTGTGCCGGAAGACAGGGTGCTGCGCCTGACGCTGGATATCGTGCGCGGGCTGGACGCCGCATGGAATGCGGGCCTTATGCACAGGGATATCAAGCCCGCCAATGTTCTTTTGTCCCCCGACGGAGTCGCCAAAATCGTGGATTTCGGCCTGTCCCTGCTTCATAGCGAATCCGACATGGAGCGGGAAATATGGGTTACTCCTTATTACGCCGCGCCGGAAACGCTGTTGCGAGGAGAGGAGGACTTCCGTACGGACATGTACGCTTTGGGTGCTACCATGTACCATTTGCTGGCAGGTGCGCCTCCCCGTGTGGACGCTTCCCAGTCTTCCGATATTCTTCTGGAGAACAAGAAAGATCTCCCTCTCCTGGAGCAGGTGGTGAACGACATTTCTCCAATGACCTGTTTCATTGTGGACAGACTGATGGCTTTTAATAAAGAAGACAGGTTCTCTTCCTATCCCGAATTGATAGATGCCGTGGAACAGGCGCAGGAGGAATACGCCCGGGCCATGCAGGAATCCGGTCTCACCTGGGCGGAACGGCGCGCGGTGGAGGCCCGGCACGCACGGCGCAGGAAATGCCGCATCATCGTTGCCTCCTCCATTGTTTCCGTAGTGGCGCTGGCGTTGGGCGTTTGGGGATGGGCGGAATGGCGGGAGGATGGAGCTCCTTCTCCCGTAACTCCGCCTTCGCCTATTTCTCCTGCGGCGGAAGCAGCCTTGGAAGACAGGGAGGCGGCGGAATCGCGGCTGGAGCGCAGCATACGCTTCGGCAAACTGTTTAACGAAGCCCAGGAATCCCTGAACCGTGGGGATCTGGTGAAAGCCGCCGCCATGTTCGGCGATTTGGCGGCTCAGCCGGACTGCCCCCTGTCCACATCCCTTTGGGCCGGTTTGAACCAGGTTCTGTGCATGTGGGTGCGCGGCCAGTTCCCGGAAGGGGTGGAGCGTCTGGAAGAACTGGGCAGAAAGATGGAAGCCTGCGGGGACCCTGAGGAACTGGAACGTTCCAGGGATATTGGCAACCTGGTCATGTACCTGAGCTCCGCAGACTGGTCTTCCCGGATGCCGGGGCTGCGCTCCAATTCTGACCTGGCCGTGCATTATTATGTGGGCATGGCGCTGAAATCCTGGTACTTTGCCGGGAGATGGACGGAATACGGCGGCTTTCTGGACCGGGTGGCCGCTGATGCGGCGGATGACCGGGACAGGAACGTCCGTGAGCTGGCTTCCGCGTGGCTCAGCAACCTGGAGAAGTATACGGACCAGTACGCGCGCTTGAAACGTCTTCAGGACATGCCGGAAAAAACGGTGGCTGAAGTAGAGGCCAAACGGTCCGCGGCGGACTTCCTGCGGGAACAGATGGTCATTGGGGAAGTTCCTTCCATGTCTCCGGCTTATGCCGCGCTGGAAGGAATACTGGATCATTTGAGGATGCAGTACCAGGCTGCGCGGGACTGGGAGGCTGCGGAAGCCGTGAAGGCGTCTGAAAGGAAAAAGGCGGAAGAGATGCAAAAAAAACTGGAGGAGGAAAAGAGGAGGGAAATCCTGCTGGCCGCCCAATCCAGAAGTTATGAAGACGTCTGCCGGGAAGCGGAGGGCATCATGAAGGAAACCGGTGATTATGAGAAAGTTTCCACTGTTTATGGAGAGGCTGAAAAAGTCATTTCCTCTCCTGCGGTGAAAGCCCGTCTGGCCATGCGCCGGGAAATGACGGACCAGATGCTGCCGTTGTTCTCCCGCATGGAGAAACTTTTGCCCGTACTGTTGGAAAAGAAACCGGGGAAAACTCTGGTGCTCAGAGATGGCTCCAGGGTGCGCCTGAAAGGGATGAAGGGACATCTGCTGACCGTGGAGCCTCAGGACAGCCGGGAAGGAAGCGGTGCGTACCAGGTCAGTTGGAACGAGCTTCCGTTCAACTCCCTGCATGCTCTGGCGCGGGAATGCCGCCAGAAGCAGCCTGCGGAATTTTCTTCCCTGGAGGATACGTATTCCAAGCCTTTGCTTATTTTTGGCAGGCTGACGGGAACCATTTCCTCCGCACAGCAGGAAAAAGCATTGCTTCAGATGGACCGCTCTTTCATTGAAAAATGGAATTTATGGATGAACAGTCTGGAGGCGGAGGAAGGGCTGCCGGGAGACGATGGAAAATCAAGTTGATTCCGGAAGGGAATAAAGGCCCTTGAAAGGCGGCGGATTGCTGCCGCCGGCAGGTTTCTGCCCCCGCCGCGTGTTTTGCCGGCTGCCCCCGGGCCGGAAAAAAGGAAAACCGTCCGGGCAAATGCCTTTGTTCCGGATTTGGAGAAAAGTAATGGTGATGAAGTAAAATTTGCTTGCCTAGGGTACTTCGTGCGGGTCTCATAGCCGCATGAGACTGATCAGCTTTCTGACGCTGGCATGCGTGGCCGGCTTCCTCTCTTCATGCAGTTGTGATTGTCATAAGCCCGCGGACTTCGCTCTGAAGGATTACCAGCCTACCTCCAGCAAGCAGTTCCGTTAACTTCCCTGTATGTTTGAAATCCGCGAAAAACCGGAAATGGTGGAACGGGCCATGCTCGTTTCCATTTACTTCGATCCCTCCGAGGCCGGGGAAAAACAGGCCATGCTGGATGAGCTGGAAGACCTTGTCTCCAATCTCGGCATCGGCATCGCAGGGAAGCACCTCGTCAAGTCCAGGGACATGCACGCCAAATTCCTGTGCGGCACCGGAAAGGCGCAGGAAGTGAAGCAGCTGGCGCTGGATTGCCGGGCGGATTGCGTTGTTTTTGACAATATGCTCTCCCCTTCCCAGCAGAGGGAATGGGAACGGCTTGTTGACGAATGCGTCATTGACCGTGAAGAGGTCATTCTGGACATCTTTGCCAGGCGCGCCCGGACACGGGAAGCTACCCTGCAGGTGGAACTGGCCCGCATGCAGTATTCCCTGCCGCGCATGGCCCGCATGTGGAACCACCTGGACCGCCAGGGCGGGGGCTCCGGCGGCGGCAAGGGAGGCGGCGGAGCCGCCAGGGGGGAAGGTGAAAAGCAGATTGAAGTGGACCGTCGCCTGGCGCGCGCCAGAATTGAGGCTATTCAAAGGGAACTGGTCCTGGTGACCCGTCAGCGCGCCACGCAGCGCAAGGAACGGGAGCGCCAGGCCGTCGCCACGGCCGCCATTGTAGGTTATACCAATGCCGGAAAATCCTCCCTCCTGTCCCTGGTGTCCGGGTCTGAAGTCATGGCCAGGGATATGCTTTTTGCCACGCTGGACACCACAACGCGGAAGATAGAGCTTCCCCATGGGCAGCCGCTGCTGCTGACGGATACCGTGGGCTTCATCCGCAACCTTCCGCACCGTCTGGTGGAAGCGTTCAAGTCCACGCTGGAGGAAGCCGTTCTGGCGGATTTCCTGATTCAGGTGGTGGACGCTTCCGATCCGGAAGCCGTGCGCCATTATGAAACGACTCTGGAGGTTCTCAACGAACTGGGTGCGGGTGACAAGCCCATGATCGTGGTTCTAAACAAGGTGGACCTGGTGCCGGAAGAACGGCGCGGGGCCCTGGAAACGCTGCTGGCGCCTCATTTCAGCGGCAGGGTGGTTCCCATGTCCGTGAAAGAAGGGAATGGTGAGGGAGACCTGCTGAATGCCTGCGTGGAAATGCTGGAAAGCCGTGTCCGGCGCGCCCGGTTCCTGATTCCCTATACCCGCAGCGACCTGGTGGCCGCCATGCATAGTGAAGGCAAGGTTTTCTCTACGGAATATGTAGAGGAAGGGACCTTGCTGGAAGCTGTGCTTCCTGTGGCCTTTTACAATAAACTGGAATCATTCCTGGCAGACAGGTAATCCCCTGTTCCTGAAGCCTGGGGCTTTGCCTTGCGCTCCGAAGGCCGTTTCGGGGCGGGAAACGCCTTTTCTTCCGGAGACAATGTCCGGATTCCTGGACGGGTCAAACCCGGTATCCCAGGTCGTTCAGGCATTTCATCACATCCCTGACAGGCAGTCCGATGACGTTGTCCGTATCCCCGCGCACGGAGGAAATAATCATCTCCCCGTGTTCCTGAAAGGCGTAAGAGCCGGCCTTGTCCATCACGTCCACCAGTTCCATGTAATGGCGGATGTCTTTTTCCGTCAGCTTCCGGAACGTTACTTCCGTCAGCACGGCCAGGTTTTTCATGCCCAGCGGGGAACGGATGGCAACCGCCGTGCAGACATGGTGCGTGCGTCCGGAGAGCTTCCGGAGCATGGACCGGGCTTCTTCTTCATCTTCCGGCTTGCCAAGAGGAAAGCCTTCCAGAAAAACGAGCGTATCCGCGCCGATGACGGTGGAATCCGGATGTTCCCGGAACACGGTTTCCGCCTTGGCGGCGGCATTGTGCAGGCAGAGTTCCTGCGGGGGCATGGAAGCCTCTTTCAGTTCTTCCGTGCCCCGGACAATAATGGAAAAAGGAATGCCGGTTTTCTCCAGCAATTCACGCCGCCGGGGCGATTGGGAGGCCAGGATGACGGGCGGAATCATGGGAGAAAAAAGCGGTCATGAAAAACAGGGAGCCGATTTTTCTCAAGCTCCCTGGATGATGGGCTGTCAATGATTGCCTGTCAACTGTCTGCTTCCCATGATCCTCTGGAAAGCCTCGGGGGAAATTTCCCGAATGGACCTGATAATGTTTTTGGAAAAGGCGCCCATGCGTTTCCGGATGGTTTCCCGGTCTTCCGCTGTATCAAATTCCATGCCCACCAGGGCGCGGCCTACGCGTTCCCCGGTGTAGGTATAGTTGAAATAACAGAGGGAAGCCAGATCCGCGATGCGTTCCATGAAGTCAAGAAAGGCGCCGGCGCGTTCCGGAAATTCAATGTGGACGAACAGGGGGTGTTGACACAGTTCCGGCTGGTAGTGAATCATGCGGAAGCGCACGTCGTCGTCCTCGCTGATGTCTTCGAATTCTATTCCTTTCTTTTTCAGTGTCGTGCGGATGGTATCCAGGTCTTCATCGGAAGCGGCAATGCCGAACACGGGGTGCTGGGTGTTTCCCTCCGTTTTGCCGTATTGCACATCCACCAGCGTCGTATCCTGCGGAATGTGGCGCAGGTATTTAAGCACCTGTCCGCGCTTGGAATCCATGGAAATGCGCAGATAGCGCGTTTCATGGTTGCCGATGCCCGCCTGCCGGGCAATCTGGGTAAGGTGGGTGAAATCCATATTGGCTCCGGAAATGACCACGAAGCTCTTTTCCTCCGGCTTTACTTCGCCCCGGTTCCATTGTTTCAGGAATCCTGCCAGGCTCATGGCTCCGGATGGTTCCGGCACGACGCGGGAGGATTCCCACATGGCCCGGATGGCCTGGCAGACCTCATTATTGGTCACGGTCACGAACTCGTCAACCAGTTCCCGGCAAAGGGGATAGGTTAATTCTCCGGGGATGTGGACGGCTGTGCCGTCGCAGAAGACATCCACGTAATCCAGATTCACCCGGCGTCCCTGCTCAATGGAAGTTTTCATGGACGCCTGGTCGATGCCTTCCACGCCGATGACCTTGATGCGGGGCCAGAATTTTTTCAGCCAGCACGCCACGGAGGCGGCCAGTCCGCCGCCGCCGATGGCGACGTACGCGCGGTCAAAAGGGCCTTCTCCGCTCATCACCACTTCGTCCGCCAGCGTTCCCTGTCCGGCCATGGTCACCAGGTCGTCATAAGGATGGACAAAAGTGCAGCCATGAGTTTCCGTGTATTCATGGGCGGCGGCGGCCGTCTCGTCATAGCAGTCCCCATGGAGCATGATCTTCACATGCCTGCCGCCGTGGCGGCGCACTTCCGTCTGCTTCACTTCCGGCGTGGAGCGCGGCATGAAAATGGTGGCATGGCAGTTCAGCACTCTGGCTGCCAGCGCCACGCCCTGGGCGTGATTGCCGGCGGAAGCCGCCACAATGCCCTTGTCACGGGCTTCCTGGCTCAATGCGGCCATGCAGTTGAACGCGCCGCGCCACTTATAGGCCCGGATGGGCCCCAGATCCTCTCTCTTGGCGTATACCGGGGCCTGGATGCCCGGCAGATTCAATCGCTGGAGAGGAGTCGGCTCGCCAACGGTGTAGACGCGCTGGCGGGCCTGCAGTATTTCCGCGGAAAGACGGTCCGAAAGTATGCTCATGATTGTAATGCTGGCCCCCATTCTACTGAAGTCCAACCCCTTTTTCCAGTAAAACGTTCCCGGGGGGGGCGGCCTGTTTTCCGGAATTCAGGTTTTCTGGACGAAAAAAGCCGCCCGGAGGCGGCTGTTTCTTCTGAACAAGGTGGCGAAGCGGACGGGGCTCGAACCCGCGACCTCCAGCGTGACAGGCTGGCGCTCTAACCGAACTGAGCTACCCGTCCCTGCCTTGCGGCGGGGACGGGAAGGCTTATACAGGCGCTCCCGCAGAAATGCAAGACAAGAAATCATTTTTTCCTGCATGCGGGGTTTTCTTGCTGGGAGAAACAGGTTAAATAACCGGACGGATTCGAAATCCGTTGTCAATGACCATTTTTGAGGCCAAGCCCTTTAGGAAGCATGGAACGGCCTGAAAGGGGAAAGAGAAAAAACGGGGATACCAGTTTCAAGAATCGGCATTATTAATATTTTAATCATTATCTGGGTTAATTCGCATCATTTGCGGATTTCGAATCCGATATTGCATATGGTTAATAGCGTATTTTATCTCTGTTGAAAAAATTACGTCGTGTTGAACATATTGACTATTAGTTATTTTTTATGAAGCTTCATCTGCCTGTCAACTTGTTGTCCGCTCTTCTTGCCTGCTGCGCTGCGTTGTCCGCCTCTGTTCAGGCTGATCCCCTCACCATTACGACCAACAAGACGTTTGATACGGACGTTACCTGGAATGAGGCTACGACCATCGGCGCCAACGACCTGACGCTGACCATTGAGGCCGGAAAGACGCTTACCCAGGCGGAGGGTGCGTTCAATATTGGCAATAACAGCCTCACCATCACCGGCGGCGGCGTTTTCAGGATTAAAACGGCGGCTACGCAGAAAATCGGGAGTGATCCAATCTCCAAAACACTGACTATTAATAACGCCACGCTGGATTTGAGCTCTCCGGGAGCCAGCCTCAGCATGACGGGGGATAATTATACGCGCTACAAGGTAACCGTCACCAACGGCGGCGTGCTGCGCGTGGGAGAATATACCTATAACGGCGCGGGGCTGGGTTCCATGGCCGTCAATACGGGGTACTGGACCTTGAACAACGGGCGCTTGGAGATTACCAAGGAAAGCGACGGAACCTTCGGGAACGGCCTGACAGTCGCCGCGGGCGGCGGCGCCGTGGAGGTGGTGAATGCCGGCAGCACCATGTCCATCACTGCTGACGACACTCATAATATCCAGCTGAACGGCGCCCTGACCATTACCGGGGCAGGGAACATGATCACGGGCAGTGACAATGCATTCCGTGGAACCGGGCGTTTGATCAAGGACGGCTCCGGAACGCTGACCCTGGCCAATTCCTCTTCCTTCACGGGCGGCGTGGAACTGAAAGGGGGCACCCTCATTGTCAGCCATGCCTCCGGAATGGGAACGAACAAGAACCTTTCCGTAACGGGGAATGCGGCCATCGGCGGCATTTCCGCGGGGTACGGCGGCCTTTCCCTGTCCGCGGGAGCGGGCCTGGACGTCTCCGCCGTGGACAGCAATGCCGGCCTGTCCATGACCGCCGGCGTCCTGTCCCTTGGGGGGCAGAATACGATGACCGGCAAACTGAACCTGGGAGCGGCCGTGCGGATTGACGCCACTCACATGACGGTGAACGGCAATCCCCTGCTGGCCCTGAACGGCGCCCTGACGGTGAACGGCAGCCTGCTGCTGGAGAACAGCGACAGCGTGAGCTGGAGCGCGGGCACGTACAATCTGATTAATGCCACGGGCGGCATCACCGGGGATCTGGCCAATACCATTCTGCTGGGGACCGAATACATCGGCAACTGGAGCACGACGGACAATACCCTGAAATTCGTCGTGGCGCAGGTCACGTCCCTGACCTGGACGGGCGGCGGAGACAATACGTGGACGGTGGGAGGAACGGGGGATTCCCCCTGGAATGCGGGATTGCCTTTTGCCAACGGCAACGGAGTCATCTTCGGTGACGTAGCAGGCAATGCGCCGCAGACCGTGAACATCGCCGGGCAGGTGAATCCGGGCCTGATCGTCGTCAATGCTGACGCAACCGGTTATACGTGGACGGGGTCCGGTTCCCTGGTGGGAAGCTCCAAGCTGCAGAAGACCGGCAGCGGAACCTTGTCCATCGCCACGGACAACGCCGGTTTTTCCGGAGAAGTCCTGCTGGGCGGCGGCACGGTGGAAATGCGGCATGACGCCGCGCTGGGTGCCGGCAGCATCATCTTTAATGGAGGCTCTCTGAAATACGGCGCTGGGATAACGGCGGACATTTCCGGACAAATTCAGACAGGCGCGTTGGCTTCCAACGCTGTTCTGGTGGATACGAACGGGAATGCCGTCACATGGGCATCCCTGGCCGGCTGGATGGGAACCATCACCCGCACGGGAGAAGGCAGCCTGAATCTGGCGGCGGGCGCCTACGGAGGCAAGCTGATTAACAGCGGAGCCGGCTCGCTGGTGATCGGAGCGGGCAACGCCACGCTGGGAGGAGGCATTTCCGGGACGGTCGTCAAGACGGGTGACGGCACGCTGTCCCTGAGCAGGGACGCGTTCAACGCATCGGCGGGAGGGACGCTGGTGGTGGAATCAGGCACTCTCGCTGTTGCGGCAGAGGGGACGTTAAGCTCCGACCTGAACATCACCCTGGGAGAAAACGCGGTGATGCAGACCGGCTGGGCCACCAACATCACCGGCACGGGCATATTGACGATGGGGAACGGTTCCAAGCTGCGCCTGCTGAACGGGAACGGTAACCGTCTCATCGACATGCAAATCCGGCTGGGCGCCGGAGAAGGCGGCTATGCCGTCATTGACGGCTCCAGCAATGGAAATAATGCCACGCTGACCTCCGCCATCACGGGAACGGGCGGCCTGAAAATCATTTCCGATGTTGGGGGCAACGGCTGGAATTTTAAAACGGGATGGGTGAAGAATTCCTATGACGGCGATACGGAAATAGCCGGAACCGGTAGTAACATCAGCCTGACTTATAATGTCGGCACAGCCTCCGTCGCTGCCGGACAGGTGCTGACCCCGTGGGGGCAGGGCAGCGTCACGCTGGGCGGCAGTGAAAAAAATGTCACGGTGACGTTCAACGGCTTGAATGCCGCAGCCGCGGCGGGGGGAGTGTCCCTGGACGGGGATGTCACGCTGAAAGGGACGAACGCCGCGACCGTCCTGAACGTCTTTACCGGAATCACAGGAACCGCGACGCTTAACGGCAAGGTGTCCGTGGAAACGTCCGGCAGCGGAACGGCGACCCTCGCCGGAGGAGACAGCCTGCAGATGCTCGGCGGACTGGGCGGTGCGGGAACGCTGGCCGTCACTACCCGCAACAACGCGGGCTCCCTGACGCTGGGCGGCGATGTTGGCGATTTTACCGGAACGCTGAACCTTTCAGGGAACAATCTTTACCTGAATGCGGATACGGCTCTGGCCGGAACATTGAACGCTTCCGCCGCCAGGGTGACGGCGCTGCGGCAGCAGAACGTGACCGGAACACTGCACGCCTCTTCCCTGGCGGTTGACGGAAACGCTTTGAGCGCCGGAGGGGCGGCTCTGACCGTAAGCAACCTGTCCCTGGGCGAGAAGGCGCTCGTCAGCCTGGATATCAATGAAAGCGTGAGCGAGGGGACGTACACGCTGGTTTCCTGGGAGAATCTGGCGGCCGGCAATTTCGCGGATGGCGAGGAGATGTCTCTGACCGGAACGCTGGCCGGCCTGTACCAGGGAACCTTCAATGTGGATGTCTCCGCCAAAACGGTGACGGTTTCCGTCAGCATGGCGGACGACGTGGTGGTCTGGGACGGCAACCCGATAGGAGCCGTGACCAATGCCACGACCTACCTGTTTGACGGAACGCATACGGGAACGGCGTCCCTGACGGGGGTTGTGAATGCCAAGGCTGTTTATTTCAATAACGGAACCGGCCAGGACCTGGAACTGACCAACGATGGAGGCAAGCTTGCCGGGAACGGAACCATGACCAAACTGGGTGAAGGAAAGGTGACCTTCAACAACTCCAACAATGATTACTCCGGCGCGGTGAACATCAAGGAGGGAACCGTTGCCGTGAAGGCGAACAAGGCCCTGGGAACCGGGGCGGTGACCGTGGAGGAGGCCGGACGGCTGGAAATCGGCGTTGCGGGAGGGATTGCGGATATTCTGGGAGACGCCATGCCGACGATCAATGGAGGAACGATCGCCTTTGTCTCCGGGGGAATCAATACTCTCGGGGTTGATCTGGCCAATGGAGCCGATATCAATCTGGAAGTGTCGGGGGCGGGAACATCCCTGACGGTTTCCGCCGCCCAGACGAAAACCGGCATGACGACGGTGGGAGAGGGTGCGGTTCTGAACCTCGGCAAGAATGGAGGCGGACAGCAATCCATCCTTTACGGCGATTTGATAGTGAACGGCGGCACGCTGAACACTACCGCGGGCGATCCGTTCGGTTACAACAACAATGGGAATTTCGGCACGTTGACCCTGAATAGCGGCACGTGGAATGTCGACGGACCCAATACCACCATGGCCAACACTAGGATGGTGTTCAACAATAGCCGGATTATGTTGAATATGTCTGCCTCTAGCAGCTCGGGAGCCGGTTTTGACCTGTTCAGCGGCACCAATACTATCGTGACGCAGCAGTCCGCTGCCGGGATGAGCGTCTTTTCCGTGGCGGAGGGAGCTCCCTCTGTCGGGCTGACCCTCCGCGGCGGAACGGCTGTCTTTGATATCGCCCGCGGTAATTTTGCGCTGGACGAAACCAATACGGCGGATTTGAAGCTGGATGTGGTCGTTAACCAGGAAGGTAACGGAACCAGCTTTATCAAGCAGGGGAACGGAGTGCTTCAACTGACGAAGGCGAGCAGCTATACCAATGCGACCCTGATCAGGGAAGGAACCCTCCTTCTGACAGGATCCGGCACTCTCGGTTCCGGAGCGGTGACGCTCGGCGGCCTGGGAGACGCCTTCCTGACATACGCGGTGGATTCGGAACAGACCGTGGCCAACGTCATTGGAGGAACGGGCACCATTACCCAGCAAGGCGGGCAGGTGACCATGAGCGGGAACAATACCTATGAAGGCCTCACCATCGTGGAAGACGGGACATTGGTTGCCGGAAGCGCGTCCGCCTTCGGCTTAAGCACGGTCACCGTCACTGGCGGGGTTTTGGACATGAACGGCCAGGCTCTGACGAACGGCATTACGGTTTCCAACGGAACGCTGTCTCGTGCCGGCGCGTATGCCGCTGCGGGCGGCGTGCAGGTCGAGGCTGGAGAGCAAAACACCGTCACGACGCAAGGGCTGGCTTCCTCCGCCCTCTCCTCCGTCATTCTTGCCGCGGGGGCCCGTCTGGACTTTCAGGATGAAGAAGGCAACGCCGCCGCCCTGGACATGAGCGGCAAAAAAGTTGTCCTGACGCTGGGAACAGGCAACGTTTCCGTTCCCGCCGGAGAGCCGGGGGAGGCGATGATTGGCGCTTCCTCCCTGACACTGACGGGAAATGAAACAGAAATCGACTTGAGTAACGGGGCGCTGGTGGATTTGCTTAAAACTACCAAAGACTCCGCGGAAGGCGTACGCCTGCTGCTGACGACGGGCACGCTTTCCTTCTCGGATGCGGACACTTACAGGCAGCAGCTCCAATTCAGCCCGCTGCTTTCCTCTCTGGGCTACGCCGTCACGGGAACGGACGGGGGAGCTTTGCTGATCAGCGGTAATTCCAATCTGGTTTACCTGGTAACCGGAGGGGAAGGCTCCTATCCGTCTTCCATTGCAGATTACCCTGCCCTGGACGCCTATAAGGCCGTTGTTCTGGACTCCGGCAAGTCCCTCAACGTGGCATTGTCCGGAGCCCCGGACAACGGGGAAGGGCTTCACGTCCGGAACCTGGTGGGGCTGGAAGGCTCTTCCCTGAGGGTCACCAACTCCGACATGACTGAAAACGCCATCGTCATTCTGGACAACGCCGTTCTGAATCCCGAACTTGATTCCGGAGTGACGGATCCGGCCCGGGTAGGAACGGATACGATCATGGGCGGCAGCATCATCGGAGGCGAGGCGGTCACCTTCATCAAGGAAGGAACCGGGACGCTGACGGTCGGAGGAACGATGGACGTGGAAACCCTCGCCCTGCGAGAAGGAACCATCGTCCTCAACGGGGCGTCAAACACCCTGGACGCCCTCACTCTGGAAGGAGGCGGCCTGACCATTAACGGCAACGCCGAAGTCGGAACCATCACCGGCACGGAAGCCGGAGGAACCCTGACCATCCAGGGAACTCTCAACCTGACCGGAACAGGCAGCATCAACAACGGAGCCATCACCGGAACCGGCTCCCTCCGCATCCGGGAAGGAGCGGAACTGGCCCTGGGCGGAGAAGCCCGGCTGGACGGAACCTCGGCGCCCTGTCCATGAACGGAGGCAGCCTCTCCATCTCCTCGGCGACAACCTCCTCCGGAACCTTCTCCGGCACGCTGGCAGGCAGAGGCGCATTGAAGGTGTCCGGAGGCATGCAGACGCTGGCCGGGACAGGAAACGCCGACTACACCATAGAAGTGTTCAACGGAACCTTGTTGCTGGAACATTCTTCCGAAACGGTTTCCTATGGAGCAATTACGGTAGGTGACCAGGGAAGACTGACTCTGGGCAGCACGGGAACACCCAATTGCAGGCTGGAACTTGGTTCCGGAGGTCTGGCGGTTCAGTCCGGAGGTACCCTGACTATTAATCTGGATGCGGCCACCATGGATCAACTGACGGCTCTGATGCCGGTCATCCAATCTCAAGGGAACATCTCCTTGGAAGATGGAGCGACAGTAGTAACCCACAACCTGAACGCCATGACTACGTCGGAAATGGAACACCTCTCCCTGACGCTGTTCACCTCCACGGAAGGAACGGCCACCCTGGGGGAAGTGACCCTGCAGGACGATATCCTCAGTTCCATGTACAATGACCTGAGACTGGAGGTAGTCGGCAGCTCTATCATCCTGACCGGGACGGCACGCCAGGATAATGTCTTTGCCGCCTCGGCGGAAACCTTCAATTCTACCTCCGGCGCCAATCTCCTCTGGGGAGGCAGGTTCAACCTGGGTGTGGACTCCCAGCTGAAGACCCTGTATAACGCCGTGTTATCCCTGCAAAGCAGCGGCGACCGCGCGGGAGCCTCCCGCGCCATGGCGGCGGCGGCTGGGAGCACGGTCAACGCGCTGGGGACGGCGCAAAGGGACGCCCTGCGCGACCAGATGGGCTGGATCAGGAACCGGACCACCCTCATGGGCGTCAA
>NZ_MNUD01000005.1:0-33456 GCF_001917295.1 Akkermansia sp. 54_46
CGCTTTGCGCGAAGCCGGGGTTGCCCAGCAGAGAGACGTTCGTTTCCCCTCTCCGGTCTCCCAGGTCCTGCGCCGCGTTGACCCGGATTTCCGCCAGCGTTTCATGTCCGAAGATGTTGCTGCCTACCAGGCCCATTCATCAGTAAGTAAATATCGGAACAGCTGGTTTACGGAAACGCCTTCGCAGGAGATAACGCCAAATCCAGGCAATCCCGTGAAAAACAATACTCTTCCCATAAAAAACGTACCGAGCCGGGAAAGGCTTCCGAGACCGGTCCGGATAAAGGAAAAGCAACCGGGAATGCACCTTTCCTCCTTGCTCCCGGCTCTTCAAGTTGCTAAAATGCTTCAAGCAAATTTTTTATCCTTTTCCCATGGCCATTTTTGGTTCCTCCAATTTATCCGACTCAGGTGATCTGTTGATCTTCAACAAAGTATCTTATAAAACCCTACTGATGTTCGAAAAAGAACTGGGCAGGGACCGCATGACCTACCTGGTGGAAGAAGGTCTCCCCCCGGATACGGCCACCGCCTCCCATCTGGAATCCACTAAAGCGGACGGCATCCTGTTCCAGGCCGGAGGCAGCGACCCTGTCGCGCTGCGTTCCGCCATCATGGAACGCATTAACGAAGGCAGAAGAGTAGTATTTCTGCCCGGTCCCGTCTCCCATGTGAAAGGTTCCATCAGCCAAATTCCTCCGCGGGTCATCAAGGCCCTGGAAGCCCTGCATATTTCCCCCGTACCGGTCTATGCCGGTTTTTACACGAACTCCGTGCTGGATGCGGAGGCCGATACGGACGCCCAGGCGGACATCCAGATACATATTCTCCCCAAACTGGCCCCCGGGGCCGAGATGGCAGCACGCCTGACCTCCGCGTGGCTGGAATGTTCCGCCCAGGCATACGCCACGCTGCCTCAGCTCCACGGTTCCCTGTCCGCCCTCCTTTTCCGCAGCCTCAAACTTCATTCCGATTGCCGGGTCATCGACGGCATTGACGACACTACGCTGACTTACGGCCAGCTGCTGGCCATTTCCGTAGCCTTTGCCAAGAGGTTGAAAAAAATTACCTCGAATCGCCGGGTCGGCATCATTCTTCCGCCGGGCAAGGGAGCGGCCATAGCCAATCTGGGCTGCCTGTTCGCCGGGAAAACACCGGTGAATTTCAATTATTCCGCTTCGGAAGGAGCCTTTGCCAGCTCTGTAAAGCAATCCGGCGTGGACTGGTTTATTACTGCGGATACCTTCATGCGAAAGCTCCAGAATTTCCCGTGGCCCCCCCAGCGGGATCTGATCCTCATGGAGCGGGAAATTCCCCTGCTTAAAGGTTCCGCCAAACGCTGGGGCCTCGCCATCAAATTCCTGACAGCGGGGTTCATGATTAAAAAACTGGGGCTGGACGCACCTACAGGCGCGGACGAAGCCGTGCTGATGTTCACTTCCGGCTCTTCCGGGGAACCCAAGGGCGTGCCGCTGACCCACCACAACCTTCTTTCCAACATCTCTCAATGTTCCTCCCGCATTACGCTGGAACCGCAAAGCAGGTTTCTGGGAAGCCTGCCCGTATTCCACTGCTTCGGCATCACCATCGGGCTATGGTATCCGATGATCGGCGGGTACGACATGGTCACCTATCCATCCCCTCTTGAGGCCAAACGGCTGGGAACCCTTATCAAGCAGTACGGAATCAGTCTGGTAGTCACCACGCCCACCTTCCTGCGCGGTTTCATGAAACGCTGCGAACCGGACACCTTTAAAACCGTCCGCTACCTGATCGTTGGCGCGGAAAAACTGCCGGAAGACCTTTCCGCCGCTTTCCGGGAAAAATTCGGCATCATTCCATGCGAAGGCTACGGCCTGACGGAAGCCTCTCCCGTCTGTTCCGTCAACTTCATTGACCCGGCGCCATCCAATGCCGCCGGAGACTTCATTCCCGGCATGAAAAAGAGTTCCGTAGGAGCCCTCCTTCCCGGAATCGCCATACGCATCACCAGCCCTCACACGGGACGCGTGGTTCCCATCACTACTTCCGGCATGATCTGGCTGAAAGGCCCGAACATCTTTCCCGGCTATCTGGGCGGTCCGGAGACGGATCGCGATATTTTCGTGGACGGCTGGCTAAAAACCGGAGACATAGGTTCCGCAGACGAATTCGGCTTCCTGAAGATTGAAGGACGCATTTCCCGCTTTTCCAAAATAGGTGGGGAAATGGTGCCTCATGAAGCCCTGGAAGCAGCCATTATGAACATTTGGAATCTGGATCCGGCGGACGAAGAACGGCGGATAGCCGTCGTCACCATTCCGGACCCCGTAAAAGGGGAGGCCGTAGCCCTGCTCACCACCCTGGTGACGGATTACGTGCACCAGGCGCGCACCCTCATCAGGCACGGCCTGATTGACCAGGGGCTGCCGGCCCTCTGGTGCCCCAAGGAGATTATTCCCGTAGAACGCATCCCGGTGCTCCCATCCGGCAAGCTGGATATCAAGCAATGCAGGATGCTGGCGTATGAAGCGCTGAACATCCCCTTTGAACCGTAATTTATGGAATTCCCGGAGGAAACGCCCGCCGCGCCCAAACCCATCACAGTCAAACAGCTCGTTTACCGCCTGAGAGACACGGTCAGCATCGCTGTGGGCACCCAGTGGGTGGTGGGAGAACTGAGCAACGTCAAGCATCACACCAGCGGCCACGTTTATTTCACCCTGAAGGAACAGGGAGCGGAAATTTTCTGCGCCTTTTTCAAGGCAGCGGCTTCTAAATGCCCCATACGGCTCCAGGAAGGGATGAAAGTCCATGTCCTGGGCAGCGCCACCGTATACCCGGACCGGGGGCAACTCCAGCTGGTCATCAGGCAGGTAAAAGCTGCAGGACAGGGAGATTTGCAGACTCGCTTTTTGGAGTTGAAAGCCAAACTCCAGCGCGAGGGGTTGTTTGACGCGGAACACAAAAAGAAAATTCCCACGTTCCCCCGCGCCATCGGCATCGTCACCTCCCCCACCGGCGCCGTCATCCAGGACATACGGCACGTATTGGAACGCCGTGCCCCGTGGGTGAAGGCTTATCTGCTGCCCGTACGCGTGCAGGGGGCAGGAGCGGAGCACGAAATAGCCGCAGCCGTGCGCGCTTGGTCCGGAGCGCCCTTCAACGGTCTCCCGCCCGTGGACGTGCTCATTGTAGGCCGCGGCGGCGGCTCCATTGAGGATTTGTGGAATTTCAATGAGGAAACGGTGGCGCGCGCCATTTACGAATGTACCGTTCCCGTGATTTCCGCAGTGGGTCATGATACGGACTTCACCATTGCCGATTTTGCGGCGGATCTGCGCGCACCCACTCCCACCGCAGCCGCGGAACTGGCCACACCGGACGGCCCTGAATGGCTCCGCAAGCTGTCCAGAATGGAACAGGCTCTTCATGCATCCGCTCGGCATTCCCTCTTGCGTTCCAAGCTGAAACTGGATGTTTACCTGCGAGGGAAACTGTTGGATGCGTATTCCCTGCTCTCTCCTTATTCTCAGCGCCTGGACGATATGGAAGAAACTCTGCAGAATGCCGCAACCACGAGAATTTTTCATAATGCGCTTCATATTAACAAATTGGAACATCAACTGCAAATGCGCCATCCCGCCCACAGGAACCGGGAGCGTACACAGCTTCTGGCCTCCCTTCAGGCCGGTTTATCCCATGCAGCCGCCGCCCGCATGACGGATTTATCTTCACAACTCACTCTTATTCAAGCACGTCTTGAAGCACACAGCCCGGAACAGACCCTGCGCCGCGGATATGCCCTGGTGGAAAACCAGGATAAGCAGCTTATCCGGCAGACAAACCAGGTGCATGCAGGGGAAAAATTGAAAATCCGTGTTTCCGACGGTTGTTTTTATGTCAGGGATGACACGCCACAATAACCTGTCCACAAGCATCTAGTAGTGCATTTTTTGCACTCAATCTAACAAATTGTGTTTTTTCTGGATTTTACAGGAAATGGAACTTATTCTAATAAAAGCTTATCACTGCTTCTATCACCCGGTCCCATAACTTCTGTTCATATGCCTTGTAAAAACATCACCCGTTACACTTACGAAACAACGGCCTTTCAGGGCTATCGGTTGGCGATCTGTAAGAACAAGCGTTTATTCACCCGTTATTTCTCCGATTCTCAATACGGAGGCGCTGACGCGGCGCTTCAGGAAGCCATGAGGGTGAGAGATAATATTTTCAAACTTTTCGAACAGGGCAACCTTACGGTTAGCCAAATTTTCGCAAAATATACTGTGCGCTCCCGCCGTCAATCCGCAGCTGACCGCCGTGAAAAAATGGTTCATGGAAAAAGGGCTCTCAGCCATGTAAGGCAGAAAGCCAAAGTCCGCAGCTGAAGGTTCCGCGGAAGCTGTTTTTCAGCTCTGCTTGAGAGTATGGAGCATACCGGAAACGTTACATTTGCCCCAAAAAGAGGCATATAGTTTGTTGAGGGCCTAAAATCCATTTTTTCTCTCCGGAATGCCGGGTACCCGTCGATACAGGGAAACGGAACCTGTGCCAAAGCTCTTTGATGACGCCAAGGGAGATTAAAGCGGCACATTTCCTTAAAAAGCCCCTTCAGCCTCACGTAGCTGACCGCAGGTATCCCGCTTTGGTCAAGCTCCCGACCGGAGCCTCTGGGAACTCTGAGCCCCTCCGGCATCTGCCAATGGAGAACTTTGCCTTTCCAAAAAAGGAACGGCCTAACTGAAGGAAGGGGTCTGCTATCTGCGGCGTCGGCGCGAAGCAGGCCTCTCCGGTTCTTCAGCCGGCACCTCTCCTATCTTCCCCAGCACCCTGCGGGCCTCTGTGGTTCGTTTTTGCTTGAGGCACACACCAGCCCAGTTGCGGTGAATTTCATTGTAAAGCTCTCCCAACTGGATGGAGGCCAGATTGTTCCGGAGTTTTTCCTTATCTTCCGGAGTCAACGCATCCCACTCCGCAATCAACTTTCCATATTGGGACTCCGACAGAGCCCATTGTTCCCTGCCGGCGCTTATCTCCGCCTGAAGATTCAGAATGACCGGCTGAAGAGCCTGAACAAACGTGGTATTTTCACGAGCCACTTTCATTGCCTGCTCCAGATACTTCACCGCCTGATCGTAATCCCGCGCCTTCAGGAAAGCCGCGGCAACATTCACATCTTCATAAGCCCGTTTCACCAAAGCCTCTGCCTGGCTGTATTTTTCAAGCTGGGACCGCATGGACGCAATATCCTGGCTCAGGCTGGAGCCGCTCAAAATACGGGGAGCATCCACGCCAAGCGTCATGGCTGCCCCTTCTGCACGGGACAGCAGGCGGGAGGCCTCTCTCAAATCCCCCATCTGCATCCTTACCCGTGCCAAGGCAAGCATTGTCTCCGGCGTGCAGTCCATCTCCGTTTCAGCTGCACGGAAGCAGATCAGAGCCGCTTCCAGCTGGTCGGCCATGGCCTTCAATTCCTCCTGGGAATACTTCCGGCGCGTGTTCAGCGGCATCTTCAGTTCATTCAGAATAATGCGGCCCATGTCCGGATTGGCGGTCAGGCGGAATTTAGTAAGAAGCTCCCGGGCAATCGCACTCCCCGTGCCACCGGGCAACCCGGTGGTCCTGTCTGGCAGAGTATCCTGAAGCAACAGGATTTTCACCATGCTCTTCACATCCTCCGGTTTATTCAGCATGCTCCTCATGACAGGAGAAACAGCCTGCTTGCACAACGCGGAAAAACGCTCAAACCTGGCCTGGTCGTACGCATAATGGATTAATGGCTCCAAGCACGCTAAACGGATGGAAACCTGGTCTTCCGGCGTATTTTTCAAAATCACTTCATAAAGCTTTTCCGCCACAGCATCATGCTTGCGGCGGGCGAATTCCCTCGCCCAGTTCAGGCTGACGCCCAGAAGGCGGGTATGGTCCTCCGCCGCCATGGAGGAGGAAGCAGCCAGCTTTTTTTCCAGAAGAGCAGCCAGCATAGGTTCGGATTCTTTCAGCATGCCGCGCCGGTCCATTTCCACCGCCAGAAGCCATGCAAAGGAATCTCTGGCTTCGGGAGAATTCATCCATTCCACCTGCTTGTCCACGGAGGATGCCATCTGCGCCAGCTCTGCATCGGAACCGTTCCATGAAGCCAGCATATCCTGCAAATGCCCCATGGCCTGCGTCTGGCTGTGCACCTCATGAATGGTCGGCTTGAACCACCCTTCTATCGTAGGCCAGTACTGGATGTAGCCGAACCAGAGTCCTCCCAGGAGGATCAAAAAGAGGACCGGCTTCCAATAAGACTTTTTCTTGCGTGCGGGGCGGTAGGGCTTACTGGAAAAATGGCGCTCGGAACTCATGCAGGCATTGAGCCAAAAAGACGGCACAAATCAAGCAAAATAAACGCCTCGCAACGTCTTACGAAGCCCCTCGCATCCTACCTCCGTGAAGATCTGGAGTTCACGGAGGGTCTGCGCCCGGGGGATGCCATGCGCACCCGGGGAAAACCGGATTCCTTCCAGCAGTCATCCGCTTTCTCCTTCATGCCCAGTTCGTCATAACAGCGTCCAAGCTGTTTGTAATTCTCCGACCTCTGTTCCCCTTCCAGCATGGGAAGAACCGCCTCAAAAGCCTCTGCCGCCTCCTTCCATTGTTCTCCGTCACACAGAGCGTACGCCTTACATAAATAAGACTGAACCAGCAAATCCCTGCGTTCCGCCCCCTCCACGCATTTCAGCAGGGAATCCACCGCTCCGGCATAGGCAATCAGGGCGCCCTCCCTGTCCCCCGCCATATCGCTGGCAAGCCCCAGGGAATAATATACGCGGCCCAGGGACAGAAGATCCGAGGCGAAATGGGACTTCCGCAACTGAAGAGCCTTTTCCAGGTTCTCCCTGGCCTTGCCCCCCTCCCCGGCATCCAGCCATGCCTTGCCCAGCCCTTCGCGGGACTGGGCGGAAATGACGGGAGAAGCCGAGCTGTTGGCAATGGCCTTTAAAAAATCCGCCCGGGCTTCCGGAGAGGCCTTGCGCAAGATGTTGACCCACCCCCTCTGATCATACAACCCGGCCCAAAAGGCATGGTCCGCCGGCAGCACGCCGCGGGCAGCGCCTTCCGCCTGGTAAAGATAAGCCAGGGCCTCCTCATAATTCCCCTGCTCCGTAGAAATACGGGCCAGGCCGCGCAGGGCATTGAGGCAGTCGTTCAACAGGTAAGAGGCATTTTCCGAACCGGAAAGGCCCTTTAAAAACAATTCCCGTGCCTCATCCTTCCTGCCGGCTTCCAGCATGGCCTCCCCCATGCTGATGCTGGCCAGGGCCAGGTCTCCAGTGGTCTTGTCCGGCTGAGAACAAAGAGCCAGAGCCTTCTTGAAATACTCGCGCGATTCCGGAATGCGTCCCGTAGTACGTGCCAGCCTTCCCTGGGCGGCTAAAAGCCTGGACCTGACAGGGAGGGCATCCGGCCCCAGATGCGCGGCGGCATCCACCGCACGCTGGAGCAACATATTAGCCTGTTCATTCCTGTTCAGCATCTGGTCAATGGAACTCATGGTCTGGAGCGTCCGCACCAGCGGCTCGGCCATTCCTTCCTTCTCATATCCCTCCTCAGCGGTTTTCAAATAATCGTAGGCGGAAGTGTACTGGTGCTCCGCCAACAGAGCCTTTGCCACGGCATCCGCACGGGGAGCCCATACCCGATAGTGCCCGGCGGCGTATCCGGCGTCAATTAATTCCCTGGCCGCAGGAAGAGCAAGAACGACGCCACCCCGGCTAATCAGCTCACGGGTGAGACCCCAGGCAGTTTCTGTCCGCAGTTCCGGATCCCTGATCCATGCAAGGCGTTCCTCCCGGTTGTCCAGAATGCCGGCCAGGCTCTCGCGCGAAGCAAAAACATCCGCCATGAAGCGGGACAAATTCTGCATGGCCTTTTCATCGCTTTTCTGCACCACCACCGGCGGAGTAGTCAGCATCCCTTCATCATAGCCGATGCGGTACGCCATGTGGTACGTCAGGAACTCCAGCAACATCACAAGCACGCACAAGCACAGGGCAATCAGCCACTTGGTACGCGGGGACAGAGGGGGCAAAGGAGAAGACGCCTGCATAACAAGTGCATAACGTTACCGGGCGTTCCCCGAATTTCAAGCTTTTTGCACGGGAAGGAATCCTCTGCCTTTCCTGAAAGTGGATAAAAAAGAACCTTCAACAATCTGCCAGCCGTCACTTGGAACCGGCTCAAAAGAACCCTCCCTCCCGTTTTTCCGACCATGGAAATTCCCATAATTCTGCCGGGGACTTCCGCCGAACCGGATGCACCCCCTTCCTCATCCATCCCTGCGCTTTCGTTCGGACACGCGGTACAACTGCCAGGCATTCCATAAATTATGCCACAGTACATAAAACGTGGGGCCCAGAGCGGCAATGGGGCTGGCATACGTCAAAGCCAGATAAATGGACAGGGTGGTATTCTTCTGCCCTAATGCCTGGCTGCACTCCGCAGCGCGCGTGCGCCCCCCCAGCAAATATCCCAACCCGAAATTGACCCCGCAAACCAGCAGGGCAATCACGCCAATCTGTTCCAAAACACGTTCCGAAATGCCCTCACGGGAGGAAATATCATAAGAGGCGTTTGCGGCTATCAAAACCAGAATCACCACCCAAATGCCAAAAGTGACGTCTTTCAACTTCCTGGGCCACGCGATGGCGCGAGGATAAAAGCGCCGCGCCGCTAATGCCAGAGCCAGGGGAAGTAACATTACCAAGGAAATATTCTGGGCCACGTTCAGATAAATCTCAAAACCGCCCCGCCCAACAACCGCCGGCAGGATGAAAGGCAGCAAGGTGCAGATAATACCGTTAATTAGCAAAAGGGCGGTCAGCATAAACTCCACGCTGCCTCCCAGCAGCCCCATCACCACGGGAGCCGCCGTGGCTGTAGGCATGATGCCTACGAAAAAAGCGGCCTGTGCCAGATACCCATCCCCAAAAACAAGGCGGCACACACCCCATGCCGCCAGGGCGACCATCAGATTAGCCCCCGTCAGGAGCCAGTGAGCCCGTTCCGGCTTCATTCGTTTGAAGCGGATGCCCAGAAAGGTTACAAACAGCATTACTACCAGCATCCACTTGAATGTCCAGCTGTACACATGCAGGCCGGGCATCATGTACCCCGCGATGAAGGCCGCCACAATGGCAAACGTGCGGATGAGGGACTTGAACATGAGGAATACGGTGAAACGATTACGCGGGATTTCCGAGCAAATGGATGAAACCGCCCATCCGATGAGCGTTCCATCCCGACAAATCTCGCAAACGGGTCGGCAAGCCGACTACCATGCTCTCAGCAACGGCCCCCACTCCACCCCCATGATGCCGGGAAACGCCCATATAGCCATGTCCGGCAACAAGGAGATCTTCTGCAACGGGCAACCGTTCCCTGATTCCCTGCTGTTGCATCATGGAGAGCATTGAGGAAAATTCCGGGATTACCGGTTCACGCGGGCGGCGCGAACCTGAATGGAGTGGTTGTGGGCGTCCAGCCCCTCCACCCGGGCAAACTCCGCCACATACGGGGCGGAGTTCAGCACGGCATCCCGGTCCATGCGCACCACGCTGGTGCGGCGCTGGAACTGGTCCGCCCGCAAGCCGGAAAAAGACTTGCCGGCGCCGCCGGTAGGCAGCGTATGGCTGGGACCCGCCAGAAAATCCCCGCAGGCTACAGTAGAAAGGGAGCCTGCGTAAATGGCGCCCGCCGTCCTGATGCCATTAAGTACGGCCTCTTCATCCCGAGTGACAAGCACCAAATGCTCCGGCGCAAAGGCATTAACCAGTTCCACCCCTTCCTGAATGGAAGAAACCAGAAAACCGTAGGCATGCTTGTCCAGCACCTCCCGGATGATGGATCCGCGGCTCAGCAGGGCGGCCTGGCGTTCCACTTCCGCATCCACCTGCTCCAATAACGCCTCTGATGTAGTGACAAAAACAACTACGCTGTCCGGGCCATGCTCGCCCTGCGCCAGCAGGTCGGCAGCCAGAAACTCTGCATCCGCAGTATCATCCGCCAGCACCATTACTTCACTGGGTCCGGGCAGCAAATCAATGGCAACAGCCCCCACCAACTGGCGTTTGGCCTCCACCACAAAACGGTTGCCGGGACCAAAAATCTTTTCCACCGGTTTCACGCTCTCCGTCCCCAGTGCAAGGGCGGCTATCGCCTGAGCGCCCCCTATCTTGACAATTTCCGTCGCGCCGGAGGCTTTCAGCGCATACAAAAGTGCGGGATTCACCCGGCCGTCCGGCCCGCAGGGCGTAGCGGCCACAATCTCCCGCACGCCGGCGGCCTGAGCAAAACCGCCCGTCATGATGGAAGTGGATACCAGGGGCGCTTTCCCTCCGGGAATATAAATGCCCACACGGTCGTACGGAAGGAACCGCTCCGCCACCTCCACGCCCTGCGCATTTACGCCGGACCAGTCCTGCCTGCGGCTGCGGTCTGAAAAATAATGGATATTTGCCAGAGAGACGGCAATGGCCTCCTTCACACTCCCCTCCACCATGGCCTCCGCTTCCGCCAGCTCTGCCTCCGTCACGAACAGGGAGGAAGAATCAAGATGTACCTTGTCAAATCTGGAGGCATAGTCAAAAAGGGCTTCATCCCCGCGCGCGGAAACATCATGGATAATAGCGTTCACGGTATCCCTTACGGAATCCTCCGGGAGGGCGCGGCGGTTCATCCGGCGCTTCATTTCGTCAAAGCAGGTATCGGAAGGACGGTAAATTTTCATAAAAAGTCTCTACAGAAAAACGGGAAGGAAGTTTCCCAATCTTTAAGCACGCAGTCAAGCCTTCTGTCCTCTTTGATTTCCAACAGGGCTTCACGGCACCTCCGGACAAAAAATCAAAAGACCAAACCATTCTCCCTTGACCGACATCAAAAATAGTCCTAGCCTTTCTTCCGCAAACATTTGGCCAAACGGCCCACTGTCATGAACATTCACGAATATCAAGCAAAACAACTCTTTGAGCGTTTTGGCGTGGCTACCCCCAAGGGCATTGCCGCCGCCACAGCTCAGGAAGCAGCACAAACGGCCCGGAACATGGGCCTCTCCCAATACGTAGTTAAGGCACAGGTACACGCTGGCGGCCGTGGTAAAGGCACCTTCAAAAACGGTTTTAAGGGAGGCGTCCACGTCGTCAAGTCCGTGGAGGAAGTGGAAGAAGTCGCCGGCAAGATGCTTAACCAGGTTCTGGTCACCAAGCAAACCGGGGAAACCGGCAAGCTGGTCAGCAAAATCATGGTGGCGGAAGCCGTGGATCTCAAAAAGGAATGCTACTTCGCCATTCTTCAGGACCGCGCCCGGGAATGCCCCGTTATCGTGGCCAGTACGGAAGGCGGCATGGACATTGAAGAAGTGGCTGCCACCCGCCCGGAAGCCATTATCCGCGAACACATTGACCCGGCGCTGGGCATCCTGCCTTTCCAGGCTCTCAAAATCGCCGTGGCGCTGGGACTGACCGGTCCCCTGCTCCGCCAGACCACCAAGCTTATCACCAACGTTTACAAGCTTTTCACCGCTCTGGACTGCTCTCTGGTGGAAATCAACCCCCTTGTAGTCACCACGGATGACCGCGTGTGCGCTCTGGACGCCAAATTCAATTTTGACGACAACGCCCTGTACCGCCACCCGGAAATCATGGAAATGAGGGATGAAACGGAAGAAGACCCCCGCGAAGTGGAAGCCGGCAAGTACGACCTGAACTACATCGGCCTGGACGGCAACATCGGCTGCATGGTGAACGGCGCCGGACTGGCCATGGCTACGATGGACATCATCAAATACTACGGTGGCGAACCCGCAAACTTCCTGGACGTAGGAGGCTCCGCCACGGAGGAAATGGTAACCAACGCGTTCCGCATCCTCACCAGCGACAAAAACGTGAAGGCCCTTCTGGTCAACATCTTCGGCGGCATCATGCGTTGCGATGTCATTGCCCAGGGCATTGTGGCTGCGGCGAAAAACATCGATATGAAAATCCCGCTCGTCGTACGTCTGGAAGGCACCAACGTGGAAATCGGCAAGAAAATCCTTGCAGACAGCGGCATCTCCATTATCCCTGCCGACAACCTGGACGAAGCCGCCCAGAAAGCGGTGGCAGCAGTTAAATAACCCTCACTATTTATTACGACAATGACACCTCTCATTGACAAAAACACCCGTCTGGTCGTGCAAGGCATCACCGGAAGCGCCGGCGCGTTCCACGCCAAAAACTGCATGGACTTCGGCACCAATGTGGTTGCCGGTGTGACCCCCGGCAAGGGCGGTCAGCTCTTTGAAGGCAAAGTCCCCGTCTTCGATACTGTGGCGGAAGCCAAAAAAGCTACGGACTGCAATGCCTCCATGATTTTTGTTCCTCCGCCCTTCGCAGCGGACGCCATCATGGAAGCTGCTGACGCGGGCGTTAAACTCATCGTCTGCATCACGGAAGGCATTCCTGTGCAGGACATGCAGAAGGTGAAAACCTTCCTGAAGGACAAGGACGTAACCCTCATCGGCCCGAACTGCCCCGGAATCGTCAATCCTTCCGCCAACTGCAAGATCGGCATCATGCCGGCCTACATCTTCAAACCCGGCAGAATCGGTATTGTCTCCCGTTCCGGAACGCTTACCTATGAAGCCGTCTGGCAGGTTACCAACATGGGCCTTGGCCAGAGCATGTGCATCGGCATCGGCGGCGACCCTGTCCATGGCATGACCCAGCAACAGGCCGTGCAATTCTTCACGGAAGATCCGAACACGGACGCCTTCATCATGATTGGCGAAATCGGCGGTTCTGAAGAAGAAGAAGCTGCTGAATGGATCAAGAACAACTGCAAAAAACCTGTTGCCGCGTTCATCGCAGGAGCCACGGCGCCCAAGGGCCGCCGCATGGGCCATGCAGGAGCCATCGTTGCCGGAGGCAAAGGTACTGCCGCCGCTAAGCAGGAAGCCTTGAAGAACGCCGGTATTGTGGTTGCCAAGACACCGGCTCAGATGGGAGCCGCCCTGGCGGAAGCCATGAAAAACAAGGGGATGTAACCTCCCTCTTTTTCACCTTTTCATATCCAGCGCCTTCCCTTGCCGGAAGGCGCTTTTTTCATGATAAAACGGAGTTGATTACATCACGCGGATTTTATCTGAATTGCAACGGAGGCTATTCCCTCCGCTTAGTGGGCGAACCCTCTGTAAAAGACATATTCTTATTTTGTTCTTCACAAAGGGCATTAACATTCTTTATTTGATATTTCCGTTGATAGTTAACACATTGAACTTAATAACCCATACCCACGGATTCAGTTCAGCGGAACCGGTTCCCTTTATTTTTTCCCACAAAGAGAAGAAAGATAACCGGGCAAAAGCCAACCCCGCAGATTTTCCCGAGTAATCCCTCCATAAACAGGCATCCGTTTCTTCATCGTGCCAAACACATTCAATGCCCTCCATCCGTGCATCGTTCGTCGTAATGTCCAAAAACCGCTCAACTCTGATTTCCGTAATTTCCAGTAAAATCCGGGAAGCCCAACGCGGCATGTGGATCGAAGGAATAAACTGCCTGCGGGCATTTTTTGATATCCATCCGTCTGGATATGACATTGGCAAACAAACGCCATCAGCAGAATAAAGCCATCCAGAACGGCTATTATGGCAAATCTCCTCCTGCACCCACAAACGGTCGCCAACTTTCCCGTAGGGACATTCAATCCACGGGATAAAAATATCTGAAAACTTTCCGCTTCCTTCCTCGGAAACAGCCAGCCACGAGCCGGACTCTTCTATAAATTCCTGAATCTCCCACCCTCTTTCTTTCAAAGCTTCAGGGAGATCATTAAACTGGTTCAGGCCGCACGTGCGGCGGGTTTGATTTTTGTGCTCGCCGGGAGTGCTGTATTCCTGCAGCAATGCCCGAATCATATCTGCTTCAAATTGGATAGGATGTTCTTTAATATTGTTATTCATGGTCTTGACCATTGATAACACCAGATTATTCCAAAATCCGTTAAATCCTCCGCAGATTAAAAAAAGACAGAGCCCATTCTGGAGTGGCTGTTCCATACTTTCCCACACATCCTGAAGCTGTTAACATATCCGATGCGGCCGTGAACCACTCCGAGACCGGCGCATGAACCACATTCGTGTCCATTCAATTCCGGGCACTCTCCACTTTTACCAGCCACGGCAGTTTTATCCTGTCCATCTCCTGCAACAACTAACTTACATTCAAAAATTTATATCATCATTCACACACACAAATACCCTCAGGGACAGCCTCCAGTCCAGACCTTTTTCCAAATGCACCTATAATTATCCTGATGCCTATAATAAGGATATTAGAAAAAACGCTGGCTATACATCCTAACCGGCGTTTTTGGCCTAAGTTATTCAATTTCAAATGAAAAAATAAAAAACTAAAATAAGACAATCAGACCAGCAAATAATTCCCCAGCATCTAATCCCCTGGTTTGCAAAGAAAAAGAGCCTAAACCGTTAAAGTGCAGGCTCTTCAAAAAAGAAAGGCTTTGGCGGAGCGGGAACTATTTTAATTATTTACAATTAGAATATTACATAAAAATGACATTATAAATGGCATTACCTGCCATATCACTTCCACTTCACTCCCTTCTCCTTCAGCTCAGTCACAAACTCCTCATACTCCACCTCACTCATCGTCCCCTTCAACTTCTCTACCAGCTCTTTCCTCTTATCTTTCTTTACCCGGCTCACAGCCTTCACAACCTCGGAAGCTCCATCCATCTTCACCCGGTTTTCCATCAACTTCCTCTCTTCTTTATCCAGTCCGACATCCTGATACACTTTCATCCGGCTTGAATAATCCAAACCTTTCACTCGCGCCATCAACTCCTTCCTCTCTTCCATTTTTGCTTTCCGTTCTTCCTTCTCTTCTTTTTTGGTCGCTTGGATCAATCTCTGCTGCTCTCTGGCTTTAGCCATCTCATTATCCCACAGATGCCCCCATGTTCCGGCCATACTCTTCGTCTCTTTCACAATACGCCCCATCACCTGCACCGCAGCTCCAATCTCCGGCCTTCCTGCCGCCGCAAACAATCCCATACCATTCAACCCTCTTCCCAACTGATTCATTACCTTCCCATACTCCTCTTCCTCACCGTTATACATCCTCACTACACCTTCTCCTCCTCTCCATAACGCCTCAGCATGATCGACCATCGTATTACTAAACTTCATGTACTTTTCGCCAGCCAGTTTTGAATAGATGAACTCTATTACCTCAGCCAATCCAAAAATACCGGAAAACGCCCCCATCGCTCCACTCACCGCAAACCCTTTCCACCTATCCCACAAATCCAACTCTTCCTCATCGTCACCTTGCCCCATCACCCACTTGAGAAACTCCACAATCACCTGATTCATGATTCCGTACACCACCCACGCCTGACCAAACCGCCACGCAGCCTCTCCCATACCAATCTCTCCTCTCTTCCACTTCGCAATCGCCATATAACTCAACGCTATCTGCTTGCGCGGATCAGAGCGGAACATCATAAACATACGCCCCAGCGCGTTCGCATGAATCTCCCAAGGGCTCTTCTGCTCTGTCTCAATAGGTTGAGCTGTCCTCCGCACCGCCTTGTCCAGCGCGGCCAACGCCCTCTGCTCCACAACCTCATCACTCAATCCCTCTTTCATGGCTTTCTTCTTGGCCGCCATATACGCAATACCCCCGGAAAACGTTGTAAATGCCGCATCAGTCAATCCAATCGGCAACATCCCGGCTTCCACGGCATCCCCCAGCATGCTCACCTTCATCCTGTTCGCCGTCAAAGCCTGCCTCATTTCAGGACTCATGCCCTGCATCAGCCTTTGTTGGATCGTCGGACTCTGCCAAACCTCCGCCAACTGTCCCGGATTCGCCAATGCCCCAATAAACCCTTTCATGGCATCTGAGGGGGACATATCCGCCATGCTGGAAAACATGGCCGGGAGCTGCTTCAGACACGTCTTCAGGTTATATGAAAGCGCACCCTGAGCCATCGCCCCCAACACCCGGCTCACTACTTGCTGAGCTTGTCCGGCTCCGCCCGAATCCTGCGAACCGTCAAATTCTAAATCCTTCACCCACTTGGTCAAATGTGTCCTTGCCTGCGCCCCATGCACCGCATCAATCTTGTTCCCCAGCTCTCCATTCAACAACACCGCCTTCATATCCCTCATAATCTCCGCAAAACTCGCCCAGTGATCCATCTGCATACTGTGCGCCCAATACGCATTCACACAACTCACCACACGCGGCAGCGCATAATGCTTCCGACGCATCTTGATGCTCCCCACACTCAGCCATCCGCTCCCTCTGGACTCCATCGGATCAACGGCTTCAGCGGCATTATCCGTCACGAAAAACCCCGGAGCATAATTCTGCACTTTAGGCATATCACACCCAAACAACCTCCTGTACACCTCATTATACTCCTTATATCCCCGCTCATACTCCTCCCCTAAATACTCCGCCACCCGCAACGCCCGCACATCAATATGATCCCTCACCTTCCCAATCGCAGCCTCGTCAAAACCCAACGCCTCCAGATTATCCTCATACTCCGGCATCGCGGACATCTGGAGCAAATACGCCGCCTCCAAATCGCTCATCTCCATCTCCACCAGCTCCGCGCCCTGCTCCAGCCATGAAAACTTCACAAACTCCTTCCTGCTCTTCGCCGGAATCTCGCTCAACGCCATCTTCAGGGCATCCATCGCCTTCTGATTCTTCGCCCACTTCGGCATCTGCTCTGCTTCCATCTTACCCTCCGCAACCGCCCGCGCCTCTTCAATCCGCACCCGCTCACTCCTGAACTCGCCTGGCATCTTCACCTCAATCCCCCAAGTCCGATTCTCGCTTAAATCCTTCAACATACCATCCACCACACGCCTCACGCCCAGCTTCACCTGACCATCCACCTTTCTGTCAGCCCTCTTCAAAAACTCCTCCGGCCTCGCAATCCGGTACAAGGCACCGTAATACCGCAACACTCGCCTCTGTCGCACATCATTAAACTCCAGCCGCGCCTTCCTGATGCCCTCTGCAAAATACTCCGTCACCTTCCCCTCTCCAAACAAATCCTCCATCAAATTCTCAAAACTCACAAACCCCCGCACCAAATTCCGCATCCCCTTACCCACACCCACATCATGCTTCGCCGCTCCGGTGCGCTCATTCACGCTCACCGGCTGCTCACGCCCCAGCCCCTTCCCGGCCTCATCCAGCAAATCCGCAATACGCTCACGCCGATCCTCCCAAAACGCCTCATTCGCCAGCCTCCCGGCAGCATACATCTCCTTCAGGGCATCCAGCGCGGCCTGCACTCTTTCCAAATCAGCCGTCAGCCTCCCGTGCATATTCCTCTCATACAACCCGCCAAACGCATCCAGCGCACGTACCCACTCCACCGCCTCATCATACTCAGCCCCGCCAATCAATGCCTTCTCCTCCACCACCTTCTCAGCCGTATTCTTCGCCGTTTCCAGCTCATCCGCATCCAACTCCAACGCCCTCTCCACCATATCCAGCCGCTTCTGAATCTCCGCATTCATCTTCCCACGCCGTACCCGGTTCTCGCCCACACTTGCCGCCGCCCATTTTCTAAACCGTTCAAACTCCTTAAATCGGCTCTTCTTCCCTTCATTCACAATATGCCAATCCACATACTTCACCATACGCCTCAGCGCATTCATCCTCCCCCTCCACGTCTTCTTCTCCATCACCTCCTCCCGGTAGGAAGCAACAACCTCCGGCCTGATCCCCCCGCGCACATCCCTCGGCAGCTCCGTCACCACGGCATCACATACGGCCATCACGGCCAGCATCCGCTCCCTCACAGCCTCATCATCTCTTCCCTGCTCATCCTTATACACTCCATCCCTTGTAAACCCGTTCGCCTGCAACGCGCTCTCCAGCCGTTTCTGCATTGCTTCATACAACCTTGCTTCCTGCTCGTAAGCCTGCCCCTGCACAGCCGTCAAATAATCCCACACACTCTGCCCGCCACGCATCATCCGCATGGAAAAAGATACATCAGAATTCCTTGAATTAAATCTCTTGGAAAGAGGTATAACCCTCTCTTCATAATTAAACCGGTAGGGAATCAGGGAGAACTTCTTCTTTTCGCTATCCCATTCTCCGGGATCGTACCCTTCATACTCTCCATTCTCGTCTCTTACCTCTACAAGATCATAAGTGACAGGGTCCAGCAGCTTACGGTTATTCTTCGTATTGCGATAGGCATAATTCACCCCGTCATCGTACCCCCACTCGCAAATATCATCCCCGTTCCAATACACATCCTTGATGGACACCCTGTGTGAAATAATCCTGAATTTTCCATCCAGGCTGGACTCTCCGTGTTCGCGGGCATACTCCATGGAGGGAGTTACCCAATCGCCGCCCCGGAAATCACCTTCCTTAATCTCACGGGGGACAGCCCTGTACATGGCAATCGCCGGTATCTTGTTGTTCTTCCCCTTTTCCAGAAGAGACCTCCTTTGCTCCATAGCACGCCTCACGGCGGACAAAGCATTCATGTGAGCATTATCCCAGCCCAGTTCAAGATTCCGGGAGGAATCAAGAATCATTTCTTCCGGGATGATTCCGAACCCATCCGCCATATCCAGTAGGCTGACTTCCCCATTCTTCTGCCGTTCCTGCGGGATATCGCCGGACTTGCTCGGAGCCCTGTGGTCCATTTTCCAGCTATCATCTACGACATACCCTTTTGCCTTGGCAAACTCATTCACCATGCGCTGGGCTTTCTCCATATCGCCTTTCTCCACGGCATCCAAATACTCCCGGTCAAGTGCTCTAAGTCCCCTGACAGAAAACGTAATATCCGGGTTCTCGCTGTCAAACGTACCCCGGTTATCCGTGGCAGACTTGATCTGTGTAGAATCGAAAGCGACGAAAATGACACTACCCGGCACACTGCCTCTGATGCCGTCATTTTCCGCATCCAACATCAAATCATTAGGAGCGGGATTCCTGATATTAAGAAAACATTCGAGGATATTTCTTCCATAACTCTGTGCCGTATAGTAATCCGAGGCAAAATAAAACCCGTCTCCGTAAAGATTCTTTCCCTTATTTTTCTTGGCGCCGCCTGAACGCATCATGCTTTTCTCAAACACCGTAAAGCCTCGATTCTGCGTCCCATGATACACCACCAATGGCTCTCCGTTCTCGTCAACTACCTTGGAGGCCTGCTCCGGGTCATGCTCCCAATCCCCAAACCAATTCTTAAACGCCTCCGTGCGCACAGCAAGCCATTGGTCTTCCGTCAACTTCGTTTCTTTCCCATTCGGGGCCTTCATGAACGTGCCCTCAGTTTCCGCTTTCTTCTTAATATCCGCCTTTTCCCTTATAGAAAACGTTGCCGACCCATCCACATAATCCGCCCACTCTCCCCCGGTGCTCTCATCCGCAAACGCCGTAATCTTAATATCGTTGCCATCAAAAATCACGTAATTATACGTCTGCTCTTCCTCCGCTTTCCCGCGGGTATAGCCGTCTGCGTACCTGATGCCTTTAATATCGCTGGACAGCAAAGACACGCTGGCGGCCTTCTGTGCCTCCTGTTTCGTGCCATCTTCTCCATCCCAAAAACGCTCACGTTTTCGCCGCGGTAATCCGCCCGGCTTTCGGCACGTTCCAAAGCATACCGCACCTCTTCCACCGGGGAATCCTTCAACAAAGAAAGAACCGTCTCGTCCACGTAATCCCAGCCCAGCAGCTCGGAATCCTCTACATTCAACTCTACCTTGTAATTGGAAGGCATGCCCGTCCTAATCTCTATCTCGTCCAAGTGGTCAAGCAGAGAAAGCATAAAGCCTTCCAGCTGTTCCAGCTTCTCCAGCGTCTGGTGGTACGTACTCCCGTATTCCATGGAATGTTGAATGTCCTCGCGCAACTCTTTCTTAATCGCTTCTATCTTTCCCTCATCCCCTCTGGCGTCAGACAAATCGCCGAGAACAGTCCAGATCATATCACTCGCATCTTCCTTCACCTCCGGCAGGGCATCCTTCGGCAACAACCTGTCATACAGGGCTTGATGCATCACCTCCATATTGGAAGTCTCCACATCGCCGAACTTCCATGTCGCATTATCCTGCGCGAACCAGTTCATATAATCCCGGTTCACCTTCTCTGACTCCGCAAAATACAGCCCCCAGCCATACGCCTGCGCTCCCTCGCCCTTGCCCATGAACGCCGTATCAAACTTCCGGAAACTGTGAGGACTTGCATGCAGAGCGCGGACAGACATCGTTACATCGCCATCCGGCTTCACCACCACCGCATTCTCCGCAGCCAGAACCCCATGCTCATCAAAACCACCTTGCGCCTCCACATCCTGCACACTCACCTCACGCCCTTCTCTTCCTTGTCCAGCTAAATCTCTGTCAACATAATTGACAAACTCCTTCAACAACGCTACCCTTCCCTTGTGGGGTACTCCATCCCCTGCCTCGCCCGTGTTTGGGACGCGGGGTCGTTGCAGGGTGGCGGAAGTACCCTTCATGCTATCTACGTCCTCCACCGTGGAAGCATCCAGATCATAAAACAACTCCCCATTCTTCCCCTCTGCCACGGCAATATTCACATAGGCCAAATCAGCACTCCCATCATCGGAAGCCCCCTTGAAATCCGCTTTCGTCAAATAATAATGAAATCTGGCTATATTAGGCTTACGTTTCAAATCTGAATTCTCGCCGGAATAAATAAACTCAGCCCGCCCGGCCAACTCCGGCAGCACGGCTAACGCAGCTAAAACCCGTCTATCGGCTGCATGCTGTTTCACTTCCCTCCACCCCTTGCCTCCCACCTGCACCCGCTTCCCGTCCCCCATCACCAGCGCATACCCCTGTTCCTGAGTCTCCTTCTGCAACACTCTATACCGTTCCCGAATATCCCCCAGCGCATCCTTCAAATCAGAAGCATACGCTGCCGGCACATCCGCAGCAACAGGCTCCATCCCCTCCACCCGGTGGAACGCATCAGCCACACGCCGGGCCTCCGCCATCGGTACGCGCCTTACCCTGTCCCCCATGCTGAAACTCACCTCCTGCCCTTCCCCTCGCGCCGCATACCGCTTATACCCATACACCACGCTATCATACACCGCGCTCAACAACTCCCCGGAATCGGCAAAATCAAACCCGGCCTCATTCGCCGCCTCCAGCACATCGGACACACGCCCTTCCCGGCTGAAAAACTGCTCTGCACGCGCCACCACCCGTTGCTCAAAACTCTTCCCCAGCGTACCATCCTTCCTGCGTCTGCCCTTGGCCGTCCGCGTCGTCGTCAGGGCATCATAAATCCGTTGCAGCTCTCCGGTTAAATCGGAACCGGCCTCAGCCGCCGTCTTCGGGTGCGGCAGCCTCCCGGCCACCCACTCTCCAATCTCCGGCACATCCCCCATCGCCTCCGCCTCAATCTGCGCCTGTTCCTCCCTCCTCGCGCGCTCCGCAATCGCCGCCTCGTCAAACCCGGCAAAATCATTCAACAGGCGGCGAAACTTCTCGCTCATCTTCCCCTGTACGTCCGCGCCCAGCATCTTCTTCGCCAGCATCACATCCTGTGCAAACTCAAAATACTTGGCAAACAACAAAGCGAACATCTTGAACCACCGCCGCAACTTATCCGGCAGCCTCTCATCGGAAATGTGCCCCATCAAATGTGCTCGCGCCGCCTTGCTCACCCCTTCGCAAACCGCCTGTAACCTGTCCACCCCTTCCCCGGTCGCCAAAAACGTCTCACCCGTTGCACCCTCCAGCCGCTTCAGTTCATCCTCAAACTCCGCCACCGTCCACTCATTATCCTTAATCAACACCTTCGTCATCCCCTCCGTCCACTCCTCATAAACGTCAAACGGATTAGCCCCCCGGTACAATCTGCTCACCACCTCATACCGTCCGTTCGCAAACTCCTGCGCCACATTGGCTCCGTACACCCGCAACCGGGCAGCATCCACCCCGGCCTCCACTCCCATCTGCGCCGCATAAATCCTCTCCCGGCCTTCGGCAGACTTACGCATAAAATCACCCTGTGTCTTCAACTGCGCCAACGTCATCGGCACACTCAACTTGCTCCGGTCAAAACTCATCCGCCCATCCTGCCCCACATCGCTCAAATGCTGCATCATCTCCTCATTCGCTTCATCCTGCACCCTCCCAACATACCCCTCATCCTTATCCCGGTACTGCCGCAAGCTGCTCTTCAGCCCGGCCACCACCTCATCCTCCCGTTCCTCCAAATGCCGCAGCACGGCCTCATACGCATCATCATACGTATCATAAAACTCCGGCCTGTCCCCCAGCTCCACCACATACTGCATCTCCTCCGTAAACTCATTCATCTCCTCGCGGATCGGACTCGCCCCGAACTCCCGCAACTGCTCATTCACAGCCTCCACATACTGCTTCATCGCCTCCTTCTCATCCACTTGCCTTCCACCCTTGCGCTCCGGCACAGGCCCATGCTCAAAACTCAGCACAGGCCCACTCCCCACCTCGCTCACGCCGCCGCTCTCCGGCCCCTTCACACCCACCACAGCACCCTTCCCCTCCTGCACCTCCGCTCCATCCACACGCACCTCATCCACCCCTCGCGCCGTCTCCGCCGCATGCGCTTCAGCGGCGGCCACCACATCCATCGTCCTCACCCCGCCGCGGGCAGCCAGCTTCCTCATCCCGTCCGCGTCACCCAGCCCCACCTTCACGCCGTCCACCTCCTTCCCATAATTTTGGCGCATAAAATCCTGAATCCCATCCTGCATCATCGCATACCGCGCCACGTCACTCTCCTCCGCCCGCATCCGGGCAAGCAGGGAATCGCTAAAACCAAACGTCCGCTTCAGCTTCCCATACTCCCGGCTCAACTGCCGCTGCATCCCGGCCTCAGCCGTAAACCGCGCCCCGGCCCCCACCAGCGCAAACGCCAGCACGGAACCAAACAACTCCATATTCTGGTCACGGTTCGTAAAATCCTTCCAAAACCGCTCCCAATCAATCCCCGGAGCCTCCCCGGCCATCACGGAAGCCAAACTCTGCATCACAGGATCGGCCAAATCCTGCAACTTCTCCGTCGTCATCTCCTCGCCCAGCACCATTCCCCCAGCCACGCCGGAACGCGCCCCTGCCCGCAGGGCGGAACTCTTCAGCCGCATCGCCTGACGGCTCAGACTCAACTTGCTCATCCACTTATCCACAAACGCGCTCCCGGACCTCAACCCCAGCATCCCCTTAGACACCATTGCGCCTGCCCTCTCTAACGCCCCTTGAACCGCGCCGCTCGCCGCCGCGCCTCCCAGCCTCGCCAGCCTGCCGCCATCTGGACGCTCCTGCACGGCCTTACTGTAACTATCCCCGGCATAAGACATCGCCGCCACTCCGGCCCCCACGCCGGAAAAACTCAACGCCGTAATCGGCACAGACCGCACCGCGCTCAACACCCCATTCCCAAACCACCCATACTCCGGCTTGTTAATCGGCCTGTACGTCCCCTGCGCCATCGCCAGAAAAGCATCCAGCCTCCGGCCATACTCATCCGCCGCCTTCGCGTCAGCCTTCAGGGCAGACCCGTCCCCGCCAAACAACTCCTTCACTCCCCCCGCCACATCCAACTGTGCGGCAATCCCGCCGCGCAGCAAAGACCTGATTCCATTACCTAAATCCTCCCAGCCACGGTTCCCGGCCTTCCATACATTCGCCATATAACTCCCCTCATTCCCGCCCTTGCGCTGCACAATCTCCGCCAGCGCATCCATCTGGGCATCCGTAAGGCCATCCATCGCCTTCAGGGCTTGGTGGATTGAAGCCATCCCCTCCGGCTGAAAAATCCGGTTCGCCGTCCCGTCAGCATACTTCACGGCCCACTCCAGCCCCTCCATCACGCGCGGCAATACCGGCTCCAGCCCTCGCCTTGTCCTCTCCGCATCCGCCTTCACCCATCGCAATGTATTCCCCACCTTCTTATACATATCCTCTCCCATTTGTCCCCTCTGCTCCCACAACGCCTGTCTTCCGTCCCCGCCCGTCAGCACAGCCTGCCTCACGCTCTCGGCAGCCCCCTTCAGCAACTCGTCAGCATGAGCATCCTCCTGCGCCCGCCTGCTGAGAAACCTGTACACCGTCAGCCCCGGCTTATTAAAATCAATCTGCTCCCCCTGCTCCTTCAGCCGTATAGCCATCTGTTCCAGTAGCGGAACCCCGTTTCGCGCCGAAACCTGATTCTCGGTATATCCTCCCTCATCCAACGCCCATCCCAGCACCAGCGACCGCGCTCGCAACTCATCCCCCAGCTCATTATCCGGGAAAAACTGCGCCTCAAACTCCTTCTTCACACTCTCCGGCACCTTCTTCAAATCCCCGTTAAACACGCTCCGGTGCCAATCCACCTTATCCTTTCTCCTCGCATACTCCGCCTCATCCTCCTGAGCACTCTTAAACGCCAATGCATCAGGAAACAAAGGCATGCCGCGCCTTGTCCTCTCATTAACATACTCCTGCACCTTGGCTCTCTCTTCGCCCAGCACGCGCTCCTTCTCCGCTTTCATCGGATCATCCCCGCCCTTCCTCAAATCGGCGGCCAACATCTTCCCGCGTTGCCAGCTCCGATAAGCGTCAGCCTGCCAACCCTCCCCCTTCTGCCGCAAATACCGATCCATTGCCGGATCAATCTCCACAGGGAACAACTGCCTGCCCTCTCCGTCATCATAAACAGCATTCGCGCTCTCTTCCAAAAACTTATCCCTCTTCCCGCTACGTTCAAATTCCCTCGCCTGAGCCGCTACCTGTGAAATATCATTACCAAACATAAAAACTTTTAACTATTAAACATTAACCAGAAACATCACTTCTCCCCATTCTCCCACGCCCACTTCTCCTCCACCACCCGCTTCAATGCCGCTACATCCTTGGCGGACTTCACATCTAAAACCTTGAATACGGCAGCATGGCACTGCCTCAAATCCTTCCCTTTCATACTCACACCCTCCAGAACCTTTCTCCATCCCTCCCTGTTCTGAGCCGGAGCACCCCAATCCCCATTCAGCGGAGGCAGCAGAGCAGCATTACCTTGCTCATTCATATCCACCCCCAACTCATCCAGCACCTCACTCGCGCCAACACTCTTCAGCTTCACTTCAGGCTCAGGAGCCGCCACACCCGGAACATTCTGACGGCCTGACAACTTCACCCCTGTACCATCCGCCGCCAGCCTCTCAGCCTGTGCCCTAATCTCCTCTCGGCTTGCCCCCGGATTCTCTCGTACCCACCGCTCCAGCCCCTGTCTCACCTGATAAGCCGCCGCCATAGACCTCTCATACCCGGCAAAATCTCCCTCTTTCTGCGTCTCTTTCCACTTCCCGAACACCTCTCCATCCACCATCCCCTCAACCACACTCGCCGCTTCCCTGGCCGCCCCCCGGAACCGTGCGGGCACATTCCCCACGGCCAGATCCTTCAGCTCCGCCATCATCCTCTCCTTCGTCGTCTTGGAAAGCATGGACGTGGCAATCTCCCTCTCCACCTCCGCATACATCGTCCCGTCAACATCCAAATCAGGCTCATACCCCCGCAACAAACCATCCACCCGCATAAAATCCTCCGGACTCGTGTACAACTCCGCCTCCTCCTTCCCCATCTTCTCCACAGCCTTCCTCCGCCGCTCTTCCGCCGCCCGCAAACTCATCGCGTCATCCACGGCTACGCGCCCCGCTTCCACATCCTTCTTCAAATCATTTCCCCGGAACTCCCGGCCCTCAAACGCATCCATCACATACCCCTGAGCCACTCCGGCCTGAGCCTTGCGCCTTGCCGCCTCCGCCTGTTTCCGGAACCCCTCAATCACATCCGGCCTACCCTTCACCGCATCCAGCCCTCCCGACTTCTCCAGCGCATCCAACCCATGAAAAGGATCTCTCTGAATCGCCGTCTGCACCCTGCTCTCCGTCTCCTTGAAACTCACATCCTGAAACATCAACTGCTGCTCATCCGGCTCCATCACCCCCTCCGCGCCAGCCGTCTGCACCGCTTCCCTCGCGCCATAATAATCCCCACCCCTCAGGCAAAAATCATACCTCGCCTTGAAAGACTTGGCAGCCCTCTCCTTACTCGCCAGCAACTCCCTGCGCCCGGCATCAATACGGCCCGTTGACGTAAACGCATCATACCACAGCCGCGCCCGCTCCTTCACCTCCGGCGTCTTAAACTTAACCTTGCGGAACATAGGCCCCAGCCTCTTGCTCACCAGCGCATTCCAGCGGGCCTCCCTCCCCGGCTTATTCCCCGCCGCCAGCTCGGCATTATCCCATAACCCTCTCTCCTCCTCCATCAACCTCTTCACATCCTCAAAACTCCCCGCATCGGCCATCCTGTCCGCCTTCTCCTGCAACCGCGCCCTCTCCTCATCCTCCCGCGCCAGCAACCTCGCCCCGGCCCCCATCTCCCCGGCCACCTCCGCCGCCGCGCGCGCCGGAGCCGTTGCGGCCCCCGTATCAGCCAGCACAGGCTCATGATACCCGCTCAACAAAGAAAACTTATCCATATCTACTTGAAAGCATTAAAAGCCGTTGCGCCGCCCTGCACCACGCCGCTCAGCAAACTCCCGAATCCGGACACCTTGCCGGCCCGCTCCGCCTGCCTCCCCTTCCACCTCTCCATCTGGGCCTGCTCCCTCATGGCGGAAGACCGCTGCAAACTGCGCGCCGCCAAATCATTCACCTCCTGCTCAAACCGCGTCGCAACCTTCATCTCCCTCCCCAGCGCGCTCCCGCTCCGTTCCACGCCGCTCGCCGCTGTCTGCGCGGCGGCCTGCCCTGTGGCCACCCCCTGCATTGCCCGCATCCTCATCTGATTCTCCGCGCTCTCCGCATCCAGCGCATCCGCCTCCCTGTCCAGCGCGGACGCATTATAATAAGCCGTCTGCCGCGCCTGCCGCCCGGCTTCCCTCTCGGCGCGTCCCCGGAACGCGCCGGCCAGCCCCTGAAGACCGGCCATACCTAACTGAAACCATTCCATAATATAATATCTATCAATAAACTACTTTGAAAACTGCACATCAAACCCCAGCAAACGCACATCGCCATCCCCGGCGCACCGCAACTCAAACACCAGCTCATCACTCCACACCCCCGGCACCGTCAAATCCTGCCAGCCGTCCAGCACATCGCCCCGGCTCCTGCTCAACTCCGTCAACCGCCCGCAAAACCCTGCACGCACCCCATCCGCCGCGCTCGCGACAAACCGCGCACGCACGCTCACACTCCCTGACTTTACCCCCGCACCCTGCTCAAACGCAAGCCCATTTGTAACCAGTACGGACTCATACGGCGCCCCGGCATCTCCCCCACGGCTCCATCCGTCCCGGAACACGCCGCACCCCTCCACCAGCCGCTCCAGACTAACCCGGCCATCACGCTCCACAGCCAGCCACACCTCATCGGCATCCTGCCCATCCATCACGGCCACGCTCAACGCCCTGCCGCCCCCTCCCAGCACATGCCTCGTCCACGCGCACACCCGCTGCTCGGCATTATACGTCAGAACAGCCAGCCCGCCATCAGCCCTCACCCCCCAAATCCTCACCTCCGGCACGCGCTGCACGGCCAGCCCCACAAACCCTCCCGGCCCGCCTGCATGCTCGGCAAACGTCGTCGTATCGGCGGCCCTGTACCCGTCCGCCTCAAAACTGTACCCCAGCTCCTTCACCCTCATCCCCCCTCTCTGGACAAACACGCATCCTCCATCCGTCGCCTCCGCATCCACCCGGCTGCACCCCACCCTCAACTGCACGGCAGCGCGGCAAAAATCAGGAGTCACCACGCCGCCCTCGCCTCCGCTCAGCCGCCAAACCTGGGCCGTGGAACCAATCAACAAATCATTCACGCTCTCCATCCACACAATCCGGTGGCAATCCTTGGCCGCCAGCGTCACCTGAATCGCATCTTCATCGCTGTCCCCAATCTGGAAATTGGCAAAATCATCCACCACGCTCCCCCACACCGTCTGTGGATTCGCCGCCGTCCCGGCCAGCCACAACCTCCCTTGGTGCATCGCCACAGCACTCGGCCACCCGCACCCTCCCCCAAACATCCCCCTGCTCCACACATCCGTCACCGCCCTCTCATAAGGCAATCCGGCCCCCCCATACGTCTTATAACTCAACCTCAGCACCCTCCACTTCATCCCACCCATCTCTGCCGCCGTCCAAACCTGATCAACGCCTCTCCCCACGGCACCGGACAAAAAATTCACCATATCCATCCCCCCGCTGCGCCACCCGCACCACTTCCACTTCCTCGGCCAAAACCCATTCACCGTCACCTTGCTCTTGATCGTCTTGCCATCCTCCAAATCCCATACAAACTCGCCCCAACCGCCAAGACCAAAATACAACAACACCACACGCCCATCCTCCCTCTCCACACACCCGGCCAGCCACAAAAAGGAACCCATCTTCTCAACCACCTTCCCATCCTCATACAAACACACACTCCCCATGGCAGCCTCCCCATCCGCCACATCCCCAGCACTCTCTCCGCACAACAACACAGCCCGGCCATCCCGCAACGGCATCACATGCCAGACAGCCTTCTTGCTCCCGGTCACCGTGCAGGCAGTCAAACTCTGCGCCACAGGATCATACACCGCGCATGCAACGCCATTCTTGCAGGGGCAAAGCAACACCCTCCCGCCATCCACCACAGCGGCCCTCCGGTAACTCCCGCTTGTAACTGCCAGCCCGGAATGCGCCACCTTCTCCAAACTTCCATCCGCAGGATCATACACATAAAAAGCCGTCGCCATATACGGAGTCAGCAGCACCCGCCCATCATCCAGCAACACCGCCTCGCCAAAAAAACCATCCCCAACCCCTTCCAAAAGCACCTCACTCTCCTCCCCGCTCTCCACATCCAGCACACAACACCTTGCCCCTCCGCTGGTCAAAAACGCCCGGCCATCCTTCAACACACATCCCCCCACCCATCCGCAGCCATCATCCCGTTCCGCGCCCACCTTGCGGCCCCCGCCGTCCACCCGGTCAAACACATAACAACAGGCATGGGCCTTCCCTGCCAGCAGCAGCCTCCCCCCATCCAGCTCCAGCACCGTCCCCCACACCTCCTCCCAATAATCGCCAACCCCGGCAACCAGCCCCTCCGCCTCATAATCCCACGCATTCAGCCTCAACTCATGCCTGCCCCAGTTAGTCGCCGCGGGCTTATACTTCATCACCCGCAACTGCAAACGTGTAGGACGTTCACACGTGCCGCTGAACTCAAAATTCCGCCAATCCCCGTCCCATGACCAAAACCTGTGCAGCACCTCAAACTTATGAGGGCTCAAACTCTCATCCTCCGCATCCGCACCCATCAACTGAAACTCGCCCTGCCACCGCTGATCCTCATTCCCGTAAGTCTTCAGCGTCCACGCCCCCTCATGGCACACGAACGCCCTCTGCGGCCCATCGCTGGAAGCCCACCACTCCCGCATGCTGTTAAACCCGCTCCCAAATCGGCTCACCACCCATCCGGGAAAGAAAAACTCCGGATAATCAGCCAAACTCTTGCTCCCCTTATAATCCGTCCTCCCGTAATACTGCTTATAACATGTCCATGTAACACGCACATCGCCGCTCACCGTCCACAACTCCTGCCCCGCCAAAACAATCGTACCCGCAGCGGACAAATCAGGAACGGCCTCGGGCGGATTACCCGTCCCGGTCAACTCCGCGTGAGTCTGCGCCACCACCACCCGCTCCGCCATATGCTGAGTATAAAGAACACTCGTGCCAAACTCCTCTGAGCGGAACACATGGCGGTCAGCACCAAACATCAACCCACCCGCATCACGCTCAACCCATGCCTCCCCATCCTTGGAAATCGCAAACTCCCTCGGACTCCGGTCAAACTCCATCACCGCCAGCCTCCAATCATCATCGCCATGCCTCTCCAGCCTCTGCGGAGCCACCCTCCCGCACACCACCCACACCACGTCATTGCACTGCACCCACCGCAGCTCCGGCAAATCCTGCTCCGTCCACGGACTCTCCAGCCGGGCGGCCAAACTCCCATCCAGCCGGAACACCTCCACAAACCCCGCTCCAAACACCACCATATACCGCCGCTCATCACTCACATCCATCCCCATCAGCCGCACCCGCCCGCAAGCGGCCCCTCCATCCACCGCACACATCCTCTCCGCGCCGGGCCGCCGCATCAGCCCGCCGAACGTATGCACCAGAAAATTCACAATCGTCTGCGCGCTCCGGCCATACCCATCCACATCATACCTTATCGCCCCCATGCGGTTCCACTCACCTCCGGTAAACGCCACCCTCATCCCGCTCATACAATCCCCCTCCTCCCCCACGGAGACACCGTTTCATCTCTCCCTCCCCGTCCCATATCCTGCAACCGCGCCCGGTACTGCGCCCTCATCTCCAGCCGCCTCACATCCGCTTGCAGCCGTCCCTCCAAATCCCCGCGCCCGGTAACGGTCAACGCGCACAGGCACGCCAGCTTGGCGGCCAGCAACTCTCCATCCGCACAACACCACTCATGGGCGGCATCATCCGGCCTCACTAAATACACCACGCGCACCTCCCTCCCTTCCCCTGTCCAAAACAACCTCCCGTCAAACACGCACCACCCGGCCCCATCCACATCCACCACATCCACACAACCCTCCGGCAACGCCTCGCTCCGCACAAAACCGGGCAGCCGCAAATCCTCTTCACCCTCCAACTGCGCCACCCTCTTCGCCCACACAGGCTTCACCTCCTGCACAACATACTCCACTGCGCTCGGCCACATGGCTCGCAACACAGCCCCCACCTCCTCATCATCCAGCCCCGTCACAGGAGCCTTCCCCAACTTGGCAAGGGCAAAATTAACCACATCCAACTGCTTCATAACATCATCAAAAAACTAAGCTGAAAACGGAGGGCGGCCCGCAGACCGCCCCCCGCCGCTCCACGGCAACAAACATTGCCCGGAAACAACTCCTTACTGTGCGCACAGCACCTTAACAAACCCCTTCTCCTCCAGACGCGTTGCCCCGCAGGCAAACTTCGCGCGGATCTGCAACGCCTCATCCAAATCATCCCTCACGGAAATCTTCACCTTAAAATCATTCCACAGCCCGAACTGGGCGCGGCTCTTCACCCATGCAAGGCACTCCCTCACCCCCTCGGACTTGGGCAAAAGCTCCGTGCGGACAAACTTGAACCCCATAAACGTATCAACCTTCCCATCCACCAGAGCCTTCACGCTATTATAATCGTAAGAAGTCACCTCCGTCGTGCTCAGCAAATTAAGAATCTGCGCGGAAGAACACGCAAACACAAGCTGATCCCCGGCGGCGGAACTATCCTCCGTCCACGCATCCGCCTCCTGAAACATCTGCAACGTCCGGCGCAGCTTAGCCAGCGTCAGGCCGCTTGAGGCCTTCGTGCCGGACTCCACATAATCCTTGGCAACAACTCGGTCGTCTGGAAAAGCCTTAGCCGTCGTCCCGTCCTTACCCACAAAATTCTGCCCTAGAAACGCGGCAATCATCACATCATCCATCTTCCGGTTCGCCGCCATCCTCAACCCCTCCAGCGTCTTGCTCACCGGCAAATCCAAATCGCCAAGCTTCGTCGCGTCAAACTCGTCAAACCCTACCGCCTTGGTGAAAATGCGCGGACGCATGGAACGCCTCAACGTAGGAGCCTCATCAAGCGTGGTGCTCCCCATGCGCGTCGTCTTCTCCTTAAAATCAAGCACCCCGTACTGGTCAATAAACTTCACCTCCCCCTTGCAATCCCTGTCCACCGTCACCAGCTTCTCCAATGCGCTCACCTTCTGTTGCAGCAACACCCCCCACTTATTCGTGTACTTGACCTGATAATTATCGCTAATTGTAACTGCCATAATAATATAATAACTAAATGTTAATAACTCTTGTTCTTACTCGCTCTCCATGACCCTAAAACCCCATCAGGCGGTTATACTGCTCATCGGCATACCTGTGATTGGCATGGTTCGGATTCATAAACGCCTCATGTAAAGGGTGGCTCGGATCATTCATCATCCTCTCCGCCTCCGCCTTCCCCCCGGCAGCCGCGCCCCCGGGCATGTTAAGCCCCTTGGCAGGCTCATCCTGCATCATCGCCCCCATCTGAGCCAGAAGCCGGATCATCACCGGATTCGTGCCGATCACCGGATCATCCACCACGGCACGCACCTCCTCACCACTCACCCCGGTCATCTTGGCCAGCATCTCCAGCGCACTCACCGCACTCCTCACATGCGCCCCATATCCATCTCCCCACAACCCCTCCAGCTCAGCCTTCACAGCGGCCACGCGCTCAGCCTCGGCGGCATCCGCCGCCCTCTGAGCCTCTGCGCTCCGGGTGGCAAACTCATGCACAATCCCCGCAAAAGCCTCCTTCGGCACCCCCAGCTCCCAAGCCTTGCGGCCCAGCACCTCCACCGCCTCCGCATCCCACACCCCCTCCGGCAGCCCCTCCGGGGCAGCGGGCAAAAACTCATCGCCCGCAAACTCCTTATTCATCCCAAGAGCCTCCCTCCATGCCGTCATCGCCGCCTCATCCCCCAAATCATACCGCAGCACGGCGCCCGCTCCGGGCGCACCGCTTCCGCCATCTCCACCACTGTTGCCTCCGTCTCCTTCTCCTCCATCCCCGTCACCGTTTCCGGCCCCATCTCCACCAGCATTATTTCCGGCACCAGCCATCAGGCTCACCGGGCCGCCGCCATTTGCGCCCCCGTCACCTGCCTCCTCGCGCAAAAAACCATTCGCAATCAATTTACCAATAAACATAATATTTAATCTCTAGTCTTTAATACTTAATAAATCCACCAACGCCACCTCACGCATCCCCCTGTCCCGCTCCCGCCCGCCACGCTCAAACCTCACCCGTTCCACCCCCTGCGCCTGCTCGCCCAGACAACCCCGTGCCAGCTCCACCAACTCATGAACACTCCCCCACGCCAAATGCACATAAAACACGCGCCCCCCATCCACCAGCCACCCAAGCAACACAACCTCCCCGCTCATCGCCGCCACACCTCCCGCATCCAGTACCCGTCTGCACTCCTCCCACAAACGCTCATGGCTGCCCGCATACCTCACCGCCCACTCATACCCGCTCATCCTTGGTAAAAAACTTGAAAAACTCCACGGCGGCGGGGTCGGTCAGGATAAAAGCCGGGTAGTCCGAGACTGTAAAAATCCTGCGGCCTTTGGTCTCCGCATGGACGGCCTCATCCTCCGCAAGGGTCAGGACATCTTTTCCCAGCCTTGCCCATACCTGGACGGCTTGCCAGTCCTCGCCCAGTTCCACCAGAGCGGCAACGACGGCGGCCATGGCCGGGGTCTGGTTCGCCGGAATTTCGTCCTGCGTATAGCGGTCT
>NZ_MNUD01000006.1:0-320 GCF_001917295.1 Akkermansia sp. 54_46
GGCCCGCGTTGCCCGCTCCCGTTTCCTCATAGCCGTCCATCCGCGTCGTCACCACCGAGGCGTTGAACAGCGGCTGCAGCACGCTGCTGCGGTTTTCGTCGAGGTAGATGTCGCAGGTGAGTTCGTACATCGCTCCAAAGCCCCATCCGCTGGTGCTTCCCTGCGTCCCGTAGCTTCCTTCCCCGTAGTTGACCGTACGGTTGAGTTTCGCGTCGTTCCATCCTCCCGTCAGGATGAGCGTGTGCGCCCAGCGTTTGTTCTGGTAGCGCCCGAAGAGGCTGGCGTAGTAGCTGTCCAGGCGCCCGTCGGCGCTGTCCGCC
>NZ_MNUD01000006.1:428-18343 GCF_001917295.1 Akkermansia sp. 54_46
GGTCCGGTTCCTGATCCAGCCCATCTGGTCGCGCAGGGCGTCCCTCTGTGCCGTCCCAAGCGCGTTGACCGTGCTCCCAGCCGCCGCCGCCATGGCGCGTTTCGCTTCCGAGAGGTCGGAAGACGTCAGGGCTCCTACGGCGTCATCCACCTTCTTGAGGATGGAATCCGCAGCAAGATCGCCGGGCAGGTTCCAGAGAAGTTCTGCTCCGGCCCTGGAATTAAACGTATCCGCAAGGCGGGCATATTTATTGTCCTTGGAAGCCGTGGCCATCAAAACAAGGTTGCCGTTTTCCATCACCAAGTACGCATCATTTTCAAATTTCTTGAAAGCGGAGGAGGAGGGATCCAGCAGGATAGCCAGCCTGTCGCTTCCTCCCAGATCAATGGTGCCATCCGCGTGCATGAGCGTATAACTGCCGTCTGCGTCCAGAGTCAGTTCATTTCCGCCAGTAGAACTGAGAGCTATTTCCGCGCCTTGGCTGATGCTGATATTTCCGGTCACGCTGATAATGGGGCCAGCGTAGTCCGTGTTGAAGGTAAGGTTCGTACTGGAACCGTCTCCCAGCGTCAAGCTGCTGAGGGTCAGCGCCGTATTGGCTCTCGGGTTGTCTACCGTCCCTCCCATCCGGATATTGAGAAGGCCCGTGCTGTTAACTGCCCAGCTGCTGCCGGCAGCGGTCATGACGTTTTCAAACGTCTGCCCGGCATTGCCGGAAATATTAAGCTGCCCGCGTCCCTCCAGCGTACCGCTGAAAACGGAACCACCGCCCGAATTACCGGTATTGACGGTCAAAACGCCTCCTGCGCTCTTCAGTGTTCCTTCTCCGCCGATTCCGGAAACGGTGCTGCCGGATGTCGAACCGAGGTCGAGCGTTCCCGTGGAATCGTCATCTTTTGCCAGATCAAGAAGAACACCGCCCTGAAGGGAGGCTGTTCCGGAAATTTCCAGCGTATCACGGAGGGTCAGCGTTCCGCTGCCCTGGATGGTGCTGGAGGAAAGACTACTGGCGCCGTTGACGGAAAGGGAGGCTCCGCTGCCGATGTTCAGGGCTGCACCTTCGCCGCTGTCCGTCAAATCACCCATGACGGTATTCCGGTTGATGTCCAGAACACCCCCTTCCTCTGCGCCGGCAAGTTCCACATGATTAAAGCTGTTCCCTTCACCGTTAAGAGCGAGAGAACCGCCTTCCACACGCAGGGTGTCCGTCACAAAAGAACCGTTGACTGTCAGCTTGCCCGTGTTTTGCTTGACGAAGGTGACTCCGTTTTCCCCGACGATGCTTCCGCCCATGATGGAATCCGCACCGGCGTAATCATCAGGAGCAGGCAATCCCGTTTCCAGACGTTCGTTGTTGAGGATGACAACAGCGTTGCCTCCGTCCGCACTGGTGTTTTCCACTTTCAGCGTGCTTCCCGTAGCGCCCAGCAGGTTGTTGATGACCGCGCCGTCCCCGTCGGAATCGCCGGGTGCGCCGGCCAACTGAACGGTAAACGTCTTGTCCTGGGAAATCACCACGCCGGAGTACATCCCCAGCGTGCCGTAGTTGGTGACGGTATCAGGATCGGAAGTAGAGGAATCATCCACCATATAAAGCCCGCTGACCTGCCCGCTGAGCACCAGGCTTCCTCCATCGGTGCCCGTCACGCGGATGCCGTAATTGGAAAGAATCTTGCTGAACTGGATATCGCCAAGGTTTTCGCATTCCAGCGTTCCGGTCGTCAGGGTGAGCCAGCTTTCCGCACCGGCTTCCTTATGGGCGACGAGCGTGTTCACAATAGCGTCAATGTCCAGATTGACTGTGGCGGGATTGTTGATGACAAGCCTACCGTCTCCCTGGTCAATGATGGCCGCCCCGGCCGCATCCTGGTTGATGTTATCCGCTCCCAAGGTAAGATTCAATGTTTCCGTGGCTCCCGCCCCCACCGTAATATCTCCGGAAACGTTGGCAAGCCTGCCTCCGGCAGCCAGCGTAATGCCCTTGAGCATGCTGCCGTCAGTCCCCCCCAAATTGACAGAAGCTGCTGAGTCCACGACAATGGCTGCCGTGGCGCCTTCCGCCCGCGTCATGGCGGAGGTCAGCGCGCCATTGACGATTTTCAGCGTTCCCGCTCCATTCAGCACGGTTCCGGCCCACTGGCCGGCCTTGTCTTCCGTGCCAAGCTGGACTACGGCTCCGGCATTTGTAATGCCGAGCGCTCCCGTAGCGGTATTGGCCTGATCCAGAATCAGAGTGCCCGTGCCTGCGTGCGTCAGGCTGGAGTTGCCCTGCACCAGAGCGTTCAACACCAGTTCCGTATTGTTGTAGTTGACGTTGTATTGTGCGGCCAGCCCGGTATCCGTGGACCCCGTGTTACCTCCCAGAATAGCGCCGTCTCCAAAAACGGAATTCCCTTCACCCGTGGCGCAAACCCCGCCGGAACCGAAGTTCCAGGCCTGGCGATTGTTGTTGGAGGAAGTCTCATTGGTGGACAGGGTCCCCGAGAAGTCCTTGAGGGATCCCGTGAGGACATTGTTCATCCGAACGTTCGCAGCCATGGCCCACGTACCCGAACCGGAAAGGTTTCCGGAGAAAGTGTATGTGGCGCCGGAGGAGCCGTTCTGCATCGCACCGTGGGTTGCGCCGATTTCAAAATTGGCCGCCGTCGTACCCGCGGAAAAATGGAAGCCCTTGCCGTCGATGAAAACGGTACCGCCTCCCAGCGTATTTCCTGCCCCAAAGGCTACCCAGTTGGCATTGGTATTCATATTCACCCCGTTGCCGACCAGTTCCAGGCGGCCAGTGAAGTTGGTATTGCCCGTATTGGAGATATTGACCAGTCCCGCAGTATCCGCAGTCCCGATAGTGACGGTGCCCGCCCCATTGAGCTGGGCATGCAGGTTGACGGTTCCGCCGGAAAGAGCAAGGGAAGCGCCTTCACTGACGCGGACAATAGTAGCATTGTTCGGATTTACGCCGATGGTCGCGCCGCCCGTGAAAGCGAGCGTGCCCTCTTCCACAGTAAGGTGGGCCAGGGTATTTCCTGCATATCCAAGGGCCAGAGTGCCCGCTCCCGTTTTGGTCAGGGTAGTGCCTGCCCCCATGACGTCGGCTGTCAGTCCGGCCCAGGAAACGGTATCCCCCGCGCCAAGCACGGAAACGTTCAGGGAACCTCCGTCTCCCACGTTGACACAACTGGAAATGTCATCACCTGTCGCATCCGCACCGGCGGCGGAATCCGCATAGGCCAGCGTCCCTCCGTTGAATGTAATATCCCCTTCCGTTCCCAGCGCTCCGTCAGTTCCAATGGTAAGAATGCCGCCATTGAGTATCGTTCCTCCGGTATAGGTGTTGGCCAGGTTTAAGGCAACCTCGGCCGTACCGTTCACGGTAAGCGTGGTGGGAGCTGTGGAATCCGCGATAGAACCCGCGTTGTCAGGATCGCTGACCAGCGTGTAAGAGCCGCTGTTGAAAACGACGCTCTTGGGAGTTACAGTACCGGAAACCTTGACTTCACCCGCTTCCGAGGAAGAGAAGTAAATTTCCTGATTATCCAGCGTATCCACTCCCGCCTGCCTCGTCGTCCAGCCGTCAACGCTGGTGTTGATCCACTTCCGGTCCGTTCCTCCGTCCCATACAAAACCGTTGTCTCCGCTGACGTCTGCAACCTTCAGCACAAGCTGGTTGTTTTCCACCACCACGGAATATTCGAATCCTTCCCTGGTGATGTCGGGCGTCCATGTGAAGGAATCCGTCGTCAGGCTTCCGGCCGCAGCCCACTGGGCCAGGACATAATTAGACGCCTCCAATTCTCCATAATTGTTAATCGTCAGCGCACAGGATGAATCCGCAAGAGCCAGGGTCCCGGCCGTGATATTGATGACAGGCTCATTCGCCGCCACGCCCGTCATGTCAAAGGTGAGGGCCGCGCCGCTATTCAGCGTCAGGGCGGAAGCCGTCGTCATCCTGGCCCCCGCACCCATGGAAATGCTGCCCAGGGTCATGGCGTTCGTATTTGTAAACGCCAGCGTTCCTGCCTGGACATTAGTCAGTCCCGTATAAGTATTCTGCCCGGAAAGGGTCAAGGTTCCGGAGCCGGTTTTCGTCAGGCCGCCCGCTCCGGAAAGAACGCCTCCGAGGGTGATGCCGGTGGAAGCCTGGTCATGGTAAGACTTGGTGTCCGCATCATACTGGCGGGTATCAACCGTCACATTTCCAGTAAGGGTCATGTTATAGGCGGAAGACCAGCCTTCCGCCGCCGTCGTGCCCAGCGTCCCGGAATTCATGTTCAGGGCAATCGTATTGGTATTTCCGGACGCCGTCATACCGCCTGAACCGAGGAGCAGGGAACCGCCATTCAGATTAATGGTGGCGCCCTTGGCGCTTACTCCGTCCCAGTTCTGTCCCAAATCCAGTGTCCGGGCCAGCACCATGCCGCCTGAACCAATATTCATGACGCCTCTCCCGTCACGGGCAATCCTCAAGGTGCCGGTAATATTCATCACGGCATCCCCGCTGATATTGAGCGTAGTCGTTCCATTGTACTCGTAGCGGCCGATAAAGCTCCCCGCCGTCACGGAAGCGCCGGAACCCAGCGTCCAGGCGCATGCCGTGCCGTTGGTTGCCAACACCCTGTATTCTCCTGTAATATCAACATTTCCATTAAGGACATTCGTTCCTACTGCGGAGATCAGCGTGCCGGCCCCAGTAATCGTATTTCCATAGGTTCCGGCGGAAAGAGTCAGCGTGGTATTGGCTCCCAGCTCATATCTGACTCCAGTCAGGGCGGCCGTTGTCGTTCCGGAGGCGTTCTCGCTCAATTTCAGCGTGCCAGAGGAATTGGAGTTCAAACGTGTTCCCAGTCCGTTCCACGTGCCCGTGGTCAGTTCCAGAACGGAATCCCCCTGCAACAGGACCGTGCTGGAGCCCAGCGCGCCGGCATTGCCGACAACGAGTTTACTGCCATCGCCAAGAACGGTATCCCCGGTATAGGAATTGGCGTTGTTCATGGTCAGGGAAGCTCCGTCCAGCAGGTTCAGCGTCGTATCTCCGGTAATGGAGCCGTCACCCGTAAAAATGAAATCCGTACCGGAAACGTTGATTCTGCCTGGAGCGACATTCCCCGCAATCGTCACATTTTTATCCACTCCATCGCCATTGGAGAAATATACCGTTTCCCCATCGGCATAAGCTGACGGAGTTCCGTCAAGGCTCCAGGAGGTATTCGAGCTTTCCGTATTCCAGGTGCCGCTCTTCCATCTCAACAAACCTTCCTTGTCGCTCAAATTGACGTAAAGAGTGCCGTTGCTGACGGAAAACGTTCCATTGTACAGCTCCGCAACGGCTCCGCCCAAAGTAAAGAAAGAACTTTCCGTCAACCCCGCTCCGGAAAGCAATGCGTAACTAATCCCCGTTTCCAGAGAAGACACCCCCAGCCGTACTTCCGTAGCCTCACTGCCGCTGATGGAATTGACGGTCAGAGCCGCCGTTTCCGAATCAAGAGAACTGAAGCTCAAAGCGCCTCCGTTCAACGTCAACCCGGCGGATAAAGTAGCTGTTCCTCCGGCAATTCCCGTGGATCCCAGCGTAGCCCCGGCATTCAGCACATACCCGTCCGCGGACGTAACGTTCACGGTAAGGCCGCCTCCGATCAGCAAGGAACCCTGCCCGATAACGCTGGAATCCTTCACCGTCAAACCGCCTTCCCTCAATTCCACCGTTCCGGTAAAGCCGGGAACGGCTGCCGTTTCTCCTTCGGCAGGAACCGGGGCCTGGGCCGTTCCGTTAAGAACCAGAACCCCATCGCCAACCTTCACCAGACTGCCGTTTCCCGTCAGCCCGTTGGAGAAGGTAACAGTACGCCCCGTGACATGGTCATTGGCATCCAGCGTATCGAGGATAGTCCCGTTCACCGTGCCCAGAAGTTCTACATAAGAAGGCGTGAAATTCGGATTATAGCCTATACTCCAGTTGGACAGGGCTCCCAGAGTGCCTTCCCCCAGTTTGATAACGGCTGCCCCCGCCACATCGGTGATGCCCGAAGAGCCTATGTTCACCCTGGCATCCCCGGATGTCGCGCCACCCAACAGGAAACTGCCCCGGAATGAACCGTTTCCGGAAGCCCAGAAACTCATTCCCAGCAAATCCGCCGTTCCGGAAGAGGCATTGAACGTGCCCGTGCCATCCCAGGACAGGCGCATCGAAGTTGACAATGCAGTCAGGGAACCGCCCCTCAAATTAAGTTCCCCTGAATAAGCCCAGTGAGCCAGCAGGAAGCTGGCGCTTGTGCTATGGGTATCATTGCTGCCGGAGACAGTCAGTGAGGAACCCTGGTTCACATTAAGCACTCCATGCCCCAGCTCGGCAAGCCGGACCTGGCCTGCCGTAGTCACATTGCCGGAATCAAGATCAAGGGCCCCATAAAGGGAATTGTCGTATCCGCCGCCGGCCCCAACCCACAGCTTGTTGACCGCCAATTCATTACCAGCCATATGAATCCTGCCGTAATAATGGGCGACCTTGAACGATTCCGCCTGGATGTCTCCCGTAAACGTCATGGAAGAGCCGGTCTGGGAGCTGGTTACGATATTGCCGGCGTACGAGATATTGCCGGCCACGGTCGGATTGCTGGATCCGTTAAAGGTCAGCGTATCTCCATTCGAGACACTCTCGCCGCCCTTCAGGTTCCAAAGATACGTGTTGCTGTCGGAAACATTCTGCGCATAGACATTCAGGCTGCCCTCCGCGATTACTGTTTGCCCCGCTCCAATGGATGTCCCCGCATCGGAATTGAACACCATGGTAGACCCCGCCATCATATGCAGGCTGGCTCCGCCAAGCATCCATGTCCCTGACTGGGCAGAAGCTCTCAGCCTCAAGGCACCATCAACGTAAAGATTCTGAAGAGCCGAGTCCTCCAGCAAATTGACGCTTCCCGCAGAAGAAGCATCCGTTTTCATATAAACCGTGAGGGAAGAATTTTCCCCACCCGTCACCAGACTTTCAAATCCGGAAAAACGGTGATCCCCATCACCCAACGTCAGGGACGAGCCGTTGCTTAAAACCGTTTCCCGGGCGGAAAGAGAGGCTCCTTCTCCGGGAAGGAGCGTATAATCCGCCTCAAACGTCATGGAGGAAACATTGATTCCTCCGGAAAAATTGACTGTTTTGGAACCTTCCGCCGCCGTGAAAATAACGGCATCCTCATTCAGGAAGGAAGTATCCGTTTTGTTTCCGTCACCCTGCTTGTACCAGCCCGTTCCCGTATTGCTCCATGTGCCGTTGGAATTCCAGACCAGCGTCTCTGCATTATACCCTTCCCCCTTGTACTGCACGGACATGCCGGAACCGTTGGAAACAAGCAGGAAATTGTCCGCTCCCAGCTGACCGGCGGAATCGGCTCTCGTCAATGCCTCATAAGAGTCATCCCCGGTTTGCTTCTCAATACGCAGGGAATCCAGGGATGCCCCTAAATCGGCCCCTGTAGACATGAAATAGCGTGTGATCAGGGCATCGTCAACCATCTCGCGATTGGTGACTGAAAGCTCTTCCATAGCGCTTGCAACCACTACCTCCACATTCCAGGTTTTGGAGTTCTTGGTAATGGTGGTGGTGTTTGACAGGTTGACCATTCCGTCAAGCCCGATGTGCCAGTAATGATTGCCGGCACCGGAGCCATGGTCAAAATTGAGGTTCCCCCCCGGAGTCGTCATGTTCAGAGCGCCGTCCACATAAATATTGGCATGGCCTTCCGCTTCCGTATTCTTGATCTGGTTGCTGAAGGAGGTGGTAAGGGTAGAACCCTTCTCCACGTAAACATTGCCGCCCCATTGTCCCAGCCCCGCGGATACACTGCCGTTCCCCGTTACGGAAATACCGCCGCCGTCCGAGGTATTGGGAGGGTTCCCCGTCACCGTCACCTCAACGCCGTTAAAAATCAAGTGCGGCCCCTTATTGTCCACGCGGGAGGGAGCTGCATCTCCCTCCCAATTGTCTGCCGTTCCTACGGCGTCGCCTTCCCCATCCCCCGTCCATGTAAAATCAGGACCGCCAAAATCGGGAATCTGCCAGAAATCCGCCGAGGTTGCGGCATGGGAATAAGAGTAAATGCCGGAGAAGGAAACCAGGGAAGCGAGAAGGGCGGAACGCAAAGACGGAGGAAGATGAAGTCTCATATTGATCAAAGATATTGTGGCCAGTAATACCCGGATTTATAATCCTGCTTCTTTCCTTAATCCATGTATATTGCTTGTAATGAAAGAATGATGATTTTGTTCTTCTGGATATGGAGGTAGATATGTTGGACAGGCGGATGATATTTGTTTCCCATTATTTGTTTAATGTGAGCTTTTTTCGAAAATTGGCTTGCCAACGGATTATAAATTCCCCGTCTGCCCATTCGCGTTCCTGATGAAAGAGGTACAGACAAAAACAAAAAGGCCGTTCCCTCCCGGGAACGGCCCTGGCTTGAACTATTTTTTCCTTACTGCTGCTGGGCGCCGCTTTGTTTAAGCATCTCCTGAAGCTGTTCAGGAGAAATGCTCATGGGGCCGCCCTGGGGGGCAGGAGCTTCCGAAATGCCGTCCAGTTCCAGATCAAAGATGAGCGGTGAATTGGGTTCAATCGGAGCGCCGGGAGTGTTTTCCCCGTAAGCCAGCTCGGAAGGAATGTAAACAATCCATTTGGAGCCGACGGGCATCGTCGTCAGCGCTTCGGCAAAGCCGGGGATGACCTGAAGGGGAAGTTCCACGGATTTGCCTTTGGTGTCGTCAAACACGGTGCCGTCCAGCAGCGTGCCCTTGTACTTCACCTTGAACATGGGGTTCTTGAACTTCTTTTCATCAAATTTTTCTTCGCCGCCCTTGTTCACAATCTTGTACTGGAGGCCGGACTTCGTTGTAGTGACGCCTTCCTTTTTGCCGTTTTCCTCCATGAACTTCTTGCTGGCCTCCAAATTGGCCTTGGCCTTGGCGGAAATGCGTTCATCTATCTGCTTCTGGAACGCATCCAGGGCGGGCTTCAGCTGTTCCTGGTCCTTGGCGGGCTTGCGGACCATACCGTCCTTGATGCCCTGCAGGAAGGATTCCTGATCCAGGTCGTCAAAGGTCAGGGTGGGAATGGAACCGAGCTGCTGGCCGCTCTGGAAACCCAGAAAATAGCCCAGGTCCTTTTTCATCTGTTCGGGAGACACAGTAATTTCTTTCTCTTGTTTGGGTTGGTCGGCCGCCGGAACTTCGGCAGCCTTTTCTTGCGCGCCCGCCGCACCCGCCAAAAGGGCGGAAACGGCAAACAGGGCGATGGAAGGGTTCATCTTCATGGTATTTTTATCCTTTCTTTGAAAAAGAGGACTCCTTTTTAACGGATTCCGTTCACAGCACAAGACAAGAGAATTCGTCATCCTGTCATCCTCTCCCGGCAGAAGGCCGGATTGCTTTCCGGCCAGAAGGAGAATCAGGTCATGCCAGCGTTTCCAGAACGCGGGCGATCATGGCGGGATAAAGGGTATGCTCCTGCTCCTGAATGCGGGCGTGAAGGCTTTCCGGCGTATCCCCCGGCAGCACGGGCACGCGGGCCTGGCCCAGGATGGGGCCGGTATCCATTCCGTCATCCACATAATGAACGGTGCAGCCGCTCTCCGCAGCTTCGGCGTTCACGGCCTGCTCCCAGGCATGAAGCCCCGGAAAAGCAGGAAGAAGGGAAGGATGGATGTTCAGGATACGGGAAGGAAATTCCTTCAGCAGCGGATGTTTCACCAGTCGCATGAATCCGGCCAGGCAAACGCAATCCACGCCGTATTCCTTCAGGCGCGCGGCAACGGAGGCCTGGGACGCCTCCGGGAATTTGGTTTTAAACCCTCCGCAATCGATCACCTCCGCCGGGATGCCCCAGGAGCGGGCGCGTTCCAGAATGAAGGCGTCCGGATTGTCAGACATCACCACGGCGATTTCCGCCCGGAGGGAACCGGACTGGATGGCATCGTAAATGGACTGGCAATTGGAACCGGAACCGGAACCGAGTATTCCTAACTTGGGCAATCTGGACATCCGGGGGATGAAACCACAGTTTTTTGCCCGTGGCAAGTCTCCGGCTTGACAAAAAGGCTGCCGTATTTGCCTAATAAAGACATGAGAGACCCCCGTTTTCAGGCCCTGGCCGCCCAGCTTGCAGGGTATTCCACCTCCCTGCGCCCCGGAGACAGGGTTCTGCTGGAACTGACGGATATTCCGGAAGAAATGGGAATAGCCCTCATCCGGGAGGTGAGGAAGGCGGGAGCCATGCCCTTTCTGCGCCTGAACCAGTCCCGCCTGAACAGGGAAATGCTCTCAGGAGCCACAGAAGAACAATATGGTATCATCGGCCGCCACCGCCTGGCGGAAATGGAGGACATGGACGCCTACATTGAAATCCGCGGCGGAGGAAACGCCTTTGAACTGTCCTCCGTTCCGCAGGAAAACATGGCCGCCGCCATGAAAGCCCTGAATCCCGTCTCCCAGCGGCGTATCCGCCATACGCGCTGGTGCGGGCTGCGCTGGCCGTCCGGGGGCATGGCCCAGCAAGCTGCCATGAGCACGGAAGAATTTGAAGACTTCTATTTCCATACCTGCCTGATGGATTACGCCGCCCTGCGTCCCGCCATGCGGAAGCTGGCCGCCATGATGGAAAAGGCTGAATATGTGAAAATTACCGGACCGGGAACGGACATTTCCTTTTCCATCAAGGGGCTGCCTGCCATCCCGTGCGCGGGGGAATGCAATCTGCCCGACGGAGAAGTGTTCACCGCCCCCGTCATCGACAGCGCCAACGGCCACATTTCCTTCAATACGCCCAGCCTGTTCCAGGGCATCCCCTTTGACAACATCCGCCTGACGCTGAAAAACGGACTGGTCGTGCATGCGGAAGCGGGAGATAAAACAGGGGAGCTCAACGCCATTCTTGACACAGACCCCGGCGCGCGGAGGCTGGGGGAATTCGCCTTCGGCGTCAATCCGGCCATCACACGCCCCATGCGCAACATCCTGTTTGACGAAAAAATTTCCGGCTCTTTCCACTTGACGCCGGGGCAGGCCTACCACGTGGCGGACAACGGCAACCAGTCCCGCATCCACTGGGACATGGTATGCATCCAGACGAAAGCGGCCGGGGGCGGAGATATTTACCTGGACGGTAAGCTGGTGCGCCGCAACGGATTATTCACCCTGCCGGAACTGGCCATTCTCAACCCCTCCCTATCATGACCACCCACCCTTTCTCCAAAAAGCGTTCCCAGCTCCGCAAGCTCCTGTATGCGGCCGCGGCTGTCATTCTGCTGGGGTCCCTGCTGGCCTCCTATATGCACTGGGAAGCCAATCATCTGGAATTTAATGAAAACACGGCCCCTGCCGGATGTGTACCCGGCCTTTCCGGCCTTCGTATCCTGGTATTGTCGGATATCCACACCAATCTGCCCCTGCTGGAAAAAGCGGCAACAATGGCGGAACAGGCCAGACCGGACATGATCGTGTTTCTGGGAGATCTGTACACGGATTTTCTGCGGGTCACTCATGCAGGCGACTACATCGCCCAGATGAAACGCCTCTCCTCCGTCGCCCCGGCCTACGCATGTCTGGGCAACCATGACATGGCCCTTGCGGACAATGTGGAACGCGTCCTGAAGGAAGGGGGCTTCACGCTGCTCAGGAATTCCGCCGCCTTCGTCTCCATCCCCAGGCTGGGAAACGTGGAATTCAAACTGGTGGGGCTGGGAGACCTGCGGGAGGGTGACTTTTTCCCGGACCGGTGCATGAGCCCGCGCGAATTGGAGGAAAACTCGCCCATGCCGACCATCGTCCTGAGCCACAACCCCAAAGGAAGGGAATTGCTGGGAAATTACCGCTGGGACCTGATGCTCTCCGGCCATACGCATGGAGGCCAAATCAAACTGCCTTTCTTTTCCACCCCGCTATTGGCGTCGGAAGGGGAAACCATGCACTCCGGGTTCCATCCTTATGAGGACAAGCAGGTATTCGTCACCCGCGGCATAGGCTATATAGGGCCGGGCCGCTTCAACTGCCCGCCGGAAATCAACCTCATTACCATTCCCTAACTTCCCGACCTGACCGCCATGGTTCTCTCTCTGCTGGCCTCCGGAGGCCCTAATGACGCGCCTCCATTCTTCATTCTGCTTACTGTCGTCTTCATGGGCATCATCGCGATTGCCCTCATTCTGGCCCACTTCCGGCAGTCCCTGCTGGCGGGCTACTTCATCTGCGGGGTAATTCTGGCCAACTGCGGCATTCTGGACCACATCCCCAATTCCGACGTCAGCATCCAGGCTCTTTCCGAGGTAGGAATTATCCTGCTCATGTTCACGCTGGGGCTTGAATTTTCCGTCGATGAACTCAAGCACCTGCGGAAAACCGCTCTGGTCGGTGGAGGCATTCAGATGTTCATCTGTACCGCAGCTTTCGGCCTGGGGCTTCATTACGCCACAGGCATGGACATGAGCCACTCCCTGACGGTCGGGGCCATTATGGGACTATCCTCCACGGCGGTGGCGCTGAAATCCTTCCAGGAATTCGGCCTGAGCGGAACCTCCGGGGCAAAAATGGCGGTGGGAATTGCCCTGTTCCAGGACATCGCCGCCATCATGCTGGTGGCAATCATGCCGCAGATCTTCACCGCCACGCCCGACTCATGGGAAACAGCGCTCAACATTGGCATGGCCGTACTGCGGGGGCTTGTCTTTCTGGGAGCCGCCTGGCTGATCGGCCGCTACCTGCTTCCGCGCATCATGCTGGCCGTCGCCCGGACCAAAAGCCGGGAACTCTTCACCCTGATGGTGTTCGCCATCTGCTCGGGAATTGCCATGCTCGCCAGTCTGCTGGGCCTGAGCATCGCCCTGGGCGCTTTCACCGCCGGCCTCTTCGTCAGCAGCTCCTACTACAGCCACCGGGTTCTTAGCGAAGTGCTCCCCTTCAAGGACCTTTTCCTGACCATCTTCTTCGTTTCCGCCGGGCTGTTGATTGACATTGATGGACTATGGGAACACATCGGCCAGGTGGCGACCTTCGCCTCCTTTGTCCTCGCGATCAAATTCGTAGCCTGCCTTACAGCCGCAAGCTTCCTGAAAATTCCCGGGCGCATGGGCATCATGGCCTCCACCGCACTCACCAATGTGGGGGAATTTTCCCTGGTGCTCATCCCTTTCATGCAGGAAATATCCCCCATCCCGGCGCTGGTGACCACCAACGTTTACGCCATTGCCGCCGTCTCCATGGGCATGACTCCGCTGCTGATGAAGGCGGCACGGAAACTCACCCCGCTGCTGGTGCGCATTCCCGGGTTGAAAACAAAACGGGAACGCCTCAACGTGGAAACCCTGATCACACGCATGGAAGGCATCAGGGACCATGCCATCATTTGCGGCTACGGCCCCGTAGGCAGGAGGCTTCATGAAAGCCTGTCCCAGTACGGCATCCCCTACATCATTATCGACCTGAATGCGGACACCGTCAAATCCCTGCTCAACGGCGGCCATCTGGCCTTTCTGGGAGACATCCAGCACCAAATCACCATGGACCTGGCGGGCGTCCGTACCGCGCGGCTGATTGCCTTTACATTCCCGGACCCTTCCCCGGCCCTATCCACCTACATGCAGATCAAGGGCGCCAATGCGGACATCACGGTGATCGCCCGCGCCAAATTCCGTTCGGAAGTGGCTTCCCTGCATCACGCGGGCATCGCCAACGTCATCCATGATGAAATGGAAACGGGCGCCGCCGCCGTGCGCCTGGCAAAGCAGAGTTTTGATATTATTGAACCGTCGGACGCGCCATCTCTGTCCCATTAAGCAACGATGAATCTGCCGGACGCCCACACCCATTCCTCTACAGCCGCTTCCGGCACGGCGCCGCGGTTCATCTGCGGCACCTCCCCGGCGGACTGGAAACAGGTGGCCCTTCTGGCGGAACGGGATGAACATGTTACCCCCTTTTTCGGCATTCATCCCTGGTTCCTGAACCCGGCTGAATGGAAAGAGGAAATGCCCAGGCTGGAATCCCTTCTGCAAAAAATCCCCCATGCGGGCGTTGGGGAAACGGGGCTGGACAAATGCCGGCGCGGCATCCCGGGGCTGCCTCTCCAGAAGGAAGCGCTGGAACGGCATCTGGAACTGGCCGTGCGTCTGGACCGCCCCGCTTCCCTGCACTGCTGCCGCGCATGGGGCACGCTGGCGGAAATGCTGAAAAAATATCCCCGTTTGAACATTGTCCTGCACGGCTGGACGGGGACATTGCATCCCGGCACGGAATTTCCTTCGGGAAACTGGCTTCTTTCCGTAGGGCTGCGGGAAATGGAACGTCCGGGACTCCTTGCCTCCATACCGCTCCATCGGCTGGCGCTGGAATCGGACGGGCATCCGGAAACCCTTCCGGAACTTTACCGACGCGCGGCGCAGGAACTGGGCATGACCGTCAACAACCTGGTTGACCTGGTCCAAAGCAATATGGAAAACCTGATCCGCCCTTGACGCCTCCATTCAACGGGCGGACATGGTTTCGCGGCGCCTTTTCATTCACTGGGTTTCTATTTCCATTGACTCTTCGTTCAATCATTTTCCCAGAAAACAAAAACATTTCCGTTGACAATTCATCATCTTTTTGCCATATGATGGATTATATTAGGTATGGATACAATTCCGCCCATCTCCCATGAATCATCTCTTCCGAATCCTCCTTTTAGGAGCGCTCCCCCTGGCAGCCTTTCCCGTTATCCAGGCGTCAGCGCAGGAACCGGATATCCAGACACTACTTTCAGCCGAACGTTCCTCGTTCATCTCCGGAAAAGCCCGGGATATTCTGTGCAGGAAACTGGGAACCGCAAACCTTGACACGGATAAAATCCGGGCCATGGCGCACGCCCCGCAAGTCGCCCTGTTATGCCACCTGTACCAATTTTTCAGCACCGCGGAAAACGGAGAACCGTTCACGCAGCATGAACTCAAGGACGAGTCATTCAGGAAATGGCTCTCCACCCACCCGGAAGTCTTCAGAATGCTTGCCCTATCCGGGGCAGCCGGCAAACAAACCCTATCCATATTTTACCGCATCTGGAACGCGAACAATAAAACGCTCCGCCCCGTTGAAACCAGCATGGCTCTGGGGGCAGGGCTTGCCTCAAATGTCATCCCTCCTGAAGAATGCCTGTCCAAATTCAATTTTTACCGGGAATCCTACTTCCAATCCGCATGCCATCCCCAGGCGGACACGATGCAGCCGTGGGAATGGGCCATCGTTTTCCGTGGCAGAGAGAGCCTGGAAGACCTGTCCTGGGCCCAGCAGTTCATAGAGAAAAAACAGATCCCTCCCGAACAGGCTGGAAATAAATTCATGGGGTTCATCCCCTATCGCAGGAAAAACCTTCAGGGAGTCAGCGTTCATGCCGGAGCCGCTTTTTACGACCACAAACCGGTCACATTAAAGCTTTATACGGAATACGGAGGCGTGTGCGGAGCCGTCTCCAAAGGAGCGGCAGGCTTTCTGAGAGCCAAAGGCGTCCCCGCGTGGGCCATCGGACAGCCGGGACACTGCGCCTTTATCTGGAAACACCCCGGCGGACACTGGAAAATCGGCAACAACATCAGCGGATGGAACTGGTCAACGGGAAAAAGCCAGATACCCTGGAACGGCCCCGTCCAGCTCATCCCGGCTTACAATGCCTTCATTCATCACGGTCTGGCGGAAGAATCCTTCCTGATGACGGTTTTATCTGACTGCTCTCCGCGTCCCGTCCAACGGGAATTGCTGCTGAAAGAAGCCTGCAAGATGAACCCATTTAATTATCCGGCATGGAGTCGTTACCTGAGCATGAAGGCCAAAGGAATCAATGACCGGCAAAAACTCACCCTGCTTAAAGAACTGGCGCAGGCCATGCCCCATGAACACAACCTCCTCCATCATGCAGCGGTAAACATACTCAAAATACGGGAAAGCAAGGTCAATCCCTATGAACTGTACGCCTGTTTCCTGGACCCTGACTGTTCTCCCGCGGCGGAGGAACTTTTCACGAGGCTGTGCTGGAACAAACTCGTGGCGGATTGCCCTGAAATCGGCAAGATAATCAAATACAGGGAGGGATTCATCGGGAAGCATCTTTCCGTCTGGGCCAGGAAAGGGAACAATGCCTCATGGACGCCTAAAATGAAAAGATACTCCGCCGGCATGATGGAAGGCGCCATCACGGCATTGGAAAAAAGAGAACAGACCCGCACATACTATGTGGCAACCTACCGCCGTCTGCTGGAAATATGGAATGACAAAAAATTAAAGCATCAAGGGGAAATATTGATCAACAAAATCAGCGGCAATAAAGTCTCGCCCCTGCGGCAGAACCGGTAACCAGCACAGAGAATTTTAACATGAACGCGAACGCCATCATCCGGGCATCCGCCCCATTCTTCCAAAAATACGTCTTATCCCCGGGAATGCCGGCAAAACGCCATCTCGCCATGATGCTGCTGGGCCTCTGCTTCACAGCGCCTTTACTGGCAAATGAGGTATTGCGCATCGAATCGCAGGCAGCAGAGTACTCTGCCCAAATTTATATTCAAGAAGAAGAAAAAGGCTCCGTACCTGAAAAAGAGAAAGAGAACGATCAAAAAAGAAAGAAATTGGGCATAGGTGAAACAGTTTTTCTAATATTGGTTTCAGACAAGCCCCAGCTCATTGGAGACCCATCCCAGATCGAATGGACAATTGAAGAAGGAGAAAATCTGGCTTCTTTTCAAAATAAAAGTAACTCTGTCATTCAAACATTGATTATTAGAAACGATCTCTCCCAAGGAGGCGACATTACCGTTAAAGCAGTCACGGAAGAAGGAAGAGAAGCGAAAATCACGTTATCAGCCATTGTTCCCGAAGGGATCAGCGCAAAACATTTACGGAAATCATATGACAGAAATCATCCGGATTTTAATAAAAGAGGAGTCATTTATTTTGATCTGCCAAAGGATGGTGATCAAGAAATGGCAGGGGCATCAGCTGTCCTGGAATTAACGTTCCTCCCTACAAGCGTGAATTTTCGAAATGTCCATATTATTGAACGGGATAAGGGCTGCGTTCCCGCCCCGGCTGAAGGCAGCCTGGCAGCCCCACATGATCCCAATCCTGCACCAGTACGCCTTGACAACAAAAACAGGCTATCTGACAATATTGGAAGCAAAAAACTCATTTCGGAATTAAGATTTTACGACTTGCCGCAAACTTATAAATGGATTTGCGACTGGAACATCAATGTCGACGGGAAAGATGTAAAAACCATCCAGACTGTTGAACAGCATTTTTTTTACGACTGGATTGACGTCGTCAACGAAATAGCTACGACGACGGTTTCCAAATTCAACTGTTCCGTCAGCAGGTCCACAGAAAAAAATAATAAGCACTTATTTATCAACCAGTCAAAATAAATAAACCTAAAAAAATGATGAAATATTTTATTTACGCGATTGCCGTCATACATCTTGGCTGTTCAACTTCCCTGGGGGAAGAAACCGGATTTGATCGCCAACTCCCGGCTCCTGATTCCATCCATATTCGCGGGCAAATGGGAGAAAAATCAAAAAAATTAAAAGAATTTTTAAAATCAGGAAATTTTAAACAATTCTATGGATGCTCAAACACAGTTCTGTCAGAATTGAACGCCATGCGGCGCCATGGAACGATGACGCGGGAAGAGGCCTGCGACATGCTCTGGAGCCTTTATCTGATCAGCGGGGCCCCCATGTATGAAGCTCCGGATTACGACAGCGTTCAGCCATGGCTTTATAAAGACGAGCGGGACAACGACATTGCCGCCAAATCAGGAGTCATTTCCGCGCTCTCCATCATGGATACGAAACAGATGTCGCGCAACCTGGGCATCCACGAACAACGGCTGAAACATCTCCATGCCGCTTACGCCG
>NZ_MNUD01000028.1:0-94791 GCF_001917295.1 Akkermansia sp. 54_46
GGACGGCAGCGTCTCCCCTCTGTTGTATACCCCGTTCAGGTTGATTTTGGTTCCGCCGGTGTTGGTGATTTGATAGACTTTGTCCCCGCTCGTCGTCAGCGTACCGTTCAGATAGCCCAGGCTGACGTTGGCCGCACTTCCCTCCCCAAGAGCCAGCGTAAAGGCATTCTTGACCGTTTCTTCCAATGCCCCTCCCGCTCCCGCAGATACCCACGTCACGCTGGATATCGCCCCGTCTTCTATCGTCAGCACGCTGCCTTCTATTCTATATTGCCCTGTCTCTAAGCCCAATACGGTAAAATTCGTACCAAGGTTGTTCCCTAAATCAAACGTGTATCCCTGCTCTCCCTCTACCAGGCTGTCAAGCGCGCCGCCGATGTCAATGGTGCCTGAAGTGAAAGTTACATTTTCCTTGGTAAAGGAGGAACCGGATTCCGTATAGGTTAGCTTGGCTCCGTCAATTGCTGCGTTTTTCAATATGCCGGTGCCGTTCATGTTCAGAACGGAATTTGCCCCCAGAGTGGCGGAGGTGAAATCCAGCGTTCCTCCCGCCATGGTGATTATTCCGGAATAGGCCAGGGAAGAATTGTTGATTTTCAAGGTGCCACCTTGGGCCGTAATATTCGCGTTGATGACGGATCCCGTCAGGTTTTGCGTGCCTGTTCCGGCCATAATCAGATTTATTCCTCCCGTGGGAGTAGTGTTGCCGTTTACTCCGGAATGCTGCGTGGTTGCCCCGATACTTCCCCCATACGTGTAATTTCCGTTGCCCGTCAGGGTAAGATTCGCTCTGGAGGAATTAGCCGACTGGACGCGTCCTTTATGTGTTCCGCTGAAGCCGTCAGCATCATTTAAACCGGCCAGAGAGGCGGCATTGGAAATTTGCAACGTCAGGGCGCTGGAACTTTGATTGATTGAGCCTGACAAATCTACCGTTGCGTTGGCGAGAGCCGTTCCCGTAATCTGGAGAATGGCCCCGCCGGGCTGCGTCCCCTTCTGGGAAAGGATAATGTTCCCGGAAAAACTGCTTTCCTGGGAACCAAGCACAAACTTGGAGGCATAGCCGGCATTGCCGTTAGCCGCTACCAGCGTCAAATTTCCTTCTCCGGCAAATGCCCCGTTCAAATTGATGGTACAGGCGCCGTTCGTATTCTGATTAATGGTAAACGAGGAGCCTGCTCCGATATAAAGTCCTGTGGAATAATTGTTGTTTCCTGAATTTACATCAAGGTTGACGGATTGGCTCCCAGTAACTGAATACTCATTGGCGGGCTCATTGTTATTAAAGGTGGAGTTCGCTCCCCATGCGGGGGATTCAGATGTTGGGACGGCCAGGGAAACACTGGTGTAACAAGCCAGAACAGCCGCCAGCAGGGTAATAGGCAGATGGAGACGCATTATAAAAATATTAGATGTTAATTTTTTATGTATATAACGGATTGAAAATTCGATGTCAAGTTGAAAATACCAGTTCCCGGATTCTCATACTTTTACTGTAAGTGCATTATGATTTTTTAAATTTCTAAAATGGGATTTTCACCTTTTCATTTACCTCCCCCCTTGAAGCAAGGGAGGTATACTATAAGACTTTCATTTTGAATATAAAATATCAAATTTTATATTGCATGGGCCAATATTGGAATCATCGCCGAATTTTCAATCCGCTTTTCCTCTTTTCGTGAAATAACGCGGAGAAGACATAAAAAAGACCGCCCCCCGGAAACGGGGAGCGGCCCTTGAAGTGTGGGTGGAGAGAACAGGTTAGCGTTCGTTGTCGAAGTTGATGGTATCGTTCAACATGTCTTCGGCAAGTTCCGCCGCTTCCTCTTCTTCGCTGGCCGACGCGATTTCTTCTGCGCCCTCTGCGGGTTCCACTTCAATCTTGCTGTAACGGGAGAATCCGGTGCCGGCGGGAATGAGGTGGCCCATGATGACGTTTTCCTTGAAGCCTTCCAGCGTATCGGTCTTGCCGAGGGTGGATGCTTCCGTCAGAACGCGCGTGGTATCCTGGAAGGATGCCGCGGAAATGAAGGATTCCGTTTCCAGGGAGGCCTTCGTGATGCCGAGCAGAACGGGCTTGGCTGCGGCCGGTTGGCCTCCCTGGGCTACGGTTTGTTCATTGATGCGGTCGAACGTAGTCTTGTCCACCTGGTCTCCCCACAGGAATTCGGTATTGCCGGGTTCCGTGATGACTACCTTGCGAAGCATCTGGCGCACGATGATTTCCACATGCTTGTCGTTGATTTCCACACCCTGGAGGCGGTACACTTCCTGAACTTCGTTGACGAGGTGTTCCTGAAGGCGTTCCTTGCCGCAGACATCCAGAATTTCTTCCGGAGAGACGGGGCCTTCCGTAAGCTGGTCGCCCAGATGCACATGGTCGTCTTCATGAACGATAACGTGCTTGTTCATCGGAACCAGATGATCCACCAGTTCGCCCGTGGGTGTTTCAATGGTAATGACCTTCTTGCCGCGGGAGGTATTCTTGCTGCTGAGGCGCACAATGCCCTCCACGCGTGCAATGGTGCAGGCATCCTTGGGCTTGCGGGCTTCGAACAGTTCCGCCACGCGGGGCAGACCGCCGGTGATGTCCTTCGTCTTGGCTACCTTGCGGGGCGTCTTGGCCACCATCGTGCCGGCGGAGATGGTTTCCCCGTCCTTCACGGTGAGGTTGGCGCCTGCGGGAATGGCATGATGAGCCAGAACTTCACGGGTCTTGGCATCGCGGATGACCACCTGCGGGTGAAGTTCCTGCTTGTGTTCCATGACGACAAGGGAGGAGGCTCCGGTTTCCCGGTCCGTTTCCTTGGAAACGGTGATGCCGACGATCATATCCTTGAATTCGACGATGCCGCCCTTTTCTGCAATCACGGGTACGTTGTACGGATCCCAAGTGGCGAGGGTTTCATCCTTCTTGATAGCGCCGCCGTTGGGCACGTACAGGATGGTGCCGATGACGGGCTGGTAGGATTCCAGTTCGCGGCCCTGTTCGTTTTCGATGCGGACGGAGCAGTTTTTATTCAGAACGACAAAGTTGCCGTCTGCGTTTTCCACCGTGCGGAGATCTTCCGTGTAGATGACGCGGCCGTCGTTCTTGGCTTTCACAATGGGCTGCTTGAACGCCGTGGTGGCCGTTCCGCCCACGTGGAACGTACGCATGGTGAGCTGCGTGCCGGGTTCGCCGATGGACTGGGCGGCAATAATGCCGACCGCTTCCCCGATCTTCACTTCCTGTCCGGTGGCCAGGTTCAGGCCGTAGCACTTGGCGCAGCAGCCTTTCTTGAGTTCGCAGGTGAGCACGGAACGGATTTTCAGCCGTTCAATGCCGATTTTTTCCAGTTGTTCCGCCTGCTTTTCGTTAATGAGGTCGTTGATGTCCACGATAACCTCGCCGCTGACGGGGTCAACGATGCGTTCGCAGGAAGTCCGGCCGTAGATACGGGAGGCAAGGGACGCCACTTCTTCGTCGCCGTCATAAATGGCGTGAACGGTGATGCCGTTGCTGGTGCCGCAGTCTTCCGCATGGACGATGACATCCTGGGCCACGTCCACGAGTTTGCGGGTCATGTAGCCGGAGTCCGCCGTTTTCAGGGCGGTATCCGCCAGACCCTTGCGAGCGCCGTGGGTGGAGATGAAGTATTCCAGCACGGAAAGGCCTTCACGGAAGTTGGCCGTGATGGGGCGTTCGATAATTTCGCCGCTGGGTTTCGCCATCAAACCGCGCATGCCGGAGAGCTGCTTGATCTGCGCCTTGTTGCCTCGGGCGCCGGAGTCCACCATCATGAAGAGCGGGCTGGCCATCTTGGAGCCTTCGTTGTGTTCCAGCTTGCGGTACAGAGCCGCCTGGATGACATCCGTAGTCTGGGTCCAGATGTCCACCACCTTCTGGTAGCGTTCCCCATCCGTGATGATACCGTTCTTATACTGGCGGGTCACCTTGTCCAGTTCCGCATAGGCTTTTTCAATTTCCGTCTTTTTCTGGGAGGGAACCACCATGTCCACGATGCCGATGGAGCAGCCGGAACGGGTTGCTTCCTTGAAGCCCAGGTTTTTCAGGGCGTCCAGAGTCTGTACGGTACGTTCCTTGCCGACGGTCTGGTAGCAGCGCCAGATGATGTCGCCCATCTGTTTCTTGCCTACGTTGCGGTTAATGTAACCGAGTTCCCGGGGCCAGATTTCATTGAAACGCACGCGTCCGGCAGTAGTGATGATAACCTTCTTGGTGACATCCCCATACACCACTTCGGAAGGCTTTTTACCGTAGTCCGGGTTGTGCAGGCGGATCCAGTCATGGTAGCCGATTTTGCGGGCGGCAATGGCGTATTCCACCTCGTCGATGGATTCGAAGAGGGGAAGATGGTGATGATTATCCTGATTGTTCTGCACTTCCGCAGCACGGGTGTGTGTCAGGAAGTACGCGCCCAGAATGATGTCCTGCGTGGGTGTGGCAATGGGCTTGCCGGAGGCAGGCGAGAAAATATTATTGGGCGCCAGCATGAGCTGGCGGGCTTCCATCTGCGCTTCCACGGACAGAGGCACATGTACAGCCATCTGGTCGCCGTCGAAGTCCGCGTTGTACGCATTACAGACGAGCGGGTGCAGACGGATGGCGGAGCCTTCAATCAGAACCGGTTCAAAAGCCTGGATGGAGAGGCGGTGCAGGGTGGGCGCGCGGTTGAGCATGACCGGGTGGCCCTTGGTCACTTCTTCCAGGATATCCCACACCTCCGGCGTCTTGCGGTCAATGAGCTTCTTGGCGGAGCGCACCGTGTGCACGTAGCCCAGCTCTTTCAGACGGTGGATGATGAAGGGCTCAAACAGAATGAGCGCCATCTTCTTGGGAAGACCGCACTGGTTGAGTTTCAATTCCGGACCGATAACGATAACGGAGCGGCCGGAGTAGTCCACGCGCTTGCCGAGCAGGTTCTGGCGGAAACGGCCTCCCTTGCCCTTCAGCATGTCGGAGAGGGATTTGAGGGGGCGGTTGCCGGCGCCGGTGACGGCACGACCGTGGCGGCCGTTGTCAAACAGGGCATCCACGGCTTCCTGAAGCATGCGTTTTTCATTACGGATGATGACTTCCGGCGTTTTGAGGCTCAGGAGGGTTTTCAGGCGATTGTTGCGGTTGATGACGCGGCGGTACAGGTCATTCAGGTCAGACGTTGCGAAACGACCGCCTTCCAGGGGAACCAGCGGGCGCAGGTCCGGAGGAATGACGGGCAGAACGTTCAAAATCATCCATTCCGGGCGCGTGTTGGACTGAAGGAACCCCTGGGCCAGTTTCAGACGCTTGGCAATCTTGCGCTTGTTCTGTTTGGAGTTGGTATTGTCCAGCTGTTCCTGAAGATCCGCGACGAGGGTGGGCAGATCAATGGCCGCCAGCATTTTCTGGATGGCTTCCGCGCCCATGCCGGCTTCAAAGCTGTCATAGCCGTATTCGTCTTCCGCATTGCGGAATTCTTCTTCCGTCAGGATGGCCCCCTTTTCCAGAGGGGTGCTGCCGGGATCTACCACGATGTAGTCTTCATAGTAAATCACGCGTTCCAAATGGCGGGCTGTCATGTCCAGCATAAGGCCAATGCGGCTGGGCATGCATTTGTAAAACCAGATATGGGAAACCGGAACGGCCAGTTCAATATGGCCCATTCGTTCGCGGCGCACGCGCGCGTTGGTTACTTCCACGCCGCAGCGGTCGCAGGTGATGCCCTTATGCTTGATGCGCTTGTACTTGCCGCAGGCGCATTCCATGTCTCGGGTAGGCCCGAAGATGCGTTCGCAGAACAGGCCGCCTTTTTCCGGCTTGAACGTGCGGTAGTTGATGGTTTCCGGGTTGACGACTTCACCGAATGACCAGCTGCGGATGGTATCCGGATCCGCCACGGTGATGGCAACCTGGTCAAAGGTCCGGGGCTTGTCGCTCAGGCCGTGCATTTCCCTGATGGTGGGGGTGTCAGACATATATTGAAAGTTTAAAGGATGTTTGGTGCCCGCCCCCGCGTTTTGCGGCACGGGGGCGGAATGCGGTGGATATTAGAATTTGAGGTCGGAGAAGTCGACGTCCGCCAGGCCGGCCATGTCGTCGCTGTCAAAGCCTTCCGTCATGCCGTCCACAGGAGTGAGATCCGTGCCGCCGAGTTGCAGGGAGGGTTGTTCATCCTTGCTTCCGGGGCGTACGTTCAGCCCCAGGGACTGCATTTCCTTCATCAGAACGTTGAAGGATTCCGGAGTTCCGGCTTCCAGGGTATTATCCCCCTTCACGATGGATTCGTAAATGCGGGTACGGCCCTGAACGTCGTCGGACTTGACGGTGAGAAGCTCCTGGAGGGTATAGGCGGCGCCATAGGCTTCCAGCGCCCACACTTCCATTTCCCCGAAACGCTGGCCGCCGTATTGGGCCTTGCCGCCCAGGGGCTGCTGCGTGACCAGGCTGTACGGACCCACGGCACGGGCGTGAATCTTGTCCGCCACCAGGTGGTTCAACTTGAGCATGTAGGTCTGGCCTACCACCACCGGGTTGTGAAAAGGTTCGCCGGTCAGGCCGTCATAAAGGGTGCTCTTCCCGCCTACGGTTCCGTCCTTGCCGTCGCCGATCCATGTGAAACCGTCCACCTTCTTGGCTTCGGACATGTAATTCCAGATGGTTTCTTCACTGATGCCGTCGAACACCGGGGTAGCCACCTTGAAGCCAAGGGCCCTGGCAGCGATGCCGAGGTGGGCTTCAAGCACCTGTCCCACATTCATTCGGGAAGGCACGCCCAAGGGGTTCAGCACGATGTCCACCGGAGTGCCGTCCGCGAGGAAAGGCATATCCTGTTCCGGAACGATCTTGGCGACAACGCCCTTGTTGCCGTGGCGGCCGGCCATCTTGTCACCCACACCGAGCTTGCGCTTGGCGGCGATGTATACTTTGACTTCTTTCAGTCCGCCGGGTTCGGATTCGTCTCCGGATTCCATCTGATCCAGTCGGTGTTCCCGTTCGTCATCCAGTTCCGTAAAGCGGCCTTCAAAGGAGGTGATGATTTCCAGAATCTTGTTGCGGATCGGGCTGGGCTCGATTTCGATGTGGTCGTGAACCAGGGCCAGCTTGCGCAGCAGGGTCTTGGTGATTTTCCGGTTGGCCGGGATGATGATTTCACCGGTCTGTTCGTTGACGACGTCCAACGGGATTTTTTCGCCCAGAAGAATGTCGGAGAGCTTCTTGGTCAACTGGTCAATAAGCTGCTCTTTCTTCTTCTTGTGTTCGTCGTTGATTTTCTTGAACTGCTTTTTCTTCTCCGCGCTGTCCACGACGAGGTCGCCGCGGTGGTGGCCGGAGCCTGTGGAAGAAATGCGCACGTCCATCACAATGCCGGTGCAGCCGGAGGGAACGCGGAGGGATGTATCTTTCACTTCCGCGGCCTTTTCACCGAAGATGGCGCGAAGGAGACGTTCTTCCGGGGCCAGTTCCGTTTCCGATTTAGGCGTGATTTTGCCGACGAGAATGTCGCCGGGCTTCACTTCCGCGCCGATGCGGATGACTCCGTCATGGTCCAGGTTTTTCAGGGCTTCATCACCGGCGTTCGGGATATCACGGGTGATTTCTTCCGGGCCCAGCTTGGTATCACGGGCCTGCACTTCAAACTCGGAGATGTGGATGGAGGTGAAGGTGTCTTCCTTCACGGTTTTTTCGGAGATGACAATAGCGTCTTCAAAGTTGTAGCCGTTCCACGGCATATAGGCTACCAGAACGTTGCGGCCGAGGGCCAGTTCGCCCTGGTCCGTGTTCGGTCCGTCCGCCAGCACGTCGCCGGTTTTGATTTTGTCGCCGCGGCGCACGATCGGACGCTGGTTGATGCAGGTTCCGGCATTGGAACGCATGAACTTGCGCAGGGGATAGACGTAAACGCCATTGTCGCGGTCCGTGCGCACACTGTCGGGATCGGACAGGAACACTTCCGGGCGCACGGGCAGTTCCCCGTCTTTCGTGGTGATGATGACTTCAGCCGTGGCGGAGGCCACGATGCCGTCCGCTTCCGCCAGAACGACGGAACGGGAGTCTCTGGCGCACTTGCCTTCAATGCCGGTTCCCACGTATGGAGATTCCGCTACCATCAGAGGCACGCCCTGGCGCTGCATGTTGGAACCCATCAGGGCGCGGTTGGCGTCGTCATGTTCCAGGAAGGGGATAAGACCGGCGGCGATGGAAACGAGCTGCTTGGGAGAAACGTCCATGTAATGCACGTCTGCCGGATCCACTTCGATGAATTCGCCTTTTTCACGGGCGGTTACGCGGGAGGTCGTGAAGTTGCCCTGTTCGTCCAGCGGGTTGTTGGCCTGGGCGATGAGATAGCCTTCTTCCTGATCGGCGGTGACGTATTCGATGGTATTGGTGACCCGGCCGTTTTCCACCTTGCGGTAAGGCGTTTCAATGAACCCGAATTCATTGATGCGGGCGTAGGTGCACATGGAGTTGATCAGGCCGATGTTGGGGCCTTCCGGCGTTTCAATGGGGCAAATGCGCCCGTAGTGGGAGGGATGCACGTCCCGGACTTCAAAACCGGCCCGGTCACGGTTCAGGCCGCCGGGCCCCAAGGCGGAAAGACGGCGCTTGTGCGTCAACTCCGCAAGGGGGTTGATCTGATCCATGAATTGGGAGAGCTGGGAGCGGCCGAAGAAATCGCGCACGACGGCGCTGAGGGCCTTCGGATTGATAAGTTTGCTGGGCGTGACGCCTTCAATGTTCTGGTCAATGAGGGTCATGCGTTCCTTGACCAGGCGTTCGGTGCGGGCGAGGCCTACGCGGCACTGATTGGCCATGAGTTCGCCTACGGCACGTACGCGGCGGCTGCCCAGGTGGTCGATGTCGTCCACCATGCCTTCGCCCTTCTTGAGACGCAGGAGGTATTTGAGGGCGGCCAGGAAATCTTCCGCCGTCATCAGGCGCTGGTCCAGACTGGTGTCCAGTCCGAGTTTCTGGTTGATTTTGTAGCGCCCCACGCGGGTGAGGTCGTATTTCTTGGGATCGTCAAAAAGCCTCTTAAGCAGGGTGCGTGCCTGAGCGGCAGTAGCGGGATCTCCGGGACGCAGGCGTTTGTAGATTTCCTTGAGGGCGGATTCTTCGTCGTGAGCGGGATCCTTCTTCAGGGTTTTAATCAGCACGTCGTCCTCGCTCTGGTCAATGACGTCGATTTTCTTGATGCCGAACTGGAGGAGCTGGCGAACCACACCCATATTGAGCTGTTCGAAAGCCTTGGCAAGAACCAGATCCTTGTCCTTGATCGTGTCCACAGCCACAAGGTTGTGCAGATCTTCTTCCGTCATGTCTTCGCTCAGGGGAAGCGTGCGGATGTTGTAGAACTGGCTGACGATGTCGCGGTCCGTTTTGAAGCCCAGGTAGCGCATAAACGTCGTCGCAAGGAATTTGCGGCGGCGGCGGCGGCGATCAAGGTAAACGTAAAGCAGGTCGTTGGTGTCAAACTGAACCTCCAGCCAGGAGCCCCGATCCGGGATGATGCGGAAGGAGTGGAGCAGTTTTCCGTTCAGGTGCTGGGCGCTTTCAAAACAAATGCCCGGGGAACGGTGGAGCTGGGACACGATGACGCGTTCGGCACCGTTGATGACAAAGGTGCCGCGGTTGGTCATCATGGGGAGTTCTCCCATATAGACCGTTTCTTCCTTGGACTCGTTGTCGGATTTGAGCTTGAAGGTGACTTGAAGGGCGGCGCTGTAGGTTTCCCCCGCGCGGATGGCCTCGTAATCGCTCATCTTCGGCTGTTCAATGTCATAGGAGACGAAGTCGAGCTCAATGTTTTCGTCATAGCTCTTGATAGGAAAGATTTCCTTCAGAACGCCTTGTAACCCGATGTTTTTCCTAGCCGCGGCCGGCGTGTCCTGTTGTAGAAAATCGAAGTATGATTGAAGTTGAATCTCAATAAGGTTCGGAGGTTCGATGACTTCCTTGATATTCCCGAAGTAGAGTCGCTTTGACATGGGCTGCTGTGGCGGAGATGTTATGGTTTGCATCCTAAAGAACCCGGATGCCGGGTTGGGCGGTTCTTTCCCTGGGGGACGGAACCGACTGGAAGCGTTTTACGAAATAAAAGGCCTCTAGTCGGTCACGCGGGATGTGAAGACGAGGAAGCGCAACAGGAGAAAAACGGCTTTTCTCCTGTTGCGCGGGAAGTAAAAAGCTTACTTGACGTCTACCTTGGCGCCAGCTTCTTCCAGCTTGGCCTTGGCGGCGTTAGCTTCGTCCTTGGAGACTGCTTCCAGGATGACGGCGGGAGTGCCTTCAACCAGTTTCTTGGCGTCCACCAGGCCGAGACCGGCCTTCACTTCGCGGACGGCCTTAATTACGGCGATCTTGTTGGCGCCGGCTTCCGTCAGGACGACGTTGAATTCGGTCTTCTCTTCTTCAGCTTCGGCAGGAGCGGCGGCAGCGCCGGCGGCAGCTACGGGAGCAGCGGCGGAAACGCCCCACTTTTCTTCCAGGAGCTTGACGAGGTCGGCAGCTTCCAAGATGGTAAGGGTGCCGAGTTCTTCAGCGATTTTGTTAATATCAGCCATTGTATTATTTTCTAGTTTGGTTTCGAGTCGCGCCAAGAGCCAACTTGGCATTTCAGTTCTCCGGCCGGAGTTCCGACAAGGAACCTGTAGGAGAGTCGGGTCCAGTTTTCACACATTTGGCTAGAGTGCAACCGGACCGTCCGGTCAAGGGGTTGGTATTAGGCGGCGGGTTCTTCGCTGCCGCCGTTTTCTTTGTCCACATATGCCTGAATAACTCGGGCAAGAGCGGAACCGGCCGCGTTGATGGTGCCAAGGAGTTTGGCAAGCAACTGATCGCGGGGAGGCAGTTCGCCGATGGCACGGATTTCGTCCGCGGAAAGAATGGCTCCATCCAGGATCGCCACCTTGTATTCGGCTTTCTTGGAAGCCTTGGCAAAGGTGTTGATGGCCTTGGCGGCGCCTGCTACGTCGGACGCGCCGGTCACGAAAGCGGTCTGGCCGACGAGGTGTTCTCCGATGTCGGGAAGACCGGCATCCGTCAGAGCCGTGCGCATGAAGTTGTTCTTGGCTACGTGGCACTGAGCGCCGCAGGCGGCCAGGGCGGAACGCAGATTGGTGAACTCAGGCACGGTGATCGAGGTGTAGTCCACGACGATCAGGAACGGGGAGGCGTTGACGCGAGCGGTCAGGTCGTCAATGATGATACGCTTGTCAGGATTCATGGTGTGCTAAATCGGTTCGGGTTACAGTTTGGCGATGGAAGCGGTGTCAACCGGCAGACCGGGGCACATGGCGCATGAAACGGTGACAGATTCAATGTAGGCGCCCTTGGCGGAAGCCGGGCGGGCCTTGACGACGGAATCAATCAGGGCAGCGATGTTTTCGGCGATGCTTTCGTTGGAGAAAGACAGCTTGCCTACAGCGGCGGAGATATTGGCGTTCTTGTCAACCTTGTAGTCAACGCGGCCGGCCTTCACTTCCTTCACAGCCTTGGCCGTATCGTCCGTGACGGTACCGGTTTTCGGGTTGGGCATCAGGCCGCGCGGACCCAGTACACGGGCAACCTTGCGAACCTCCGTCATGGCGTCGGGGGTGGCAATGGCCGTATCAAAGTCAACAAATCCTCCCTGGACTTTCTTGATGAGATCTTCAAACCCCACGAATTCGGCTCCGGCTTCCTGGGCGGCCTTGGCGGCATCGCCCTGAGCGAAGACGAGGACGCGGACGTTTTTACCCGTGCCGTTAGGCAGGGAAACGCTGCCGCGAACCATCTGGTCGGATTTGCGGGGGTCCACAGTCAGGTGGAAGGAGACGGTGACGGTCGGGTCGAATTTCGGTGCCGGGAAGGATTTCATGGTTTCCACGGCTTCCGTGATGCTGTAGTTCTTGTTAGGGATAACAAGCTTGGCTGCTTCTTGATATCGCTTGCTGCGTTTGGTAGACATGTGTGTATTTGGCAGTGCGTTCGGACTGGTTTAATCCTCCTGCGGTGAGTGTTACATACCTTCAACTTCAATGCCCATCTGGCGAGCCTGGCCGGCAAGAATGCGGGCGGCGCGTTCAGGGTCTTTCGTGTTGAGGTCAGGGAGTTTGGTGTTGACAACTTCCATCAGCTTGGCCTTGGAAAGAGTGGCGACTTTCTTTTTGTTCGGTTCGCCGGAACCGGAGGCGATGCCTGCGGCTTTCTTGAGAAGTACGCTGCCCGGGGGCTGCTTGGTGATGAAAGAAAATGACTTGTCCTTGTAAACCGTGATGACGGTCGGCAGGAGATCGCCGGCCTGCTTTTGCGTGGCGGCGTTGAACTCCTTGCAGAATGCCATGATGTTTACACCGGCCTGACCAAGTGCCGGACCCACGGGCGGGGAGGGGTTAGCGGCTCCGGCATTGATCTGGAGCTTGATGATTTTGGTTATTTCTTTTGCCATGGTTTTGCTTTGTTAGCGGAGAAAATAAACGGGAAGGGGGCTGATGGGGGGGAGACGCAAAGAAGATTCAGGCTTTTTCCACCTGCCAGTATTCCAGGTCCACAGGCGTGGCACGGCCAAAAATGGAGACGCTGACACGAAGCTTGCCCTTTTCCGGGTCGATTTCTTCGATGGTGCCTTCCTGGCTCTGGAACGGGCCTTCGCACACGCGCACAGGGTCGCCGACGGCGAATTCCACCTTGGGACGAGCGGCAACGGCTTCCGCATCCAACAGGGGCAGAAGGTCTTCCACCTCGCGCTTGCGCATGGGGAGGGGGGCGTTGCGGGAGCCGGCAATGCTGATGACACCGTCAATTTGCTGGATAAAGTACCAAAGATCCTTGTTCAGGGTGCCGTCCGCTTCCAGCAGGTACATGTTGGCATAAACGTACCCGGGAAAGAGTTTGCTGTGACGTTCCGTTTTTTTGCCGTTGCGCACTTCGGAAATAAGTTCCGTGGGGACTTCCACCCGGTAAATGAAGTCGGAAAGCTCGGCGTCCTTCGCCTTGCGGATGATGCGGTCACGAACGCTGTTTTCCTGTCCGGAGAGGACGTGAAGGACATACCATTGTTCGTGAGGCTCTGGGGTACTGGGCATGATCGGAGAAAGAAGTGGGGAGAGTAAAACTAGATTGCCAACTGGATGAGATAGTTGACCACGCTGTGAAGAAAAATGTCGAACGATGCAACAAACGCGCCAAGGAATACCATGGCAATCAGTACGACGAGAGTGGAACCCCAGAGTTCGCGGAATTTTTTGAAACCTTTCACCTTGGGGTCGCTTTCCCAGGGCCAGGTCGTCTTCTTAAGTTCGCCCTTAACTTCGGCGATGAATTGAGAAATCTTGCGAAACATGCTTCAAGGTGGGGTGGTGTATTTGGAAAGAAGTGGCAGGTCAGGAGGGACTCGAACCCCCAACTTTTGGTTTTGGAGACCAACGCTCTACCAATTGAACTACTGACCTGTTGGAGTCTCTTCTTTCGTGGGAAATGAGGGGGCCTGCGGGGAGGCCCCCTCATTAAACCTGATGTAGATTCCTCTACAAGTTCCTGAGGAACTTAGTCAAGGATTTCGCTGATACGACCGGCACCCACGGTGCGGCCGCCTTCGCGGATAGCGAATCGCATGGCTTTTTCCATGGCGATCGGAGTGATGAGCTGGACTTCCAGGTTGACGTTGTCGCCGGGCATCACCATTTCCACACCTTCGGGAAGGGTGCAGCAACCGGTCACGTCCGTTGTACGGAAGTAGAACTGCGGGCGGTAGTTGTTGAAGAACGGAGTGTGACGGCCGCCTTCTTCCTTGGTCAGGACGTAAACTTCTGCCTTGAAGTTTTTGTGGGGCTTCACGGTGCCGGGCTTGATGATTACCTGGCCGCGTTCGATATCTTCCTTCTTCAGGCCGCGGAGGAGCAGACCAACGTTGTCGCCGGCCTGGCCTTCGTCAAGCAACTTACGGAACATTTCGATGTCCGTAACGGCGGTTTTCTGGGTGTCCTTGATGCCGATGATTTCCACTTCTTCCATCTTCTTGATGACGCCGCGTTCGATACGGCCGGTAGCCACGGTGCCGCGGCCGGAGATGGAGAATACGTCTTCCACAGGCATGAGGAAGGGCTGGTCTACAGGACGTTCGGGCTGCGGGATGTAGGAGTCAACAGCGGCCATAAGTTCCATGATGGATTCTTCGGCAGCGGCGTCGCCTTCCAGAGCCTTAACGGCGGAACCCTTAATAATGGGGGTGTCGTCGCCCGGGAATTCGTATTCGTTGAGAAGTTCGCGGATTTCCATTTCCACGAGTTCAAGCAGGTCGGGATCGTCAACCAGGTCGCACTTGTTCATGTAAACGACAATGGCGGGAACGCCCACCTGGCGGGCAAGGAGGATGTGTTCGCGGGTCTGCGGCATCGGGCCGTCGGAGGCGGCAACCACAAGGATGGCGCCGTCCATCTGGGCAGCGCCGGTGATCATGTTTTTCACATAGTCGGCGTGTCCGGGGCAGTCAACGTGGGCATAGTGACGGTTTTCCGTTTCGTATTCAACGTGAGCCGTGGAGATGGTGATGCCGCGTTCGCGTTCTTCGGGGGCGGCGTCAATCTGGTCATAGCCGCGTGCTTCGGCGAAACCCTTCTTAGCGAGCACTGAAGTAATGGCGGCGGTAAGGGAGGTTTTGCCGTGGTCAACGTGACCGATGGTGCCCACGTTCACGTGGGGCTTGTTGCGCTGGAATTGCTCTTTAGCCATAATATTATGTTTAGGTTTGGGCTGCTATGGGTCTAGCTTGAAGATGGAGCTTCTGGCGGGAATTGAACCCGCGACCTCATCCTTACCAAGGATGCGCTCTACCCCTGAGCTACAGAAGCATAGACTTCTTCCGCCTTTCGCTGCTCCTAGAGAAGTCGTAAATCCGCCCAAACCTGCGGTTCTAGCGGATAAATAGCATCCTCCCGTGTTGCCTGACGAAAAGCGGACGCTATGTTACGTTTTTAGATGCGGGATGTCAATGAAAACATGAACATTTTTTCAGCTTTATGCCGCAAATACAGGGGATTCATGTATAATATATTTATCAGGAATGTGTTGAATGTTTGGATCTGTTTAAATCCTCCGTCAATTTAAGATTGGGGTCAACGTCTTCATCCAGAGAGTGGAACAGTCCCCTGCGGGCTTTGAGACAGGTGACATAAGCGATCATGGCGGCATTATCCGTCGTCAGGTCGAAGTCCGGGAGAACCAGTTCCACTTTTTCACGGTCACAGGCGGTTTTCAGGCGGGAACGCAACTCTCTGTTGCAGGAGACGCCCCCGGAGATGGAAAGGGTGCGGTGACCGGAGGCGCGCAAAGCTTTCAGCGCCTTGTGAATCAGGACGTCCGTCACGGCCCGCTGGAAAGAAGCGCAGAGGTCGCGCAGAGTTTGCCGGGTCAGGCCGTGAGGATCGCCGTTTTTCGTAATTTTGGGCAGTGTATAGAGAACGGCCGTTTTCAGGCCGGAGAAAGATACGTTGGCTGTATGCTCCTTCATCAGGGCCCGGGGGAAAGAAAAGGCTTCCGGGTCGCCTTCCGCCGCCAAGCGGTCGATTTCCGGCCCTCCGGGATAGGGAAGGCCTAGCATTTTGCCTACCTTGTCAAAGGCTTCCCCTGCTGCGTCGTCCAGAGAGCGGCCCAGCAGGCGGTAGTTCCCTACGCCGCGCACATCCACAAAAAGGGTGTGACCTCCGGAAACGACCATGCCCAGATGGGGAACGGGACCGCCGGGGCGTTTGAGGAAGGGGGAAAGCAGATGGCCTTCCAGATGATTGACGGAGACGAAGGGCCTGCCCGATGCCAAAGCCAGAGCCTTGGCCGTGCTGTTGCCTACCAGAAGCGCAGCTACCAGGCCGGGGCCTCCCGTAGCGCCGAAGACGTCAATGTCCGCAGGAACTGTTCCGGCTTCGCGGCAAGCGGTCCGGATGATTCCGGGAAGATCCGCTGAATGGTTGCGGGAAGCCAGTTCCGGCACTACGCCGCCGTGCTGGCGGTGAATGGCAATTTGGGAGGAGATGACGGAGGAGAGTATTTCCGGAGCTTTTTCCTCTCCGGCAGAACGCAGGATGGCGACTGCCGTTTCATCACAGGAGGATTCTATTCCCAGAACGGTAAGGGATTCCGGCATGGAGGAAGAACAGGGAGGGGAGGTTAGGAGGCCTGGTGGATTTGGGCCGGCTTGTTGCCGGTAACCGTTGCCCTGGTAATGGTAACGGTATCCGCATTCTTCATGCTGGGCACTTTGTACATGACGTCCAGCATGAGGGTTTCAAAGATGGAACGCAGAGCGCGGGCTCCCGTGCCGCGTTTCATGGCTTCGGCGGCCATGGCTTTCAGGGCGTCCGGCTGCACGTCCAGTTTGGCGCCGTACATGGCGAGCAGTTTGGAATATTGCTTGACCAGGGCGTTTTTGGGTTCCGTAAGAAGGCGGACGAGCTGGTTTTCATCCAGCTTGGAGAGCGGACAGAAGATGGGCAGGCGTCCCACGAATTCCGGAATCATGCCGAAGGAGAAGAGGTCTTCCGGCATGGCCTGTGCCAGTATTTCCTCTTCCGAATATTCCTTGCGGTCGCGTTGTTCCGTGATGGCTCCGAATCCCATCTGGGTGGCGCCGAGGCGTTTGCGGATGATGTCTTCCAGGCCGACGAAAGCGCCGCCCACAATGAAGAGGATTTTTTCCGTATTGACGCGGATGTATTCCTGTTGCGGGTGCTTGCGGCCTCCGGTGGGAGGAACATTGCAGATGGTGCCTTCAATGATTTTCAGCAGAGCCTGCTGCACGCCTTCCCCGGAGACGTCCCTCGTAACGGAGACATTTTGTGTTTTGCGTCCGATTTTGTCGATTTCATCCACATAGATGATGCCCTGTTCCGCTTTCGCTACATCAAAGTTGGCAGCCTGAAGCAGGCGCAGGATGATGTTTTCCACATCTTCTCCTACGTAACCGGCTTCCGTCAGCGTGGTGGCGTCCACAATGCAGAACGGGACGTTGAGCATTTTCGCCAGCGTTTTCGCCAGCAGGGTTTTCCCTGAACCGGTGGGGCCGGCCAGCAGGATGTTGGATTTTTCAATTTCCACATCGTCCAGGGACTTGTCTTCCAGCATGACGGCGCTTTGGCGCAGGCGCATGTAGTGGTTGTACACGGCTACGGAAAGCACTTTCTTGGCGTAGTCCTGCCCGATGACATACTGGTTGAGCGTGGCGCACATTTCTTCCGGGGTGGGCAGCGGGCCTTCGTAGGAGGCCGGGCCGGCCGCCGTTTCCCTGAGCATGTCCGCGGCTGCCGCCTTGCGGGCTTCCGCCTGGCACATGGCGTACGCGGAGGGTTCCATGTTCAGGATGCCGCGGATGAAACGGGTTGCCATCGGAAGGCCTGTGTCCTTCACAATCATGTTGACGCAAATTTCAACGCAATTGTTGCAGATGTAAAAGTCTTCCGCAATCTGGATGAGTTTGTCCACCTTGTTCCCGGGCTTGCCGCAGCAGGAACAGGCAGGAAGATGAGGGGTGGAACCGGACATGGTTTTTCAGGTAGAGAGAGAGAAATGGCGGAGGGAAAGGGTCAGGCCTTGGTCTTTTTCTTGTCGCCCTGGTCATCAGAGTGATGCGCCAGAATTTTATCAACCAGGCCGTAGGCCACGGCTTCCTCAGCAGTCATGTAGTTGTCGCGGTCAGCATCCTTTTCAATTTGCTTTTCCGTCTTACCGGTATGTTTGGCCAGAATGCCGTTGAGGCGTTTTTTGAGGTTGAACATGAAGCCGATGGTGCGTTCCACATCTGAAGCGGTTCCCTGGGCACCTCCGGAAACCTGGTGAATCATAACGTGGGAGTTCGGCAGACAGAAGCGTTTGCCGGGAGTTCCTGCAGCCAGAAGGACGGAACCCATGGAGGCCGCTATGCCCAGGCAATATGTATTTACGTCACAAGAGACGAATTGCATCGTATCGTAAATCGCGAGACCCGCCGTGACGGATCCTCCGGGGGAGTTGATGTAGACGTGGATGTCTTTTTTCGGGTCAGCCATCTGAAGGAACAGAAGCTGGGCAATGACGGAATTCGCCACATCGTCGTCAATAGCGGAGCCGATGAAGATAACGCGGTCTTTCAGGAGACGGGAGTAAATGTCAAAGGCGCGTTCGCCGCGGCCGTCCTGCTCCACCACCATGGGCACATAATAGGAGTTTGCGGGGGTTGATTTGGAAGATTGGTCTTGAAACATGTTTATGGAAGATTGGATGTTGTTTTTTCAATGTATGTTACCCGTCCGCAGGACGCAAAACGGGGGAGTCGGGCATGTGTGCGCCAACTCCCCCTGGTAAGGTGTTTTGTGCAGAGGAGGGGTTACTGCTCGTCTACCGTTACTTTGGCCTCTTTTGTCAGGAAGTCCAGAACCTTGGCTGTCAGCAGGCTCATTCTGATGCCATGCACACGGCCTTCGCGCTGGAGTTCGCGAATGTAGGATTTGAGGTTCTTTTTCTGCTGGCGGGCCTGGCGGGCCACTTCGTTGTAAAGCTCCATTTCCGTGACGGCAATTTTTTCTACCTGCGCCACTTCCTGAAGCATGAAGAAGACCTTGAGGTTGCGCTTGGCCTCCTGTTTGGCTTCTTCCCGGGCTTCCTCCACAAACTTATCCATGTCTGCCGGGGCATTTCCGCTGTACATGGCCTGCTGCATTTTCTGCTGGAGGATGCCGTACACTTCACGTTCTACGACAGCTTCCGGAAGGTTGAAGTCAAGCATGTCCGCCAGCTTTTCCGTGATCTGATCGGCCTTGGCTTCATCAATTTGCATGGCTTTGCGCTGGGCCAGGTTTTCCTTCAGGGCAGTTTTCAATTCTTCCAGGTTTTTGCCGGGAAGAACTTTTTCCGCAAAAGCGTCATCCATGGCCGGAAGCTGTTTTTCCCGTACTTCTTTCACAGTGGCATGGAATACGAGTTCCTTGCCGCGCAGCTCCGTAATTGGGAAGGTATCCGGAATCGTGACGGTGATATCCTTGCTGTCACCGGCATTCAGGCCTTCCAGGGCAGAGGCGAAGCCGGGCAGAAATTGATCGTCTTCCACCTTCATCCACTGGCCGTCACGGCCTTCCAGGAAGCCTACGGGTTTGCCTACGGCTTCCGCTACGGGCTTGCCGTCCAACGTGGTTTTGAAGTCGATAATCGCTACGTCGTCTTTTTTGGCAGCGCGGTCCACAGGGGTGAATTCCGCGATTTGTTCAGCCAGGGAGTTCAGAGCTTCCTCTACGTCTGCTTCCGTTACTTCGGAAGAGGGAACCTTGACTTCGATGCCTTTGTATTCCGGCAATTCAAATTCGGGAACCACGGTCATCGTGCTGGTAGCGGTGTAGTTGCCCTGGTCATCCAGAGATTGTTCCGGCTTTCCGAAGTTGAGCACTTTCAATTTGGGGTTTTCTTCCAGAGCGGTGGAGCAGGCCGTTTCAAAAAGGGTGTCCAGCAGTTCTTCTTCAATTTCTTTCTTGAAGCGCTTTTCAATGATGGACTTGGGTGTTTTGCCGGGGCGGAAGCCGGGAAGCTTGGCTTTGGCGGCATAGGAATCTACAATGGAGGCGCGGCGCGCAGCCGTGGTTTCTGCGGGGATGGAAGCTTTCAGCGTGGCTGTGCAGTCCGGTTGAATATCAACGTTGATTTCCATAAATAATACGGTCAGTGTTAATTGAAAGTGGTTCTGTTTCAGCTCCGGGATGGCGGCAGCGGTCAAAACACGAGCGGCGACAACTTTAATGAGAGGGTATCTGGAGTGCAAGCTATTGCACGGGAATGACACAATTGTCCTCCTGAGCGCGCATGCGCACGCGGCGTAAGAAATACGGGGCAACTGTGTTCTACGCGGAATCACGTCTTGACTATGCAAGAGGAAAAGTCCTTTATATCCCAAGCATTAAGTTCAGCGCTCATGATCCGTCCCGTTTTTTTGTGTGTTTCCTTTCCCTTGATAGCGTGTTCGGCTGTTTTGGCCCAGGATGAAACTTCCCTTAACAGAGGCGCCTATGGTTCCGTGATGACTCCGGAACAGGTAATGCGGGAACTGGGGCCGGGCACGGGGCTTCTTCCCGGTGACCAGGCGTATGAGGGGCGGCCTGTGAAGAGCGTTTCCGTGCGGTACAGAAGCACCGGCAAGACCGTGTCCGAAGACCGTCTGAAAAATTTGCTGGCTACGCAGCCGGGCACCAGTTATTCCCCGGAAGTGGTTAACAAGGACTTGGAACGGTTGTTGGAAAGCGGTCTGGTAGGCGGCAATACAACAGTAGCCGTGGAGCCTTCCGGCGACGGCGTGGCGGTGGTGTTTGAAATGGCGGCCCAGAATCTGCTGGGCGGCGTGGGGTTCCGCGGCAATACCGCGTTCGACAACAGGGACCTCTCCGAGGAATGCGGGCTGAAGGGGGGGGAAGCTCTCAGCGACAAGGCCCTGAGCAGCGCTATTGCCAAGCTGCGCACTTATTACCAGGAAGCCCGATATCCGGATGTACGTGTTTCCTATTTTTACCAGAAAACGGAACGGCCCGGCTTTGTGGATGTGGTCTTCGACATTAACGAAGGAAAGAAGGCCAATATTATCAAGATTGACTTTGTGGGCAATGAACACATCAGCGCCAAGGATCTCCGACAGGTGATGAAAACCAAGGAGAAGGGCTGGCTGACCTGGATTACCAAATCCGGACGCATTGACCGTGAACAAGTGGAGGACGATCTGGCGGAATTGGTGACTTATTACCGTAATAAAGGTTATCTGCGCGTCAAGCTGGACAAGGTGGAATATTTTGACGCCGGCAAAGGCAATGAGCACAAGCTGACGATGAGAATTACCCTTACCGAGGGGCGCCGCTACAAGGTCAACCAGGTTGCCTTCGGCCCCACCAAGGTGTTTACGGCCCAGGAACTGATTCCCGGCCTGAGCATGTACAACGGGGATACCTATTCCGCCCAGAAAGTGGCCGACGACGTGACGATGATCCGCCGTTATTACGGTTCCCGGGGGTATGCGGACGCCTCCGTGCGTCCGGACATTCAGGAAGTGGGCGTTGATCCCAAGACAGGTTACGGACAAATCAACATCGTGTACCATGTGACGGAAGGCAATCCCTACCGCGTAGGCAATATCCGCCTGACCGGGAATAACCGCACGAAGGATTACGTCATCCGCCAGGAACTTCCCCTCCAGTCCAATGACCCCATGAACGCCGTGGATTTGGATACCGCCCAGAAGCGCCTCCAGAACCTGAACTATTTTGACATGGTGGACGTAGCCCAGGTGGGATCCACGCGGCCCGGCTACCGTGATATCAATATCGAGGTGGCGGAAAAACGTACGGGGTCCCTGAATATCGGCGTGGCATTTTCCTCTATTGAAAGCGTTTACCTGTTCGCAGGCATCACCCAGTCCAATTTTGACATGTATGACTGGTCCTCTTTCGTGGGCGGCGGCCAGCGTTTCGCGATTAACGCCCGTGTCGGTTTTGAAACGCAGGATGCCAGTATTTCCTGGGTGGATCCGTGGTTCCTGCACCGCAAGCTGGCCTTCGGGACGGAAATCTTCTACAGCAATTCCACATATTTTTCCGATTATTACGACCAGCAGAACTATGGCTTTGCCATTTCTCTCCGCAAGCCGATCGGGGAACTGGATTACGTGAAACTGGAATACCGCCTGGAACAGTACCGTATTGACGCCGAAGGGAACGCCCCTATCTTCTTCTGGCAACAGGACGGAGACTACCTGCGCAGCCATGTGGAACTTTCCTACACCATTGATACCCGCGACGCGCAGATTTTTCCCCGCAAGGGAGGCAAATTTGAAGTGCTGGCCGGTTATTCCGGCCTGGGCGGCGATGTGCATACATACAATTTCGGCGTGAATGGCTCCTATTACTGGAATTTGCGCGGAGACACCATTTTCAGCATCAATGCCGGTGCGGCTACCGTGGATTCCTATGGCAACCACGATGTGCCCATTTTTGAGCGCCTCTACCTCGGCGGGCCATACAACATGCGCGGTTTCCGTTTCCGGGACGTGGCGCCGTACAATCCCGCCCTGAGCGGTGATGAGACGATGGGCGGCCGTTCCTCCTTCTTCTGCCAGTTTGAATATTCCATTCCTGTGATTGAAGAAGTGCGCGTCGCGGTGTTTTATGACATCGGTTTTGTCAACGGAGATTCTTTTGACTTCAGCACGTCCAAAATAGTTTCCGACTACGGGATCGGCCTGCGCCTGAACCTGCCCATCGGTCCGCTGGCAGTGGACTATGCCATTCCGATTCAGAAGAACAACGCCATTGACCGCGGAGGACAATTCCAGTTCTATCTCAATTATTCCTATTAATTACGTTTGATAATTTCTCTACCGTTTGACGACATGAGTAATTTCCGCATTTTTATCCTGGCGTTTCTGGTGGTGGTGCTGGTCGTTCTGGGAATGATTTATGTGAATATTTCTTCAAGAATGGATGTGATTCAGCAACAGCAGCAGATGGCCTCCGCTCCGGTACCTGTCAATCCCTCCCCGTATCTTCCGATGCCCACGCAGGCTCCTGCCTCCGCCGTTCAGCCGGTGGTGGTGGCGGATCCTGTGGTGAGCGAGGAACTGGCTCATGTCTCGGCGGAGCTGGAACGGATGAAGAAGGAGAATGAAGAACTGAAGAAGCGTCATGCCCTGGCGGAGGAAGAACGCGATTTGTTGGAACGTCAGAGCATGGAAAAGGGAGATCCCCGGCTGCAATGGCTTAATGAAATCAAGGATGCGGAGCAGGTGGGCCGTGTGACGGAATACTACCGTGACGCCAACCTGGTCCTGTTCCAGTCCATCGGCCAACCTGACTTGAAAGTGGGGCAGGAACTGGGAATCCGCAGACGCGGGAGCATTTTCGTATCCCTGATTATCGACGGAGTTGACCCGGACGGGAAAGTGTTCCAGTCCTACGTGAAGCGTAATACGCTTTTTGATAATAATGACAAGGAACCTATCAAGCCGGGGGATGAAGTCATTGTTCCGCCTGCGAGCTGGCAGGAAAACATGACGGAAGAAGACAAGTCCGGTATGGTTTCTCCCTCTGCCCCCGTCCCCGTGGAAGCTCCCAAACCGGTGATGATTCCCATGGAGCCGTGATGCGGATCCGTATTTAGCCAAGCCAAGTAAAGAGAAGTGCACCTGAGAGAAAGATTGCAATCGGGCGCCGGTCCCAGCCTGTCCTTTGAATTTTTCCCGCCCAAAAACGAGCAGGCAGCATCGGCCTTGTACCAGACTATCCGTGAACTGGAGCCTTACCGCCCCAGTTTCGTCAGCGTGACGTATGGTGCAGGGGGCTCCACCCGCGAGCTTACCCGCGAAGTGGTGTTGCGCATCCAGCATGAATCCCGTATTCCTACGGTGCCCCACCTTACTTGCGTAGGGCATAGCCGGGAGGAGGTATGGAATATCCTGGACCAATACGCCCGGGCTGGAGTGCGGGCCGTTCTTGCACTTCGGGGAGATCCTCCCCGGGGAGCGAAGGATTACAACCGCGATGCGGATGTTTTTCGCCATGCGGCGGATCTGGTGACGTTTATCCGTGAATATAATGAATCCGGCCGTCACCCGGATCCGGATGGATTCGCCATAGGCGTGGCCGGCTTCCCGGAAGGTCATCCGGCCACTCCCAACCGTCTGCGCGAGATGGATTTCCTGAAAGCCAAGGTGGATGCCGGCGCGGATTATATCTGCACCCAGCTGTTTTTTGACAATCATTCTTTCCTGGATTACCGGGAACGCTGTCTGCTGGCCGGCATCAAGGTGCCTATCCTGGCGGGAATCATGCCTGTGACCAGCCTGTCCGGCATGAACCGCATGGCAGAGCTTTCCGGAGGCACCTGTTTTCCGGCCAGGCTGCTTAAGGCGCTGAAGCGTGCGGGTTCCAATCCGGACGCTATTCAGGAGGTAGGCATCCAATACGCCTCCAGCCAGTGCGCCGAACTGTTGGATTCCGATGTGGACGGCATTCATTTTTATACGCTTAACCAGAGCCGGGCAACGCGGGAAATTTACAGGAATCTGGGACTGAAGGATTCCCTGCAGCTTTTGGAACATGGCGAAGATAAGTAAAAAGCTGATTGATTTGGTTGGGACAACACGGTAGAACCCTCTTCAACATATTATGGATATCAAGGATATTAAACGGGCCATGGACAATATGCCGATGGGCGACGGAAGTGCGTTTGCGGAAATTTCCGTCGGCCCGGCCAAGCATGAACAGTTTTTGGATGAACATTACGGCAAGGTTGCGCTGGTTGTGTTGCTATGCGTCCTTGGGGCTGCCGGATGGATTATTTATAATGGCGTGCAGGATTCCATGGAAAGAAAGGCAGGCGCCGCTCTGGTGGCCGCTATGCCGGAATCCCCGGCAACCGGGGAAATTTCCCTGGACGAACAGGGGCTTCAGCAGGTGGTGGCTGACTTTGACAGTTCCCGCGCCGCCGTCACTGCCTCTTACCTTCAGGCCATTGCCTTGTGGAACGCCGGCAAGGAGGATGAAGGCGTGGCCAAAATGAAAGCTTTTATTGATTCCGCTCCCACGGAGGAATGGAAAGCCCAGGCTTCCGTTACCCTGGCCTGCCGTCTGATGAACCGGGGGAAAGCGGATGAGGCGGAAGGGTTGTTCCGTTCCGTGGTGGATGCGGGAGATCCTACTTTTTCCGGTTTTGCCACCATGTGCCTGGGGGACATTGCCCGGGCTAAGAAAGACAATGCCGCCGCAGGCGCCTTTTACCGTGAACTGGCGGAGAAATTTCCGGCCAGTGCATTTGCCTTGCAGAGCGGAGGCTACCTGCTGCGCAAGAGCCTGTTTGATATCCAGAGTCCCGTTCGTATTGAGCCTGTGGTAGAACAGAAGTAATCCTACGGACGTTTCCGAAGTTTTCCGGAAGATGAACGCTTTTTCCATCCGCATGTCTGTTTTTTTACAGTGCATGCGGATTTCCGTATTCAGGAACGCCGGAACAGGGGGGTAATGAAAAGCCTGCTGCGCGCGTAGCTGTTATGATTCCGGGAATTCCGTTCAGGACTGTGACATATTTAAACAAATCATCAAGGGATTCCGCGCTTACCGGATGTAACCGGGCTGCCGGTGTTAATCCTTATTTTTTATCTCATGAACAGGCATATTAAATCATTCTGGCTTCTTCCCCTGGCGGGAATGACGCTTTCTTTCATGCCGTCCTGCACGACGGACAGCTACGGGAACAGTTCCGTAACGCCCGGTGGAGCCGCCGCCATCGGTGTGGGGGCGCTGGCTGCCGGCGCTGCTATTGGGGCGGCTGTCCAGCATGACCGTGACAAGGACAGGTACCGCAATGACTGGCGCCACCATAATCCTCCTCCTCCGCCTCCCCGTCCGCCTCATCGCCCCCAATGGCGGAGGTAAGAAGGGAGCGTGCGTGTAAGGGCGGCGATATTTTGGTTCGGCAGGGGGCCGGGAGGCGACGCGTTTTTCCGGTCTGCCCCTTTGCTGAAATCTCAGACCCGCCGTATGCCGCGGAGCGCCCAGGTCATGCGTTGTCTGGCGCTTTCCGGATCATTGAGGATAGAACCCAGCAAGTCGAGAACGGGCCGAGCTGCTTTGGAGTCGTGCACTTGGAGCTGTCCGGAAAGGATAAAGGGGGCTCCCCCGCAGCAGACAAGGTAAATGAGGATGTTCATGGGGTCTCCCATGAGCACGGATCCTTCCTGCTGGGCTTCCCGTATGGTTTCCAGCAGCACAAGGGGATGGCGCGTATGGATTCCTGAAATGAAACGGATGGCCGCCTGTTCCCCTGCCAGGGCGTCCAGAACCAGCTGGGCAATGAATTGGCCGTGACGCAGCAGGAACTCCATGACGTCTCCCAGGATGGCTTCCAGTTTTTCAAAGGCCGGAAGATGAATGTTGGCATGGGTCCTGATGCCGGTGAACAGAGGTTCGTACCAGCGTTCCAGAAGCTCGGTCAGAAAAGCTTCCCGGTTGCCGAAGTGATAGACAAAGCTCCCTGTATTGGTGCCGGCCCGCAGGGACAGGCCGCGAACGGTAAGGGCGCGCAGCCCGGATTCCCCGACAATCATGGCACCCGTATTGAGCAGGTGCTCTCTGGTGGATTTCCGTTTGGGCATGAAGGTGAAGCTTGAACCTCCATGTGTGCCCCTTATCGGCCTGCAAGGCAAGGACTCGTTATGTCTGTTGCTGTAAAAAGCGGAACCGGGGCTCATCCTCTCCCCGGTCCCGCCGCCGGAGTCCTGAATGAATCAGGAGGTTGCTTTCAATTCCTTCCGCCGGGAGGCAATCCAGCGGGAGAAGAGTTTGGCCGTGGCCGGAATGATAAGCAGGTTCAGGATGGTGGCTGTCACCAGCCCGCCGAACTGGACGATGGCCAGGGGGCCGAGCAGTTCGCCTCCGGGCTGGTCAATGGCCCAGATCAGCGGGAGCAGCCCCAGCACGGTAGTCAGGGAAGTCATGATGATGGGGACCACGCGTTCCAGAGAACCTTCCCGTATGGCTTCCGCGGGTTCCATCCCCTGATGTTCTAGGGCCCGGTACCTGTTGAGCAGAATCAGGCCGCTGCGGATGGCGAAGCCGATGACGGTCACGAACCCCACAATGGAAGCCACGGAAAGAATGGGAGGAATGTAAGTTCCTCCAAACAGGGAGGACAGCGTACCGGGGGAGGCAAGGAAAACGGCTACGATGCCGCCCACCAGGCACAGCGGTATGTTCACCAGAGTCAGCATGGCGCGCCGGACGCTTCCCAGTGCGGAGGAAAGGAGCAGTACGATGAGCACCATGACGATGGCGCCCAGGACGTAAAGCCGTTGTGATGCGGATTCCCGTGCTTTGATAGTGCCGTCATAGTCTACGGTACAGCCCATGGCGTTCATTACCGGGTCCAATTGTTCCCGACAGGCTTTCGCGAGGTCTCCCAGGTTGGAATTGGGGGAGGGATTGCAGGAAATCATGGCTTTCCGCATGGTGTTGTCCCTCAGGATGAGGTTGGAAACTTCCTCCCGGTACACCTGTGCCACGTCGTCCAGGCGCACGGTTTTTTTATTGGGGGAAATGAGTTCCAGGTTTTTGACATCTTCCATGGACGTTTTAAGTCTGGGGTCAATGCGCAGGACAATGTTCCAATGGTCCTGGTTTTTGATGACTTCTCCCAGTTTCTGTCCGTTCATGGCCGTGGAAACCTGTTCCGCAGCATTCGCCATGGTCAGGCCGTAGGAAGCCAGGGCTTCCTGATTGTATTGCACGCGAATGGTATCCACCATAATTTCCCGGTTGGCGCGTGCATCCGCCACTTCCGGCATGTTCTCCAGAATTTCCTTGGCTTTCCGGGCCGCCAGGCGGAGCTGGGGCAGCTCCGTGCCGTAAATGTTGATGGCGATTTCCGAGTTGGAGCCGGACAGAGCGGAACTGATGCGATGGGCCAGCGGATAGCCGATCATGGAGCTGGTGCCGGGGATGCCGTCAATGCATTTCTTGATGGCGGCGCGCAATTCTTTCTGGTCTTTCTTCAGATCCACGCGCACGAGCAGCTCGGAGGCGCTGACGGGTTCTGCGTGTTCGTCGTTTTCCGCGCGTCCCGTGCGCTGGGTGACACTGAGAACCCCCGGAATCTGTTCAATATCTTTCATCACTTTCCGGGAGATGCGCTCCGTTTCATCCAGGGAAGTTCCCGGCACCGTACTGACGAAGACTGTGTAGCAATCCTCGTTGAACGGCGGCAGGAAACTGGTTCCGAACGTGGAACCCAGCCACAGGGCCAGCAGCGTAATGGCCGTCATGATGGCGCAGACCGTTTTGGAAAAGCGCAGGCAGAATTCCAGGATGGGGGCATAAATGCGTTTAATGAGGCGGGAGCTGAAGGAATCCCCGCTTTCCAGAGTAGCGGCGTTTTTGCTTTTCTTGAACCATATGTAACAGAGAACCGGAGTAATGGTGACAGCTACAATAAGAGAAGAAAGCAGGGCCAGCATGTAGGAGATCCCCAGGGGCCGGAAAAACTGGCCTTCCAGACCGGACAGGAAGAGCACCGGAGTGAATACCAGCAGGATGATGACGGAGGAGAAGGAAATGGAGCCTACGATTTCGCTCTTGGCTTTCATCAGAACCTCATACTTGCTCTTGCGCTTATCTTTCGGCAGGGCGGCGTTCCTGTTCAGGTGCCTCCAGGCTATTTCCACGAAGATAATGGCGTTGTCCACCACGTCTCCCACGGCTACGGCAAGGCCGCCCAGGGTCATGATGTTGATGGCCAGCCCGAAGACGGGGAACATCATCATCCCGAACAGGATGGACAGGGGCATGGAAATCAGCGTGATGATGGCCGTGCGAAGGTTCAGCAGCGTCAGGAAGATGACGATCATGACCACCGCTCCGGCAATGAGGAGGGTTTCCGTGCCGTTATCCAGGGACATTTCAATAAAATCCGCCTGCCGATAGGCTGCGGTGTGCAGTTTCATTCCCTTGGGAAGCTGGCTTTGACTGAATTCCCTGACGGCTGCATCCACGGCCTGTGTCAGGGCCAGAGTATTGGCTCCCGGCACCTTCTGCACGGAAAGCACTACGGCGTCTTCCCCCATAAATCCGGCATCTCCCCGCCGCGGCGCACCGTCTATCTTGACTTCCGTCACATCCTGGAGCCGGAGTATTCCGGAGGCATGGTCCGGAACCAGGGCGCGGTTGAGCTGTTCAATATTGGCGGTGCGGGTATCCTGCTGGATGGGGAGTTCCTGCCCGGCTACATCCTCCAGATACCCTGCGGGGACGGAAGATTGGGATTCCTGAATAGCCGTTTTCAGGCTGGAAAGGTCCACCCCGGCCAGTTTGAGTTTGTTGGGATCATAAATCACCTGGTATTCCGGCAGACGCCCGCCCAGCACCGTGACCTGCCCCACCCCGGGAATGGCCAGCAGGCGCGTGCGCAGCTTGTATTCCGCCAGTTGCCTCATGTCCAGCTGGGAGGTATCCTTGTCTCCAGTCAGGGCGATGAGCATGATTTCCCCCGTTATGGAGACGATGGGGGCCAGCTCCGGGGATGTCCCTTCCGGCAGGGATTCCCGGACTGCTCCAAGACGTTCCGTTACAATCTGCCGGGCCTGGTAGATATCTTTGTTCCAGTCGAAATCCACCCATACGAAGGAAAGCCCGCTGCCGGAGGAGGAGCGGACGCCTTTGACTCCGGCGGTTCCGTTCATGGCGGACTCAATGGGAATGGTGATGTATTGTTCCACTTCTTCCGCAGTAAGGCCGGGGGCTTCCGTCTGGATGGTGACACGCGGGACCTTCAGTTCCGGGAATACGTCCACGGGAATGTTCTTCACCACGAAAATGCTGATGATTGCCAGCGCAATCGTCAGCAGGATCACAGTAATCCTGTTGTTCAGGCAGAATGAAATGAGAAAGTTCATGGATTCTGATTGCTGAATACCTAAGATTCAAGGGTTTATTCCAAAGGAATTCGGGGTATTTGTTCCTTAATCTTTTATTTTGTACATCGTTTAGTGTTCTCCTTCGTGGAACTGGCCGTCCGCGTGGAAGTGCCCGGCTGCTTTTTTGCTTCCGGCCTCTCCGGTGGGCAGGATGTATTTCAATTCATACCCGCCCTTGGTGACGATAGTCTGTCCCGGCATCAGTCCCTTGACGGGCGTTTTTCCCTGACGGGAAGGCAGTGTTTCCACTTTTTTCATGACAAATGTATCGTTTCCCGCCTTGATGAAAACCACGTCGTTCACCCCTACCTTGACGACGGCGCTGTTGGGGACGGGAATGAAGCCCTCCGTGGCGGCGTCATGGGAGTACAGATCCAACCGGGCCAGCTGGCCGGCATGTGTCCCTTCCGGTATGCGGTCCGGGGTAAAATACAGGGCCCTGGACTGGGTGGCGGGATCTACCTGTTCGGCCACCCTCAGGGAGCCGTTCAGCAGTTCCGTGTTTTTACCGCTGGTCAGAGTCAGCCGGGCTTTTGCATAATGGACGGGATCCGTCCCATAAATGGTCGTGGTAAATTCCAGATCCCCTTTATTGGTCATGACGAGGGCAGGTGCGCCCTGTTCTCCCCAGGCCCCTTGGGTCATGTTCACGGACTGAACGGAACCATCCGCCGCTGCGTATATGTAAAGAAGGTTATTTTTCAATACGCCGGACTCCATCACCAGTTTCAATTTATTGTTGCTGGCGTTCAGGGCAGCCCGGAGGCTGTGGATTTCCGCCTCTTTGAATTGGATGGAAGTATTCAGTTCGCTGTTGCGGGTGCCGATTTTTTCCAACTGGGCCCGGCGTTCCCTGAGGGTTCCGAGTTCTGCTGCGGCACGGTCCAGCGCGGCCCTGGCCTGGGAGGCGTTTCCTTCCATTTCCACAATATCCGGGGATGCCAGCGTGTACAGCAGTTCCCCTTTGCGCACTTGTTGTGCGGATTTGACGTTGAATGTCACGCGCCCTGCGGCGGGAAGGGCGTATGTGGTTACCGCATGGGGAGGAATGACCATCTGCCCGTGAAGGGTTTTCGCCGCTCCGTGGGAGGTTTCCTCCACTTTCTCAAAGCGCATGTCCAGAGAATGGCGCGCTTTTTCATCCACATGCACGGGAATCATGTCCCCCGGTTGGCTGGAATTTTTTTCCGCAGACTCTTCGCGTTCATGGTCGCCCGTGCATGCTTCCCCTTCCGCGTGCTGGTGACCTTCCAGTTCATGGTCGCCTGTGCAGACGGCTCCGTCCGCATGCCTGTGTTCTTCGTGGGCGTGGCCCTGAGTACAGGTTTCCCCTGCCTTGTGCTGATGGTCGTCATGGCCGTGATCCGCCGTGCAGGCGGAACCGTCCTCGTGTTTGTGTTCTGCAGGGGCAGGCTGTTCTCCGCGTGCGGAATGGAGACAGAAAGCAGGAGCCAGTCCCAGCATGATGGAAAAATAAAGATGTTTCATATTCATTAAAGATGGTGGAAGATTGATGTGGATTAAAGGTTGGCGTGGGTGAGGTAGCGGAGCTGGGCCTGAACGGCCAGAAGCTTGTCCAGATTGTCCAGGAAAGCCAGGCGGCTTTCGTAAAGCTGGTGGCGGTTTTCCGCCAGTTCCAGCAGGGATGCTTCCCCAATGCCGTGCAGCTTTTCCATGGTCCGGACGGAGGCGGCGAAGGATTCCATGCGCTGGAGTTCCGTGCGGCAGTGGCGGAGTGCCATCTGCTGGCTGGCGTCAAGCTGGCGGGCGTTGAATAATTCCGTTTTCCAAAGCTGGATGGTTTCCTGTCTGGACAAGTCCCGTGTGCCTCGGGCTTCCGCAATGGCCTTGCGATTGCGGTTCCAAAGGGGAAGATTGAACCCTATTTCTCCGCCTACTTCCTTTTCTCCTTCGTCGCGGGTGAAGGAGGGACCGAGCTCCAGTTCCGGGTACTGCCGGCGGATTTCCGTTTTGAATAATGTCTCCGTGGTGGCGTAGGTCGCCAGTTGTGCCTTGATTTTTGGAGAGGCGGTCAAAGCTGAAGGGCCGGGAGCCGGTACGGCGGCGGGAAGCTGGAAATTCTGTTTCGTCAGGAAACCGAGTTTCCGTACCGCAGAAGGATGCAGGCCCATCAGCTTGACGAGTTCCATTTTTTGCTCCAATTCCGTTTCCGTCACGGTTTGGAGTTCCCGGATAGCGTCATTCATCCGCTGGGAGGCTACCTGCCGAGAGGAAAAATCCACTTCCCCCGCGCCGATAAGCTGTTCAATCATGCCGTTTTCCCGCCGGATGGCATTCAGCCGTTCCCGGATGACCGTCTTGCGGCGCTGGGTAACGGCCAGTTTGCTCCATGCCTGGTCCAGGGAACTGAGAAAATCCAGTTCAGCCTGGCGGAGGGTCCAGAAGTCGGCCTCCTTGTATTGTTCCGCCACCTTTTTTTCCAGGGCGGGGAGGCCGGTTACGGGAATGGTGAAGCCCAGGCTGCCGGACATGTTGACCGTATTTTCCTGGAGGACTTGTTCAATATCCCAGGAAAAGGAGGGATCGTTCCACCAGCCCGATTGCCTGGCTACTTCATTGCTGGAAGCCAGTTTCAGCCGGGCTTTGTTCAGATCCGGATTCATGACCAGGCCGATCTGGCGAGCCTGGTTCTGAGTGATTGAGGTAGGGGAATCTACGCTGGACGCCTCTTTCCAGGAGGCTTCCTCCGCGTTCAGGTCGATAGGCGCGCTGTGGTAGACGCTGCATGAGCTGAGCAGGGCTGCCAGGCCTATTCCGGCGAAGAATGGTGTGGATTTCATGATGGAAAAGATAATAAAAACAGTTCGGTCCAATCAGGTTTGGACAATGCGGCGAATAATTCCGCGGAAACAAATAAAAGCGGCCGCCGTATTAAAGGCAGCGTACCGCAGGAAACGCCCTTAAGGACGTTTCTAAAAAGAGCCGTTAAATCAGCAGGGGAAGTTGAAAGCCTTCATGCGTCGGGCCGGTGTTCCTGAAGGGGTCAGGGGGAACCGGTGTTGCGGAATCCGATGTTTGGCTTATTAAAAGAAGAGGCCGGGCCAGATGGTGGAAATCCGGCAATGTCTGCCAGATGACGTAAGGCTGGGGCAGAGGTGCATGAGGAACAGGAACCGTCAGATCATTAATCTCCAGCTGCCGGTGTTCGCAGAGGTGCCCGGCCAGAGGGCTGGAAGAGCCGGTGCGGGGCACATCGTCCCCGTGGCATTCGCAGGGGGCGGCATCCTGATGGCAGGAACAGGAAAAAATGAAAATTTCTTCATGACACGGGCACACGGAAACCATACCCGTTCCGCCTACGACGACCAGCAGAAGGGTGAGCAGCATGATGCCGGTGCGCAATGCTCTAACCATGGTATGCCGCGAATCCTAGAAAGGAGCCGTGAAAGCGTCAAGAGCAAAAGTGGCGGATGTCTGAACCCTGAAGGAAAGGCCGTTATTTTTCCGCCGCTTTGCGGAGCAGGTCCACGGTGTGTTCAAAAGCCACGCCGCGGACATCAATGATCCGGGAGTTTTCCGCGATTGCTCCGGTGATTTCCTCCCGGAATTTTCCGGACTGTTCTTCCGTGAGCAGGTTTTTGGAACTCAGGGAGCGCGTGATGAGCTGGAGGACGTACCCTGTTTCCACGAAAGACTGGCGTCCCACGGCTTTTTTCATGGCTTCCATGAATTCCGGGGCGTGTTCGGGCGGCAGGCCGGCCACGGCCTTTTCATAAGCGCGGATGAAGGAATCCACCGGGGCTTTGGAAACTTCCGTCTTAGTGAGGTCAAAGCTGGATTGATAAGCGAGAGCTCCTTCTTCCGCCAGTTGAAGGGCGTTTTTCCCGAATTTGTTGACGGCAGTCATATCCGCTCCTTTTTCCAGTAGCAGGGCCGCCACCTGGAAATTACCGCGCATGGCTGCCAGCATGAGGGGCGTAAAGCCGTTGCCCTCCCGGTTGTTGATGTCTGCTTTCCTTTCAATCAGCATGTCGGACAGGCGGTCCAGCCCGCTCCAGGAAGCCCAGTGCAGCGCGGTCCACCCGTCCTTGTCCTTTCGGTCGATTTCCACGCGGGGGTCTTCCAGAAGCCGGTCCAGATAGGGGGCCCGAGTGGCTTCCAGCTTCAGCGTGGTCTCAATGTTGTTGTAGTTGGCGTAGCATACCCACATGACAGGAGTTCTGCCATGGGGATCCGTCATGTTGACAAAAGCCTTTCCTTCTGCCGCAGCCAGTTCTTCCCCTTCCTTCAGGGTTTGTTCGAATTCCTTCATCCCCTTGACTCGGGCTTCCTTCTCCTCCTGTTCGGAGGAAGCGTTGACTTCTTTGGCCTCCGCTTTCTTCATTACGGTGATAAGGTCCAGGGCCGGGTTGGGATCTCCGGAGAAAGATTTGGAGACCAACAGGCTGAGACCGCCGAGGAGGGAGCTGAAAGCTACCAGGATGAGGGAATCCACAATGATGTTGCGCGTGTGCTGGTTCATGGTCTCGTAAGTTCAGGAGTTGGCTTCCGTAAATTCTTCCGCCGTCAGGGCGGGATCCGTTTCCGCTTCAATGGCGCTGATGGGTGGCGATGCCGCGTCTTCCTCGGGATGGTCCGAGGTGATGGTCCTGCGGGTCATGATAATGGCGATGGGGCTGATTACGGCCATGGCCAGGTAAATGGTCCACATGAATTCCGGGGAGTCCCAGAAGCCGATGTGCCCGGTATCCATCTTGGCGCAGATGCCGTCATAGCAGAGGTAGGCGACGAGCAGGCCGCCGATGATGCCATTGATGGGTTTGGCGATGAACATGGGAAGCGCCGCCAGAGACATGTAGGAGGCCACTTTGTCTTTCGGAGCTACCCGCGCCACATATTCGGAGAAGCGGGGGGAGAAGAGCAGTTCCCCGAATGCGAATACTAGGATCTGCGCCACAATGGCTACCAGATACGCCTGAGAGCGCGTTTCAATGCCGGGCACCAGGTAGTACCATTCAATGGGAATGGCCATGAAAACGAGAGAGAAAGCGGAGATGGACATGCCCGCAATCATGAGGCCAACGGTAGAGAAGCGGCCCAGCACCGGAATGAGCAGGATGAGGCCGGAGACAATGATGGCCGGGTTGACGGCATTGATGGAGCCTATGGCAAAGTCGTCATATAGCGTACGCACGTAGTATTTGGGCATCACCAGGAATTGCAGCGTGAAAACGATGCGCACGCCCATGGTCAGCACAAGGAAGAGGATAAGTTTGCGGAAGGCGGATTCCTTCCACACCTCCATGAAGAGCTGGAGAGGTCTGCGGAGGGGGGCATTGATGTTCGCCTCCCGTTCGCTGGGTTCCGCGTAGTTGTCTTCATTAATAAAACGGGTGGTGATGCAGCCCAGCAGCACCATCAGCGTTCCGAAGTTGATAATCCAGTATCCGCCGTCCACGGCGCCGAAGTGCTTGCGGAAAAATTCAATCAGGAACACGTTCGCGATGACGGCGGAAATGTTCATCAGCAGGTAGTAGATATTGAAGCCCGTGGAACGCGCTTTCAGCGGAGTGAAGCGCCGGATGGAAGTTTGGATGACGGGGGACATGAACGCCGTGCCGAAGGACATAATCAGAATGCCCGCCATGACGGCCAGCCTTCCGGAGTCCACGGTTGGGCTGAGGTCCGGACCGAAGCCCATGATAAGGCGCCCGGCAATGAGGATGATGAAGCCGATCAGGTAAGTGCGCCGTATGCCGATGATGTCGCAGATGGAACCCACCGCGAAGACGAAGGCGGAGATGAAAAGGGTGTACAGGCCTACCCAGAGGGCGGCGTCCGCATCGTTGAAGCTGCAATAGTCCGTCAGGTAGAGGACGAATACCGTAATCATGGAAAAATAGGCCATTCCGTCGAAGAACTGGACGACGTTGGTAAGCCAGAAATCCTTGGATACGGTTTTCAGGATCTTGAATTCCGAAAAATATTTGAGGATGGGGTTTGCGGACTCATTCATGGAGAGATGGAAACGGTAAGGAAAAGTTGACGACGATGAAAGAGTGGGTTACACGCATCCCCGTTTCAAGATTTTTTTCTCCCAAAGGCCGGTTTGACCGGAAAAATGCGCTTCATCGCCGGGGAAACCGCTATCTGGGCAGAATGCGTCGGAAGCCTGCCACGTGGCACCATGACAACGCTTTCAGGCATTGTTCCACAGCCATGGCGTCCGAAGGCAGCACGGGCCACAGCCCGGCTTCCTTTAGCCCTGATTTGGCTATTTCCGCCGCTTTCCATTCGCGGAACTGGGAGGGAAGGGCGGAGAAAGTGAAAAAGGCCCAGCAGGCCAGCCCGATGGCCAGCGCGATCTGGAATTTCAACAGTCCGGCCGTCAGCATTCCCAGCAGGATAAGAGCTGTGAAAAAAGGAATCATCGTGGCGCGCGCAGAGGCGGTTTTGCGGGCTTTTGCCGCCTCCGGGTCTTCCCGGACCAGGCTGCTCATGGCCCAGGTATGGGCTACGCAGGCCAGCCGGCCTGCGGTCACCTTGCCTTCCCATGCCGGAGGAAGGCTGATGAATCCGTTTTCATCCACTCCGGGAAACCGGGCTTTCTCCAGTTTCCGCTGGCGTTTTTCCGCACCGTCCAGGCGGTGGATTAATCCCGCCGGGCCGGGGAAGCCGGGCAGTTCCCGGGATTCGTAGGTGCGCAGGGGAATGATGCCTTTGGTGAAACGCAGCGCGGCAATGACACCGAGCACGACCACGGAAAGGAAAATCACTACTGCGAATAGCATAGACGGTTTTTTCTCATATGCCCGTGTGTCCGTCAATCTCTCCGGCTGGCATGAAGCCGTCCTTCCCGGCCAGCAGCCGGGTACGGGTGCGGACATCGTTTTTTCCTTCTTTTCCCGCCCGGAACGCTTGGAAAACGGAGGGATGGAGCTTATGTCGGAATGATCTGCAGTTCCGGGTGTTCCTCTGGGCGGGCACAACATTCCGGCATGGATTTTCTTCATGCCGGAGGCGCTGGATTTGGGTTGATTTTCCGGCGTTTTTCATGTAATGGCTGACCGCAATGGTCCATATTCGGGAATGCATGAGGAGGTGGCTGCCGTTTGTCATAATGGCGGCCTCCCTGGGTGTGTCTCTCGCCCAGGATGTAGCGAGCCCCGATGCCGCGATCTGGATTTGGATCTGGTCAAACTGAAAAGTGGCCCCAAGGGCAGACAGAGGGAAGCCATGAGGAAGGTCCTCCTGCTTGTGCATCTGAAGCAAAAGGAAACGTGGCTGGCGGAATCCACGGGGGATGAGGCCGTGCATCTGGCGGCGGAGATTTCCTTCCGCCGGTATTTGGCTTCAGTGGATATGGGCGGATGCCCAGGGGAATTCAAGTGCGCTTTCCTGCGGTATGCAAAGCTCCTGAATTCCTTTGAAGAAAAAGATTTGAATAGTGTCGCGGATTTTCCTGCGGTCCCTCTGCAGGCTGCCGGAAGAGAGCTGTTCCGGGTGCTGCTTACTTACCGTCTGGAGCCGGAGCATCTGCTGGAGGAAATGAAAGCGCTGGTGGATGAGGAAATTGAGGGTAAGGAGGAGCTGTCTGCAGGACAGATGATGGATATTGTCCGGGGAATGCGGGAAGCCCTGCAATCCGGAAGCCGCCCCTTTCCGGCGGAAAGGCCTCCGGAAGACAGGGTTTCCGGGATGTAGCGGCTTTTCATGGATGGCATGCCGGTACCGTGAGGAATCTTGTGGAGGCATGTCGGAAAGTCCGCTCCGGCTATTCCGGAAGGAAAATGGATTAAGACGGCTGTACGTCACGGTTTCCAGGCGGCGGCCATCAGAGTCTGGAAATGGGGCGGGTCCGGCTCCCTGTCCACAATATCCGTGTGGATGTTCCGGAATCCCGCTTCCTTCAGCATGCTTTCCAGGGCGGCGGGCGTGAAGCCCAGCCAGCGGTCCGCGTAAAGTTCACGGGCTTCCTCCTGTCCATGCTGGAGCAGATCCAGCACCACCAGGCAACCGCCGGATTTCAGGATATCCCACGCAGCTTCCAGCGCTCTGGACGGCTTTTGCGCATGGTGCAGGGCCTGGCTGAGCAGGGCCAGATCCACCGTGCCGGGTTTAATGGGCGGCGCTTCGATATCGCCCAGGCGGTATTCCAGATTGTCCAGCCCGTGTTTGCGCGCCAGCTCCTGCCCCAGCTCCACCATGCTGGGGGAGTTGTCTACGGCGATCACCTGTTTGGCGCTGGGGGAGATGAGCTGGGAAACGAAACCTTCCCCGGCTCCCAGGTCCGCCACTACGTCATAGTTCAGAATGCGGAGCAGAGCACCGGCCAGCGCTTTCCAGGAACGGCCGGGCGCGTAGTTCTTGCCCAGACGGCACACTACTTCGTCAAAATAGGCCTGGGTGCGGTTTTTGCGCTTGTCCAGGATAACCTGAAGGGCTTTTTTGTCCGTTTCCGCCTCCGGCAATTCCTCGCAGGCTTTCAGGGCTACATTGTGCAGATCACCTGCCAGGGAAAGAGTGTAAAAGACGTTTTTGCCGGAACGGGCGTCCTCCACCACCCCTTCCTGCCGGAGCTGGGCCAGCTGGGTGGAAATGCGGCTTTGCCCCATGCCGAGAATTTCCTGAAGTTCCGCGACGCTCAGGGATTCTTCATTCAGAACGTTGATGATGCGCAGGCGGGTGGGATCTGCCAGGAGTTTGAGCGTTTTTAGGGTTGACTTCATAGCGGAATAATATATCAACACATCGAGATTTGTCGATATGAGTAGAAACACCCCTCACATCTTTACGTCGGAATCCGTTGGAGAAGGCCATCCGGACAAGGTGGCCGACTACATTTCCGACTCTATTTTAGACGCCTGCCTGGCTCAAGACAAAACTAGCCGCGTTGCATGTGAAACGTTGGTGAAGAGCAATATGGTCATCATTGCCGGAGAGCTGACGACCAAAGCGGTGATCGATCCGGAAAAAATCGCCCGCCAGGCCATTCGGGAGATCGGGTACTGCAACAGGCAGGACGACGACGTTTTCCATGCGGATACCGTCTTTTTCACGAATTTGCTCACGGAACAGTCCCCGGATATTGCCCAGGGAGTGGACGCCCGGGAGGCGGAGGGCAAGGGCCATGCGGAGCAGGGCGCCGGAGACCAGGGCATTATGTTCGGCTTCGCAACGAATGAGACGCCGGAGCTGCTTCCGGCCCCCATCGTGTTTGCGCATAAACTGCTCATTGAGCTGGCCAGGAGGCGCAAGCGCGGGCATGTGGACTGGCTGCGCCCGGACTGCAAGTCCCAGGTGGCTGTGGCCTATGACGAAGACGGGCGTCCCGCGCATATTGAAAACGTAGTTATTTCCACCCAGCACACGGAAGACGTGGACCATGACACGATTTACTCATATTGCGTCAAACTCATTAAAAATGTGCTTCCTGCGGAGCTTCTGGATGAGAGGACGGAATATTTCATCAACCCCACCGGGAAATTCGTCGTGGGCGGTCCCCACGGGGATTCCGGCCTGACGGGCCGCAAAATTATTGTGGACACATACGGCGGCATGGGGCGCCACGGCGGCGGAGCCTTTTCCGGGAAAGACCCGTCCAAGGTGGACCGTTCCGCCGCGTATATGTGCCGCTGGGTTGCCAAGCACATTGTGGCTGCCGGACTGGCGGACAAATGTGAATTGCAGGTGGCTTACGCCATTGGCTACCCCGCTCCGGTTTCCATCCGGGTGGATACGTTCGGTACCGGGAAAGTGGAGGAAATATCCATTGAAAATGCGCTGGAAAACATCTTTTCCTTCAAGCCCGCGGATATGGTGAAACAGCTGAATCTGCTTCAGCCTATTTACCGGAAGACGACGCACTACGGGCATTTCACTAATCCGGAACTGCCCTGGGAACAGCTGGACGAAACGCGCCTGGCCTTCCTGAAACAACTTCTTCATTAATCCTACGACAACGCTTACAGACATGTTTTCAGAAACGGAACAATACAAGGTGCGCGATATCGGCCTGGCGGATTTCGGACGCAAGGAACTGGATATTGCGGAGCATGAGATGCCCGGCCTGATGGCCGTGCGCGAAAAGTACGCTGCCGCCAGACCCCTGGAGGGCGTGCGCATCATGGGCTCCCTGCACATGACGGTGCAGACGGCCGTGCTGATAGAAACGCTGACGGCTCTGGGCGCTTCCGTCCGCTGGGCGAGCTGCAACATTTTCTCCACCCAGGACCACGCCGCCGCCGCCATCGCCAAATCCGGCACCCCCGTCTTCGCCTGGAAGGGGGAAACGCTGCGGGAATACTGGGACTGTACGTGGAAGGCCATGAACTTTCCGGACGGGCTGGGGCCGCAGCTGATTGTGGACGACGGCGGAGACGCCACCCTGCTTATCCACCGCGGGTATGAAATGGAAGAAGGCTCCGACTGGGTGGATACCCCGTCGGAATCGGAAGAAGAGGAAGTCGTCAAGGCCCTGTTGAAAAAAATTGCCGCGGCGACTCCGGGCATTTTCCATCGCTGGCTTCCCGAGCTGAAGGGCGTTTCCGAGGAAACGACCACCGGCGTGCACCGCCTGTACCAGATGCAGGCCGCCGGCCGTCTGCTGATTCCGGCCATCAACGTAAACGATTCCGTAACCAAGTCCAAGTTTGACAACCTGTACGGCTGCCGTGAGTCCCTTGTGGACGGCATCAAGCGGGCCACGGACGTGATGGTTGCCGGGAAGGTGGCCGTCGTCTGCGGCTACGGGGACGTAGGCAAAGGCTGCGCCCAGTCCCTGCGCGGCATGGGAGCCCAGGTGGTCGTGACGGAAATAGACCCCATCTGCGCTCTTCAGGCAGCCATGGAAGGTTACCGCGTACTGACGGTGGAAGACACGCTGGGCTGGGCGGATATTTACGTGACCACTACGGGAAACTGCAACATCATCCGCATCGAACACATGGAAAAAATGAAGGACCAGGCCATTGTCTGCAACATCGGCCACTTCGACAATGAAATCCAGGTACACAAGCTCCAGACGTATCCCGGCATCAGGCATCTTAACATCAAGCCGCAGGTGGACCGCTACACGTTCCCGTCCGGCAACAGCCTGTATCTTCTGGCGGAAGGCCGCCTGGTCAACCTGGGCTGCGCTACGGGTCATCCCAGCTTCGTGATGTCCAACAGCTTCGCCAACCAGGTGCTGGCCCAGCTGGAACTGTGGAATACCCGTAAAGACCGTTCCGTGGGCGTGGAAGTGCTGCCCAAGGTGCTGGATGAGGAAGTGGCGCGGCTGCACCTCGCCAAGATAGGGTGCAAGCTGACTGTCCTGCGTCCGGAGCAGGCGGACTACATCGGCGTTCCGGTGGAAGGTCCTTATAAGCCGGACTTTTACAGGTATTAACCTTGTCAAGGTTTTCTTTTCCTGGCCGTTCCGCGCAGGCCTGTCCGGCGGAACGGCTTTTTTGTTTTCCCGATGATGGAGGGAAGCAGGATAACGGTACGTTTATTTTTTTTCCTGTTTTTTATGCAGGTTCCCTGCTGTTAGTGAAAAAAAGGAAGACTTTTTATCCGGTCTTTAATGTTCAAATACCTTTGCAGCAGGCAAAACGGGAGCAATCTTGGAATGCTGACCAGCCAGAGCCTCGGCCTGCATTGCAGAATGTTCCAAAACCATTTGAGTTTGGTAAGAAGGCTGTTATCGAATGAAGCATAGGGGAAGAGCAGGAGCCTTCTCTGTTCCGCCTGAATCAGACTCATCAGGCGATCGGCGGCCTGGTATGTTATTTCCCCGGACTTATGCTTTCCGTATACCTCTTTCATGATCATTATCCAGGTTGTTATCAGGAATTCCGATCTCTTGATCAGGATTGTCCTGGGGTTCCCGCTCTTAAAATTGCAGATATTACTGTTGTGTCTCCGATAGTACGAACACCGTTTGCCGGATGCGACCATGCCTGATTTTTTCAAATAGGCGCGCATGGACAGCATTGTATCGTCCGCAATGCCGGGCCCTGAAGGCAAATATTCGAAGTCGCTGAACAAAGACCTGTGGTACATGGCATTTCCGCCAAAACAGCTGTAAACATGGGAAATGTCAAAAATACATTCCCTGTAGGGTTTGACGACGACGGAATCTGAATCTGGCAACATGCGTCCATAAGCGGGTTGTCCATCTTCATCGATTTCATTATAAGAATGGCAGTAAACCAGATGACCGGGATATTTTTCCGCCAGAGATGCCAACGAGGAGATCCTGTCTTCCCGTGCGATGTCATCGCCGTCAAACTTGATAATCCATTCCCCCCGGGACAAATGAACGGCACATTGCAAATTCCCTGCAATTCCCCGGTTGCTTTCGTTACGGTGGAGAATAATACGCCGTCCTTCTCCCTCTTTTTCCACCATTTCTTCCAGGCATTCAAAAGAACCGTCCTGAGAAAAATCGTCCGAAATAATTATTTCCCATTCTCCTGGATAATCCTGTTTTAAAATAGCCCGGAACTGTTCCTTGATAAAACGTTTCTGATTGTAACAAAGAAGAATGGCTGAAATCATGAAATCGAATAAACAGTTTAAGTTTTTTTAAACTGTCTAAAAATAACGAATTCCAAATCCGGAGTCAAGGTTAAATTTTGAAAGAAAGGAACTTCTGAAAATAAGCTTCCCCAATGACCGGAATCTTCCGTCTTCATGATTCCATCCGGGTAACCCCATCAATTCCCATTCCGGCAGAAACATCCATACCTGCCGGAAAGTCCGTATTTCAAAGAAAATTATTGATCATCAGTTTTATTTCCTTTCTACGAAGAGGCTCTCCTGTCATGCAGAAACAACCGCACGCAATCTCTTTTTAATTACAGCGGATTTGGAATTCCCCAATCGAATTTGGAATCCGTGTAATATGCCCCGCACTCTTTTTACTGTGCGTGCACTCAGAGAGCAAATCCCTTTTTTTCAATAATTTATGTTGAAGGGTACGGTTTGTTTCTCAACATCAAACGGCCATGGATACTTCTTCCCGGAAAACGTCTCTTGTTGTATTGTTCAACCATCAGTATGAACGTAACATTCCGGTAATCAGAGAGCTTTATTCAAGACGCTTTTCCGGGTTGCTTCAATTAATGCCCTACTACAAGGGAGATGCCCCTGACGTATGTTCCGTCTTCGGGAATTCTTTCCAGTTCTATAATTATATTTTGCAGTCCAGGGAAAGAATCAGGCAGTTGGATGGCGATTATCTTCTCATCATTGGAGACGATCTTCTTTTAAATCCCAGGTTTGACGAATTTTCAACGCCGTCCCTGCTGGGAATCCATGGGGAGGATACGTGTTACCTTGACGGTTTTGTGGACGTTTCTCTGCCGGTGTGTTACCGGGGAACGGCGGAAGCCCACCATTTTTCCATAACCCCTCCCGGTATTGATGCGGAAAGCGTCAACAGGAACGTTCCGTCCTATGAGGAGGCCAGGCGGATTTTAAAATCCAGGAACCTCATGCGGCATGATGAATTGTCGCGCGTACGCATGTTTCTGCCCAAATGGAGCCCCGGGGGGATTCATGCGAATTGGAAAGTGTTGAAGGGCAGGGTATGGCATCTGCTGAATTACTGGAAGCACCGGATTAAAAAATACCAGTATTCCTATCCTGTCGTTTTCGGATATTCGGACATTGTCTGCATTCCGAAAGGGAAATTGGACGATTTCTGCCGTATCCTTGAAGTGTTCTCCGCATGGAACATGTTTGTGGAGCTGGCCATTCCCACGGCGTTGCAGCTTCTTCCCGGAACAAAGCTGTCTACGCTGGAGGACACGCAGTACAAGTCGGGAAACGTCTGGTTTCCCCAGGATCCGGAACACTTTGAAGCCATGAATGCCGTCATTGACGGGCTCGTGTCCTCTTCCGGAGGAGACCTCAGCGAGCTGCTTGCCTCCTTTCCGGAGGAATACCTGTATCTCCATCCCGTGAAATTGTCCCGTTTCGCCAGATAGTGGCGTTCATAAATTGTTTTTTATCCCATGATGAAATATGCTGTGATCGGAGCCGGGGTTTCCGGATTGTCCATGGCCGGAATGTTGCTGAAGAAAGGGCATGAGGTAGTCGTTTATGAGAGGGACTCCCGGCCCGGCGGCCTGATTAAATGCACGGAAGTACAGGGGAACCTGTATCATCGTGTGGGAGGCCATGTGTTCAATTCCCGGCGGCAGGAAGTGCTGGACTGGTTTTGGTCCCGGTTTGACAAGGAGCGCGATTTTGTTTCCGCCCGGAGACGGGCTGTTATTTCCCTGGAGGGCGGGGCTGTGGTGGATTATCCCATTGAGAACCACCTCGACCAGTTTCCCGAGGCCGTCCGTTCCTCCATCGTCCATGAGCTGCTGGAACTTTACAGGAATCCTCCCGCGGAGCCCCGCTCCCTGGGTGAGTTTTTTCTGAACCGTTTCGGAAAAACCCTGAACAGCCTTTATTTTACGCCGTACAATAACAAAGTGTGGAGGCAGGATATCAGCCAAATTGCCATGGATTGGCTGGAAGACAAGCTTCCCATGCCGAGCGTGGCGGAAATCCTGTTGAACAATATTGGGCACATCAATGAAAGCGCCATGGTGCACAGTTCTTTCTTTTATGCGAAAAACGGCGGTTCCCAGTTTCTGGCGGATACGCTGGCTCGCGGCCTCAAGGTCAGGTATCGGCAGGAAGCTGTAAATATCCTCCCGAAGGACGGGAAATGGCTCGTACAGGGAGAATTGTTTGACAGAGTTGTCTTTACGGGGAATGTCAGGCAGCTTGGGGATTGTTTTCCCTGCATGGATGAATTGCGCCCGTTTTTCCCCCGGATTTCAGAATTGCGCTTTCACGGAACCACTTCCGTGCTTTGCCGGATTTCCCCCAATGATTACAGCTGGATTTACATGCCCTCTCCATCCCACCGTTCTCACCGGATCATTTGCACGGGGAATTTTTCCAGAAATAATAATAACGGGGACATCACCACCGCGACTATTGAATTTTCCGAGCAAATGACGGAAGGGGAAATCAGGCGCCAGCTGGAGCTTATTCCCTTTTCCCCTGTGTATCTGGCCCATCACTGGGAAGAATATACCTATCCCGTTCAGGATGTTTCCAGCCGAACCCTCATACGGGAACTAAAGGAGTGCCTGGAACCGAAAGGCATTTATTTATTAGGCCGTTTTGCGGAGTGGGAATACTACAATATGGATGCGGCCATGAGGGCGGCCCTTGATTTGGATAAAAGGCTGGCTGCGGAGCAGATGACACGGGGATAAGTCAAATTCTGGACATTGTGGTGTATTTGAACGGGGGATTGTAAATCCGCCTGTTTTTAAAAAAGTTTGAATATAGTTATAAAAAAATAACTATAAATAACTTATCGTGTTGAATGGTTTTTTGATAATTAAAAAAATCCTGTTTCAATCCGTGGTTCCATGCACGGAGATGATTCTCCGTTAAAGTTTTCCATTGACAGCGGATTTACAACTCGTTATAGGTACGGATGCAGAAGATGTGTTCCCGTTTTTAGGGACATGGTTTCCACCGGAATCTGGGAGTATGGCTATCCGTTATTGTTCTTTCGCGACCCGCGGCTATCATTTGCGGCAATGGATGCAGATGATGAGCCTGAGGCTGGCGGATTCCTCAGTGGAGTTGTCCTGTTGGAATCTTAATCGCCTGGAAAGGGAAGGAATCAGGGAGGCTATTCCATGGTTTGACCCGAATTTACAGGGTGCCGGGTTTTGGGTATGGAAACCCTTCATCATTCTCAAGGAGCTGGAACATTTGGAGGAAGGGGATTACCTGCTTTATACGGATGCGGGGCGCCCGCCGGGGAGGCTTTTCCATCATTCCTTGGAGCCGTTTGTCCAATGGCTCCGGGAGAAGGGGCAGGATATGATGCCGGGCGTGAATATTTCCTATTATACGGGAGGCCTTACGCGGTGGTGCAAGCAGAGCGTTTTTGATGAATTGAAGCTGGATAGCGGGTCTTTTGAACAGGCTCCCCTGATTCAGGGCTCCTTCCTTTTCTTGAAAAAATCGGAACAAAGCCTCCGAATTCTCCGTGAATGGATGGATTTGTGCCGTCAGTTCAAATTGGTGTCTTCTGCCACTACGGAAGAAGAGAGCCGTTGCCGCGATAATTTTGTAGCTCATACGCACGATCAGACGCTGCTGTCTCTCGTGGCGGCGCAACATCATCTGGACTGCCTGTATTCCGGGAAGGGCGTCATTCATCTGGAAGGCCGCCGGGCGTTTGAGCGGCATCCCGGTTTTGACGACAAAGACCCGGACTGGTTTTTGGAAGAGCTTGGCGCAAAGAAAGCGGAGCATCCCTTAATGCCCGTGCTTTGCTGCATGCAACAGGCGTTTTTCCTGTATGAAAAAGCCATGAATAAATTGATGAAGCTGGCGGGCTTGAGACCCCTCCGCGGGTTTTACGGTTGATGGACGGTTGTGTGCGGAAGGGGAGTTTGCCTGTTTCGGCCTCCGTGACGGATCTCTCCGGCCTGCTATGGACGAAAATAAAAAAGCGCCGGAAAAACCGGCGCTTGGAAAGGTAGTTTCCCGTGTGGCTTTTACCAGGAAGCGTCGAATTTGGGGATAGGCGTTCCTTTGCCTCCGGGGCTGTTTTCCGGAACTTTATAGGTTTTGCGCAGTTCGTGGTAACGCTTCTTGAGCTGTTCCACCGTAGTCTTGTAGGCAGGATCGTCAATGACGTTTTTCATTTGCATGGGATCCTTTTTCATGTCAAAGAGCATCCATTCGTCGCTGGTCCAGATGTAGGAAAGCGTGTAGCGGTCCGTCCGGATGCCGTCGTGGCGCGGGGCGTTGTGTTCGCCGGGATTTTCGTAAAAACAGTAGTAAATGGCATCCCTCCAGTTGTCGGGAGTTTTGCCCGTGAAAGCGGTGGGAAGCAGGGATACGCCCTGGAAGGTATTCATGTTTTCCGGGGTGTCCGCCCCTGCCGCAGAAACGATGGTGGGAGCGTAGTCGATATTCTGCACCATGGTGTTGTTGCGGATGCCCGCGGGAATTTTGCCGGGCCATCTCATGATGAGGGGCATGCGGAGGGATTCTTCAAAAATCCAGCGCTTGTCGTACATGCCGTGTTCTCCCATGTAGAACCCCTGGTCTCCGCAGTAGATGACCAGCGTGTCTTTCGCAATCCCCTCTTTGTCCAGATATTCCATAAGGCGGCCGATGCTGTCGTCCACGGACAGAAGGCATCCCAGATAATCCTCCATGTAGGCATGCCACTTCCATTCCGCAAACGCTTTCGGGTCCTTCAGTTTTCCGGATTTCATGCCGTCCACCAGGGATTTGGTGCGCTTGGCGTAATAGTCCGTCCAGGTTTTCTTTTCTTCCGGAGTCATGCGGTTCAACTCGCCCAGGTCCCAGCCGTAACCGGGGGAAACGATGCTTTTGCGCATCTCTTCCGGAACCTGGTCCTTAAGCACTTTGAGGTCGGAATAAATCGCCATGTGATTGGCGACGGTCTGCTGGTTTTTCTTCAGGAATTCCGGACGGTTGGCGTAGTCGTCATGGAAGTTGGCGGGCGGCGTCATGCCGGAGGTGTCCACCTTGCCCAGGTGGCGCAGAGCAGGGCACCAGGCGCGGTGGGGAGCCTTGTGGCCCACAACGAGCAGGAAGGGCTTGTTCTTGTCCCGGTTTTCCAGCCACTGGATGGATTTGTCCGTGACCACGTCCGTGGCATAGCCGGGAAATCGCTTCGTCTGGCGTTTGCCGTCCGGCTTGAGGCTGATAAAGTCCGGATTGTAGTAGCTGCCCTGGCCGGGGAAGATTTCCCACGTGTCGAACCCGGTGGGATTTGATTCCAGGTGCCATTTGCCGAAAAGGCCCGTCTGGTATCCGGCTTTCTGCAGCATTTTCGGGTAGGTGGGCTGGGAGCCGTCCAGCGGTTTCTGGCCGTTGAAGACAAAGCCGTTCATGTGGGAATGCCTGCCGGTCAGGATACAGGCGCGGGAGGGGCCGCACAGGGAGTTGGCGCAGTAGCTGCGGTCAAAAACCATGCCCTGGCGTCCCAGTTTGTTGAAGTTGGGCAGGGCGACGGGGGAATCGTCTTTGCCGGTGCCCAGCGTCTGGTAGGCGTGGTCGTCCGTAATGATAAAGAGGATGTTCGGTTTCTTATTTTCCGCGGCCCTGGTTTGGGCTGACAGGGGAACTGCCGCCAGCAGGGCCAGAGTTCCGGCGACGATGGTTTTCAAGGGTCTCATATTGCCTGGAGGATATAGGATGGCGCCGCCGTGTCAATGTCATAGGATTCCTTTTGCCGGTATTCTGCGTTATGGTATTCTTGCCCCATGCTTTCCTCTACTCTGGAAGACACGCTGCGTTTGTTCGGCAAGGAGCGGTTCCGTCCCATGCAGAGGGAGCTGGTGGAGTGTGCGCTGGAGGGCCGTTCCTGCATCGGTATTTTGCCTACGGGTTCCGGCAAGAGCCTTTGCTATCAGATTCCGGCGGTGCTTGGAAACGGGCTGACGGTTGTGGTTTCTCCGCTGATTGCCCTGATGCGCGACCAGGTGGCGGGGCTGGAAAGACTGGGGGTGGCCGCCGCCAGGTATGATTCGACCCTGGCGGAGGAAGATAAGGCCGCCCTGATGGACAGATTGACGTCCGGAAGCGTCCGCCTTCTGTTTGCCGCGCCGGAATCTCTGGAATCCCCGTGGATTCAGCAGGCCATGGAGCTTGTCCCTCCCGGCTTGTTCGTGGTGGATGAGGCTCATTGCCTTTCGGAATGGGGGCACAGTTTCCGTCCGGATTATCTGGGGCTGCCCGGTTTTTTCAAAAAGCACGGATTCCGCTGCGTTATGGCGTTGACGGCCACGGCTACGGAGCGGGTGTGCCGCGATCTGGCCGGCCTGTTTGGCGTGCGCGATGAATGTATTTTCCGGGCTGCTCCGTACCGTGCGAATATTTTCCGTCAGGTGGAAACGTTGAGGGAGCAGGATAAGACCGCGCGGCTGGTTGAATTGTTGAAAGAGGAAGGCCGTCGTCCCGCCGTGGTGTACACGCGGACCCGCAAAGATGCGGAAAACCTTTCCTACGAATTGGGGAAAGCCGGTTTTTCCGTCAAGTCCTACCATGCGGGCATGCCTCCGGAAACGCGGGGGCTGGTTCAGGACGAGTTTCTGGCAGGCGCGGCGGACGTGCTGGTGGCGACGATTGCTTTCGGCATGGGGATTGACAAGCCGGACGTGCGTTCCGTAGTGCATTACCATCCCCCCGCCAGTCTGGAGGCGTATGTTCAGGAATCCGGCCGTGCGGGCCGCGACGGTCTTCCTTCCTTCAGCCTGGTGATGTTGTCCGCCCGCGACAGTGTGGCCGCAGTCAACCGGCTGCATGCGGCGGAGCCGGACCGGCACGGCATGAAAGGGCTGGTATCCCTGTTGTCCCGCAGGGGGGAGCACATTATTTCCCTGTATGAGGCTTCCTCCGTTTATGATTTGCCGGATGTGGCGGTGGACCGGATGCTGTTTGACCTGAAGCGTTCCGGTTCCGTACGGGAGCAGGGGACGGGGCACAAGTACTACAAGGTGCGCCCTCTGTTCCGGATGGAAGAAATCCTGTGCGGCCGCAGCAGGGAGGAATGCGCCCGGCTGCAATGGATGGATATGCGCCGGCAGGGGGAGGTGGAAGATCTGGCCGTGGAATGGGGAATTTCATGGGAAGAAGCCGCCGCCTGGCTTGGAGACCTGGCTCTTTCCGGAGAATGGAAAGTGGAGATGCGCCAAGCAGCCCTTCATCTGTATTCGGAAGGGTTTGACGCGGAAGAGGCTGCGGAGGAATTTGCGCAATATTTTTCCAGATCCCGGCTAAATGGGCTGGAACGCTGGAAAACCTGCGTTTCCACGCTGACGTCTTCCGCCTGCCTGAATAGAAGCCTGGATGCCTATTTCGGTTTCCGGGACGCATCCGGACCTTGCGGGCATTGCCCTGCGTGCTGCGGGATGGAGCCCGCGGCCATGGAAGAAGAGGAACCCTCCCCGTTACCGGAAGAGCTGCGTTCCGCCGTCATGGAGCTGGCGGGGCAGAGAAAGCCCGCGCTGGCCCGCCCTTCCCAGTTGGCGCGCTTTTTGCTGGGGCTGGCTTCCCCCGCGGCCATGCGCGCCCGGTTGTGGAGCCATCCGCTCTACGGGGCGTTGGCGGACAGGAAATGGGAAGACGTGTGGATTGAGGCGCATGCCTTGTCGGGGAGTTAGAGGGCGGCTTTTCCGCTTTGGGCGGCTTCACAGGCGGCAATAATGCGTTTGCAGGAATTTTCCGCATGCAGCAGGGAACCCCAGTAGCGGGATATTTCCTCAGGGTTGCGTTTTCCAGAGTCCCAGGCGCGTATTTCTTCCAGCAGCGCTTGGGAGAGGCTTTCCGGAGAATCCTGCGGGCTGAGCGTGCCTGAATCATGGGAAACGTACCATTGCAGGCAGTTCAGCTGGGGGGTGAGGCGGGGCCCTACGACAGAGGCTCCGGCGCACAACGCTTCTGCGGAGGCAAGGTGCGTTCCCTCGGACAGGGAGGTGCAAAGACTGATTTTGGCCAGGGATTGTTTCTTTTGCAGCTCAATGTTCGGAATGTAGCCGGCCAGATGAATGCGGGAGCGAAGGCCTTGCGGAAGGTTGCCGTGCCATTCCCGGAGAAAAGGCGGGAGATTGCCGTAAATTTCCGCTTCCCATTCCGGGGCGTGGACAAGAGCCTGTTCCAGCGTGGACATCAGCAGTCCAGGGCGTTTATAGAGAAGATCGTCCCAGCGGCCTACGGCCATGATGATGTTGCGCTTCTCTCCGGCAAAGCGGCAGGTGGAAGAAATGGGGTTGGGAACCAGGGCCAGTTTCCGGACGATGGATTTTCCATAGAGCCATTCCCTGTCTGCGACGGATTGGAGGGCGGACGGAATGGGGAAGGTGACCATGTCCCCTGAGTCCAAATGTTTTCTGCGCCCCCTGCTGGCGAGGTTCCATGTGTGCTGTTTCAGAAGGCGCAGCAGGAAAAAAGCGGAACCTTTGATTTTCCCGTGAATGAAAACGTCTTTGGTGTACATGTTTTTCGCGATGGGAAGCCAGTATTGCCACGGAAAAAACAGCCCGGAGGAATCCATGTACACTACCAGAAAGATTCCCGCGTCATGGATGGCTCTGGCGATGGGAAGGTATTTGCCCACTCCCCAGGCGTACAGGATCACTCCGTCAATACCCAGGGACTTCCACCAGGCGGGGTCTTCCAGGTTGGCGTATTCCGTGCGGATGAGGTCGGGTTCATCTCCTTCCTGGGCAGGTGTGGGCATGATGGCCCTGCTTTCCACCCCGATTCTCTGAAAGGCCTTGCAGAAAGCGCCTGAATCACGGGAAAAGAAAGTATGGTCTCCCTTGAAGGACACCGGAGTGCATGTGTACCATTTCATGATGTTGGTGGGGTGGAAGATGAATGGAAAACGCGGAGTTCGCCAAGAAGGGCTTCCATGGACCGGAGCCATGCGGCGGGGGAGTATGTGGAGGACAAAAGTTGTTGCCCGTGCGCGCCCATGGACGGCCAGCGTTCTTCTTGCTTCAGGGCGGTGTGCAGCGTCTCCGCCAGGGATTCCACGGAAGGTTCCTGTGCAATCCAGCCATTCCTGCCGTGGGTGATGAGCTCCGGCAGGCCGCCGTTCGGGGTAACGATGACGGGCGTGCCGTGGAGCCATGATTCCAGGACAACCATACCGAAGGTTTCCTCCCAGAGGGAGGGCGCTACGGAGAGGCCGCAGGCGGCGCGGACGGCTCCTTGTTCCTCATGGGGAATGAACCCGGTCAGGCGGATGGATTCAAGATGGCGGGAAGAGATATAACGCTCCAGTTCTCCGCGCAGGGGGCCGTCTCCCATCAGGTAGAGAATGCGGCCGGGGGGGGATAGGAGTTCCCACGCCTGAACCAGTTGCAGGACTCCTTTTTCCTGCGTCAGGCGTCCGGCGTAAAGGACGTCCCGGCGGGGCTGGCCGGCTGCAGGAGCAGGATTTTGCCGGATGAAATGTGGAATAACCCTGATTTTATCCTCCGGTATTCCGGTTCGGATGAGAAGTTCCCGCTGGCGCCGGCTGATGGCAATATAGGAGGAAAAGCGGCTCCAGGCTCCCATGCGGCGCGTTTTATACAGGACGGCGGCGGCCAGGGAGGAGTATGCGGCGTTTTTCCTCCAACAGGCGTGCATGATGCCGGGAAAATAGTTGCCGCCTTGGCAGGAAAAGCAGGGCGCTCCGTCCCGGTAAAATACTCCGTTGAGGCAGCCGGAGCGGTAATTGTGCATGTAGTGGATGACGGGAGCGGGTTGATGCAGGGCCAGTTCATAGACGCAGGGGGACATGGCCGGGAACGTATTGTGGATGATCCATGCGTCATAGCGGTTTTCACGCAGGCATTTGCGCAGTTTTTGCTCCACATCCCTGTTGTGGAGCAAATAACCCATTTTCGTCAGGGCGCCGTGGGGGCTATGGAACAGCTCCTCCGTTGAATAGACAAAGGGCGTGACATCCGCTATGGCACCCAAAGCCTCTGTAATGGCATGGAAGCAGATTTCTTCCCCCCCAACCTCGCCGTAACGGCTGAAAATATGTAGAATGCGTGGACGTTGCATGGCTGCGGCGGCACAGGGGGTTATCCCTGGAGTTCCCTTCTGAGTTTCGCGGGATCCTTCAATAGCTCCCGCTGAATGGCTTCCTGCTGTCGGCGCAGACGGTCTTCCCGTGGCTGAAGGGATTTTTTCCCGGCTCCCAGCCCGGCATTGACAAAAGGATTGTTGTCCCCGTATTTGGACCACGGGCCGCGGGGAATGCGGTAAAATTCCACAAAGCGCCAGTGGACAATGGCTGTTCCTCCCGTAATGCCCAGATAGTCGCGTACGGCAGGGGAGATGTCAATGCCCGCCCCTTTGTTCTGGGTATTGACGGGAGGCTTGTCTCCAAAGACGTAGGGCCAATCTTCCGTAGTGAAGGGGCCGCAGTCTTCCCATTGGGCAAAACAGGAACGCTTGTTGTAAACGATTTGCACCCATCTGCCCTTGCAGACGGATTGTCCCTTTCCCGCGTATTCGCGGCGGAACCACGGGATGACCCGTGACGCCTCCGCCTTATGCTCCCCTCTGGAAACGTCATTATAAGGGAGCGCCACGTAAAAGGGGTTTTGCCGGGGGATGAATGTTTTCGGGCGGAAGTCCATCGTGCGGCAAACGGGATCCGGGTTGTCGAAGCCGCCGAAGTTTTCCCGCCATGCGGAATCCCACGAACTTTTGTGGTTGGCTACCGGATTGCGTTCCGTGGGTTCTTCCCCCACCCAGAAGACCGTGGCGGTAATATTGAGACGCCAGGGATAGGTGCCGGGGCTTTGCCTGGACGTCCTGGGAAGGATGCGGGGCGCGGGCCGCTTCCCTGCCTCTGCAGCAACAGGTGATTTGACGATGACCCGGGGCAGGGGGTCCCGTTGCGTTGGGGTGACGATGACGGGGCCTTTGGGCCGTCCGGAACTGTTCGTCAGGGCGCGGGTGGCGCTCCGGCCTGTCTGGATGTCCGCCCTGGCGGTTTCTGCGGAAACCAGAATCGGCAGCGTGAGCAGGCATGCGGACAGGAGGGGGCTCCCGAAGAACCCCTTCCGTAATGCCTGTTGACGCTGCCGGTAGTTTACCATCGGTGCAGTTGGGTGACGAAGCGGTGGTCCAGCTTGCCGGGATAATCCGTATTGAAATGAAGGCCGCGGCTTTCATTGCGGCGCATGGCGCAGTCCACGATCAGGGAGGCCACCGCCACTAGGTTGCGCAATTCCAGAATGTCCGGCGTAATGCGGTATCCCCAGTAGAAGTCCTTTACCTCCCGGTGCAGCATCCGGAGCCGCGTGGCTGCGCGGTCCAGCCTTTTATTGGTCCGCACAATGGAGACGTAATCCCACATCAGGCGGCGGATTTCATCCCAATTATGATAGATGACGGAAAGTTCGTCAGGCAGGGCTGTATCTCCGTGGTGCCAGGCGGGGATGTCGTAAGGAGTGGGGGAGTCCTTTCTCAGGGGATGCAGGGAGAGCATGGAGTTCAGCGCCCTCTTGGCGACCACCACGCATTCCAGAAGGGAGTTGGAAGCCAACCGGTTGGCGCCGTGAAGGCCGGTACAGCCGGTTTCCCCTGCGGCGTAAAGGCCATCCAGGCTGGTCTGGCCGTTGACGTCCGTCAGCACGCCGCCGCACTGGAAATGCGCTGCGGGAACAACGGGAATAGGCTCCCTGGCGGGATTGACGCCGTAGCGGTTGCATGTCTCGTAAATCAGGGGAAAACGTTCCTGGACGAACCCTTCCGGCTTGTGGGAGATATCCAGATAAACGCACATGCTGCCCGTCCTCTTCATTTCCGAATCTACGGCGCGGGCGGTGATGTCGCGTGGGGCCAGAGATTTGCGGGGATCGTATTTGTGCATGAATTCCTTCCCGTCCGCGCCTATCAGCACGCCGCCTTCCCCGCGCACGGCTTCGGAGATGAGGAAGGAGCGCGCTTCCGCGCCTTCCGCGCGGGTGTTGAAGAAACAGGTGGGATGGAACTGCACGAATTCCATGTTGGCGATGGTGGCCCCCGCCCGCCAGGCCATGGCTACGCCGTCTCCCGTGGCGGAATCATTATTGGTAGTGTACAGATATACGCGCCCACAGCCGCCGGTGGCGAGCAGCACGCGGTCTGACCGGAAGATTTCCACTTCCCCGGAGACGCGGTCCAGCACGTAGGCTCCCAGAACGCGGTCTTCCGTGACGAGGCCCAGTTTGGTGGTCGTAATCAGGTCAATGGCGAAATGGTCTTCCAGCAATTCAATGTTGGGGTGAAGCTTGGCCGCCTCCAGAAGTTTGGAGGTAATTTCCAGTCCGGTTGCGTCTTTGGCGTGGAGGATGCGCCGCTTGGTGTGGCCGCCCTCCCTGGCCAGTTCATAATCCTCTCCCTGGTTGCCGGGGTCAAAGTTTACTCCCCATTCCAGCAGTTCCCGGATAGCGTCCGGGCCTTCCTCCACGATAGTGCGCACGGCCTGTTCGTTGCAGAGGCCCGCTCCGGCGTCCAGCGTATCCGCAACATGGTCTTCAAAGGAATCGTTGCGGTCCCATACGGCGGCGATGCCTCCCTGTGCCTTGGCGGAACTGCAATCCAGAAATTTGCCTTTTGTAATGACTGCAACCTTGCCGTGTTTCGCCGCTCTCAAGGCGAAACTCAATCCGGCAACACCTGCCCCAATGACTAAAAAGTCGCTCGTCTTCATCTTGAATGGTACGGAATTGTACCATGACGCGGGCTGCCAAGTCACGCCCAATGATGGGGCGGAAGGGCATATTTGTCTGGAAAAGAAGTGTGAAACACGCTAATTCATGGGCATGAGACCTCAAGGGAACGAACAGGAAGCGCGCCGGAACAAGCATGTGCGCAGCGCGCCGTCCAAAATTGCCGTGAAGGCGCTGGGAGAGGAGGTGCTGGACGGGATTCTGGACAAATCCCCCAACCCTCTGCTGCTGATTCTGGATTGCGTGCAGGATCCCCACAACCTGGGAGCCATCCTGCGGACGGCGGACGGTGCGGGAGTGGATGCCGTCATCGCCCCCCGGGACAAATCCGTGGGCATTACGGAGACGGTGCTGCGCGTTTCTGTCGGCGCTGCGGAAAAGGTGCCTTTTATTCAGGTGACCAATCTGGCGCGCACCATGAAGCAGCTCCAGAGCCGCGGCATCTGGATATTCGGCACGTCGGACAAAGGAGACCGCGGCCTGTATGAAACGGACTTCACGGGACCGGCCGCACTGGTGATGGGGGCGGAAGGGGAAGGGATGAGAAGATTGACGGAAGAGAACTGCGATTTCCTGCTGAGGATTCCCATGAAGGGAAGCATTCCGTGCCTGAACGTATCTGTGGCTACGGGCGTATGCCTGTATGAAATGGTGCGGCAGCGTTCCTGATTCCATGACTGTTTTTCTCCTTCCCTCGTCTTTATGATTCAGGAACTTGATCTTGCTTCGGGGGAACGCGCCAGGTTTATTTCAGACATCCATTTCGGCCATGCCAAGGCGCTGACCCGGGAGCCGGAAGAGCTGGGGTTTCTTCTGGAGGGGTGCTCCCATCTGGTGGTGTGCGGGGACCTCAGTGAAACCCGTGAAAGCCCCTGCCGGGAGGAAGGATTGGAAAAACGGGCCCGTTTTCTGCGGATGTGCCGGGATGCCGGGGTGCAGCCCGTTCTGCTGGCCGGCAACCATGATCCGGACGAGAAAGCCGGACTGCTGAAATTGCAGGGTGGCCGCATCTGCGCTTTGCACGGCCATGCGCTGTTCAGGGAGGTGGCTCCGTGGGGATGGGAATATTTGAAAAACAAGCAGATTTCCCGCGAACTGATCGCTGCGTTCCCGGAGGCGGAGGCAGATTTGCTGCGGCGGCTGGAGCTGGCCCGTGCCATGAGTGTGCTGGTGCCGCCTGTTTACACGCGTTCCGGAACACATCAAAATAAACTGGTGCGTTTTTTAGCTCATTCTGCCTGGCCGCCGGAACGGCCCGTGCGGATTCTTCTGGCATGGCTGACGATGATGTGGCGCATGGGGAAATTTGCAGACCGTTTTTTCCCGGAAGCGGAAGTCGTCATTTTTGGACATCTTCACCGGCGGGCGGTGAGCGGGAAAAAGGGGCGGCGGCTGTACGTCAACCTGGGCGCCTGTTTCCGCCATGCCAGATGCTGGGCGGCGGACGTAACGCCGGAAAGAGGAGTCTCCATCCGCAGTTATACGCCCGGAGGATATGATGGCCCGGAGGCAATTCTCCGCTGATTAATGCCCACGGGAAAAAAGTGAGGGGAACGCGTCCGTGTTTAGGCGATAATGTGTTAGAGCACCGGATGACTAGTCCATACAGTTTGTGGACGCGTTCCCCATAGAATTTGGCCGTGCCTGTTTTCCCTGGTAGCCGGCGGGACAGTTTTTCCCGGAGCTTTTCAGGGCGCAGCCCCGGCAGCAGCAGGGGCGTGAGGAGGAAAAAAACTTGGAGAAGAAGGACTCCATTCTGACGGGTGCGCCGCCGGAGCACTTTCTTTCACCGTTTCTTTCCGAATTGGGACTGACCATGAAGCAAAGTTAGCGAAAACTAACTTATGTTGCAAGAAAAAAGTTTGTCTCACCTAATCTTTTTCAAGAAGAGGTTGACTTGGACAGAGCCTTGGTTATTGTTTTTTGTTAGTTAAACCTAATAAGCATCAATCATGATACATGAAAAATTTTCCACTCCGGAGTTGAGCAACAGCCTGGAGGATTATATTGAGGCCGTCCGCAACATTGAGTTGGAAAAGGGATGCGCCACCGTAGGGGAGATTGCGGAATCCCTGAACGTGAAAAAACCTTCCGCCTCACTGGCCATGAAGCAGTTGAAGGAACGCGGCCTGGTGGAATACACGCAGTATTCTCCCATTGTCCTGACCAGGGAAGGCCGTTATTACGCGGACCGGGTCATTTCCTGCCATACCATGGTGAAGGAGTTCCTCATTACGGTGCTGAAGATGGAGGAAAAACGCGCCGATGAAGTGGCCTGTTGCATTGAACATATCATGACTCTGGAGGAAATCTCCCGTTTCCAGCTTCTGACGGATCGTTGCAGGGAGAGAGGAGAATAAAATACTCCCGCATGATTTTCCGGGGGGGACGGTTCATGAGGGAATGGCTCATCCCTCTCTTTTTTACTTCGAACCCCGGACTAGAGGAAGGCATCGGCGTGTGCTGCGCGCACTGACGTACACTGTGGAAGCGTTGTGGAGGAACGCGGAAAAGGCCGGGGTAATCAGCCCGAACATGCCCAGCAGTATCAGAGAAGAGTTGAACCCGACGATAAAGCGGTAGTTGCGTTCTATTTTTTCAAGGACGGCACAGCTCAGTTCCCTTAAAACAACCAGTTCTGCCAGAGAGCTGGACAACAGGGAAATATCCGCCACTTCACGGGCGATATCGGAAGAATCCTTCATGGAGACGGAAACGTCTGCACAGGAAAGAGCTGGGGAATCGTTGATGCCGTCTCCCACCATGCACACTGTTTTGCCGGATTTCTTCAATTGCTGGATAAAGCGGGCCTTATCTTCAGGCAGAACCTGGGAACGGTATTCCGTGATGCCCAACTGGCGGCTGATGGCGCGGGCTGCGGATTCGCTGTCCCCCGTGAGCATGATGATGGAGGAAATGCCCTGCCGTTTCAGCCGGGCGATCGTCTCTGCGGCTTCCGGCCTGGGCGGGTCGCTGACGCCGATCATGCCGATCGCTCTGCGGCCTATAGCGAGAAAGATGTTGGATTTGCCTCTGGCGTGATTGCGTATGGTCTGCCTTTGCTCTTCCGTGAGGGGGATGCGTTCATCTTCAAAGAGAAAATGGTAGCTGCCCACAAGAACCTTTTTCCCATGAAGGCGGGAGGAAATGCCGTGGGCCACGATGTATTCCACCTCCGCGTGTTCTTCTTCATGGTGCAGGCCCTCCTCCAGCGCTTTGCGCACAACGGCCCGCGCCACGCTGTGGGGGAAGTGTTCTTCCAGGCATGCTGCCGTTTTCAGGATATATTCCCTGCTGCAGTCGCTCAAAGGGATGATCTGCGTTACCTGAGGGCAGGCGGAGGTCAGCGTGCCCGTCTTGTCAAAAACGATGGTGTCCGTTTTGGCGAACAGCTCCATGAATTTCCCGCCCTTGATCATGATCTTGCGCGCTGCGGCCTCTTTCATGGCGGAGATGACGGAGATGGGGGTGGCGAGCTTGATGGCGCAGGAATAATCCACCATCAGCACGGAGAGAGCCTTGGAGATATTCCTGGTGAACAGAAACAGCGCCCCTGCCGTGAGCAGGGTATAGGGAACGATAGAATCCGCCAGCTTTTCCGCCCGGCTTTGGATGCGCGCTTTCAGTTCCTCCGAATGGTCGATCAGGGCGATGATATTGTTAATGCGGGACTGGTCTCCTGCGGCGTCCACCCGGATGACGAGGGAACCCGTTTCCAGCGTGGTTCCGGCAAAGACGACGGACCCTTCCCGTTTGGAAGCCGCTTCCGATTCCCCCGTCATGGCGGCCTGGTTGACTTCCGCTTCTCCGGACAGCACGGTACCGTCCACAGGGATGACGTTCCCCGCGTCCACGCGGATTTTCTCCCCCGGGCGGATTTGCTCCATGGGAACCTGGCACATGCCTCCTTCTTCCACCCGCCAGACGCGGTCTATATTTATGCTCAGGCTGGCCGCAAGCGCCGCCCGGGTCTTTTTCCGAGTGTAATTTTCCAGCAGGTCTGAAATGGAAAGAAGGAACATGATGGAATTGGCCGTTCCGTAAGCCTTCGTGCCTATGGAAACCCCGATGGAGACGGCGTCCAGAACGGCTACGTTGAGCCGTCCGCTTCCCAGGCCGGCCATTCCGCGCCGTAAATAGGAACTGTAATTCCAGAATACTTTGGCCATTCTGAGCGGGGGCGGCAGAAACACCTTGCAAAACAGGAAAGAGGAAGCTTTCCCCGCTATGCGGAGAAAAAAGGACCGGGCCAGTTTCCTGGCCTCCGCGCGCTCTTCCGGTTCGTGGCTGCGGAGTGTTTCCGGCCTGAGCCTGTCCAGCGTGCGGAAAATGGCCTGGGGGCTGGTTCCTTCATACAGGATGAACACACCTCCGTTGCAGGGGGTGGCCTTGACGGAGTATACGCCTTTCTGTTTCAGGAGCCTGCATTCGATGCCGTAAGCCTGATCATGATTGAATGCGCAGCGGCCGCTGCGTACACGGAGCCTGCCGGGCGTATGATGGATAACCTGGTAATGCATGGATAAGGAAAAAGAAAAGGGGGAAACGCCCTTCTCCGTGCGTTTCCCCCGTTGGGGGCGGTCCATTCCGCTGGCGGAGAAGGAAACGGGCACCCCGCTGTTTGGTGATGGACAATGAGATTGCTACTGTTCCGGCCTGCTGTTTTTCGCGGCGGCCTCATGGCACAGGTCTTGGGCTTCTTCCCGGATGTTTGCCAGTTGTTCCATGGCCTTCTGCTGGATGAGCATGGCCTTGGAAAGGCCCTGGACGGCCAATTTCCTGGCAACAGGACTTTTTACTACTTTCGCTCCGATGGCGGCGGCGATCATTCCTCCGACGAAGCCCCAGAGGCCTTTGTTGTTCATGTAACTCATGGTAATGTTTTGATTGGGTTCATCCGGCCTTGGCGGCATGCAGCCGCTTCTTTTCCGGAAGGATTGGATTATATCCAATCCAGCCTGCATTTTTTTAGCGTGCCCCCGTATTCTGGTCAAGATGAATTAGCTGAAACTAATTTTTAGCAGACATGAAAATATTTTTGCGATATTTTTAATACGTTGAAAACAAATAAAATATAATGAACCAACATAATGTTGTACTGAGCAGGGCAAGGGCATTGGGAAGAAAAAGTGTTGACTGAATAGTTAGTTTAATCTAACTTTGCCGCGTTGCATGAACTTGACCCATACAGGACTTCACCGTTTCTTCCGCCGGGTCTGCCGGTACAGGAAACTGGCCGGGCTGCTCATCCGGCGTCCCAGATACCGTCTGCTCTGCGGAGACTGTGGGTTCTGTATGGGGGCATGCGGCAGAGCTGTGAAAGAGCAAGCCCGGGAGAACGGAAGCGGAGCTCTTTCCCTGTAAAAGGAAAGCGCCCCTCTCCACCTCTGGATCAATCATATAAGTATTATACCACAAACATCCAACGATAAGACTAACCGTTTTCTATGAAGAAGCATAACATAATAGCAATGGCGTTGACGAGCCTCATGGCGCTTCCTGTAATCGCTCAAGACAGCACCCCTGCTGTCGGTGATATTTTGCAGGGCATCAATATGTTCACTCCGGAAGAAGGCGATCCTGCCTACAAGGTGAAGGCCAATGAGAAATACGGCACCCAATGGGGTGTGGATATGGCCTACGGACTTTGGAATACGGAAAAGGTTTCCGATGTTAAGCGCCATAACAACCTGGCTCTTCTTCATGCCCAGCTTAATCAGCGCCTTATTGAAGACAAGGCCAACGGGGGAACCTGGTTGCGTGTGGAATTTTCCGGTTCATGGGGGCTGGATCGTGAATCCGCACAGAGCGATACGTTTTTCACTGAAGCCTATGCCACGGCTTCCGGCTTGCATGCTGACGCGATGGGGCCTCATGAAGGAATATTCCCTGAAGTGGCGCTGATGCAATACTTTGCAGGGAAGCGCGCTTGCCTCATCGCAGGTATGGTGAATCTCACCAACTACTTTGATGCTGTCAGCATTGCCAATGACTCCTTCTCCTCTTTCACCAATGACGGGTTTGTGAACTCCACTATCCTGCCTTTGGTGGACAGCAATATTGGCGGTATTCTGCAAGTTGAACTCAACCGCAATAATTACATGATGGTTGCCGTTTCCCGCACGGGATGCGATTCTGGATACAATCCTTTTAATTCCGATTATTGCGATGGTTATGCCGTGGTTGGCGAATACGGCCATATCTTTGCCGACGGCGCTGCGACTCTCCGCATCAATCCGTTCTATACCAGCACGGATGTGGACATGGACGACGGGACCGGGGAACGCCGCCGCCAAAATGCCGGGCTTGTCGCGAGCATCGAATATACTCCCTGCGATCCTCTGACCATTTACTCTCGCGCCGGATTTGCCGCCAAACAATACTTGAGCAACTCCGCTGAATTCTCCGTGGGCGCCAACATTAAGCTCTTCCCTTCCCGTGAAGATGACTTCCTGGGCATTTCCTACGGTGTGTTCAAGGGGCAGACCCCCTGTGACGGAGAGCGCGCTGAGCATAACCGCGAACAGGTGCTGGAAGTCATGTACAGCTTCCAGGTGAATGATTATTTCAAAGTTGTTCCTCACTTCCAGTACATCGCGAATCCGGCTTACAGCACTTCCAGCGAAAACATTCTCTGGGGCGTTCAGGCAGTCTTTTCTTTCTGATCAGCTGATCCTGGACATGGCCGCCTTTTCTCTTAAATCAGGCATGGCCGGAGTTTCATGAAAACATAATGACATTAAATCTTCCTTGTCTGTCTCCATGCAGTGAGCGGAATCCTGCGTGAGAAAGATATAGAAGGGGTCTGCATGACCTGGCGGCAACGCCGCATTCTCGATCAGGTAGAGGATGCGGCGTTGCTTATTTGATTACGGAGCCATTTACCCTCCTTTATTGATGCCTGCTGGCGGAGCTTGGACCGGCAATGTATGCCGGGTCATGGAATGGCCTTCAGCCTTTCCTTATCTACCGTCAAATACTGACTGTTGAAGGTAGGAGGCTTCCCCAAGGCTATTCCGTAGAATTTTTATCCCGGGGAAAAATAAAAGCCGCCTGAAAATGGGCTTTCCCGCCCCTGTCTCCGTTCCCGGAAAAAACGGAAAAGAAGGCTTTTTGCCACGCCGGAAGATGGATGGGAGCCGCAACGTTTCCGGGGGCCGAAGCGTTTAAAACCATATTGACTTAAACGGGAATTATCTTAAACTGACAGAATGAGTAAGGTTCAATGGGAAATTTCAAATGATGAAGTGACCGACCGTGATACTGCTCTGCGCCGCTTGCAGGAAGGAACGACCGGCCACGTGGTGTGCGCCCGCGACGGCGCGTGCCTCCAGTCTTATAAGGAAGCGGATGGCGTGTACCATTGCGAAATTGTATTCAAGACGGATTCCTGCTGCCCGCCGGTATTCGCCGCCCCGGAAGGGGTGACGGGAAAGGAGCTGGAAATGCTTTACGATCGTTTTGCCAATGGGGACGATTTTTCCTTTGTGGAAAAGGAATGGGAACCTCTGATGGCCGTGGAATACCGCCATCGCCACAATGTGATGTGGTTCATCTTCCTGTTCATTGCGCTGGTAATTGCGGCCATGGCGGCATATCAGCACGGTTGGATTGAGTGACAGGGTAGAGGCTGGCTGCGGCAGGCGCCGTAGCAGAAGAACCTGCAAACCGCAGAAAATGGTTTGCAGGTTCTGAATGGGATAACCGGGGCCGGGATTTAATCCTGTTTTTCGTGGTCGTGATGGTGGCCGCCGCAGCAATTTCCGCCGCCACCGCAACAGCCGTCGCTGTCGTTGCCGCAACATCCGCAGTTGCCGCAGCACTTGCCGCGCTTGCTGAAAATTTTGTATAACGCGTAGGCTAGGGCCAGGAAAAGAAGGGTGGCGATGATATATGTTCCCATATTGTTCAGTAGAGTTAAGGGGTTGGTTTAGAAGTTATTTGGAGGCTGTATAAGGTTTCTTTGCCACCAGGTAAACGAGCCCCAGCAGGAGCAATAGGGCAATGCCCTGCCCGATGCCGAAGGAAGCTTCCGCATAAAGCCATGCTCCCAGCTGGTAAATCAGGAAGGCCAGGCAGTACGCCAAGGCGCACATGTAGCCGATGGCGAAGAAGGTCCATTTGGCGCTGTTCATTTCCCTTCTGATAGCGCCCATGGCCGCGAAGCAGGGGGCGCAGAGAAGATTGAAAATCATGAAGGAGAAAGCGCTCAGGAAGGTGAAGGCTCCCGCTTGGACCAGGCGGTCCCCGGTTTCCCTGATTTCCTCATCTTCATCTTCCTCTTCTTCCGCTTCAGCAGCGGATTCTCCGGAACCTTCCTCCAGGGATGCCTGGAGCTCCCGGCCGGCGGGGGCCATTTCCTGCGTTTCGGGGGAGTCCTCCGTTTTTTCCGCTTCATCTTCCCCGGAACTGCCGTCCGCATACAGGACGCCGAAGGTGCCTACCACGTTTTCCTTGGCAATCAATCCGGTAATGGTAGCCATGGTGGGTTTCCATTCACCCCAGCCCAGAGGCTGGAAGACAGGCGCGGCCACATTGCCGATGGAGGCCAGCATGCTGTCATTCTGCTCTACGGAATCCACCTTCCAGTTGTAGCTGGAGAGGAACCAGATCAGGGCGCTGGACACAAAGATGACGGTCCCGGCTTTTTGCACGAAAGCCTTGCAGCGGTCCCATGCATGAATGATGACGTTCTTCCAGGCCGGGATGTGGTAAATGGGAAGTTCCATGACGAAGGGAGTGGGATCCCCGGCGAACATGGCAGTCTTTTTCAGAATAAGGCCGGAAAGGATGATGGCGCCCACCCCGATGAAATAGGCCCCCGGAGCCACCCAGGAATTTTCCGGGAAGAAGGCTCCGGCAATCAGGGCAATGATGGGAGTTTTGGCCCCGCAGGGGATGAACGTGGTGGTCATGATAGTCATGCGCCTGTCCTTTTCGTTCTCAATGGTGCGGGTCGCCATGACTCCAGGAACGCCGCACCCCATGGAAACGAGCATGGGAATAAAGGATTTCCCGGAAAGGCCGAATTTGCGGAAAATGCGGTCCATGATGAACGCTACGCGGGCCATGTAGCCGCAATCCTCCAATATGCCCAGGCACAGGAACAGAACCGCCATTTGCGGGAGGAATCCCAGAACGGCTCCTACGCCGGCAATCACGCCGTCCTGGATCAGGCTTTCCAGCCATGGGGCGCAGCCGGCGTTTTCCAGCAGGCTTCCTACCCATTCCGGAACCCATTCCCCGAAGAAAGTATCATTGGCCCAGTCCGTACCCCATGCGCCTATTGTCTGAATGGAGATGTAATATACAGCCCACATGACGACGGCAAAAATGGGGAGGCCCAGCCAGCGGTTGGTGATGATGCGGTCAATCCTGTCGCTGCCCGTCAGGCTGCCGGGGCTGGCTTTAACGACGGCGTCTTTGATGATGCGGGAAATGGAATTATAGCGTTCATTGGTGATAATGGATTCACTGTCGTCATCCATTTCCCGTTCCATGGTTTCAATAATCCCGTTGATGCGGGATTGTTCCTCGGGATTGAGCGCGAGCTGGTCCGCGACTTTCTGGTCTCTTTCGAAAACTTTAACGGCAAACCATTTTTTCTGCTGATCCAGGCATTTGCCGGTGATGATTTCCCCAATTTCTCCGATGGCTTTTTCCAGATGGTCCGGAAAGTGGACGGCCTGCGGGGTCCGGGCGTCGTCCGACGCAGTCGTCGTTACCACGGCGTCTATCAGTTCACGAATGCCGGTCCCCTTGAGAGCGCTGATTTCCAGCACCTGGCAACCGAGGTTGCGTGAAAGTTTTTCCGTGTCGATCCTGTCGCCGCGCTTCCGGACAATGTCCATCATGTTCAGCGCTATAATGACGGGAACGCCCAGTTCGCAAAGCTGGGTGGTGAGGTAAAGATTGCGTTCCAGGTTGCTGCCGTCAACCAGGTTCAGGATGAGGGAGGGATGGTCCGTGACCAGGTAATTCCGGCTGACGACTTCCTCCAGGGTATAGGGGGAAAGGGAATAAATGCCCGGAAGGTCTTCAATGATGATATTTTTATGGCCTTTCAGGCGGCCTTCCTTTTTTTCCACGGTGACGCCGGGCCAGTTCCCGACGTATTGGTTGGCGCCTGTCAGGGCGTTAAAGAGCGTGGTTTTCCCGCAGTTGGGGTTGCCCGCCAGGGCGATGGTAATGTTGCTCATGAATGGTTTCCTTGTCTTGATATATGGGTGCCCGTCTTGCTGTAAAGTCAGGAAACGTGCGGTAATAGAGGCGGAATCAATGGATATGGATGTTCTCCGCTTCCGATTTGCGGATGGAGAGTTCGTACCCGCGGACAGTAACTTCAATGGGATCTCCCAGAGGGGCGACTTTGCGGATGAATATCTGCGTTCCCTTGGTAACCCCCATGTCCATGATGCGTCTTCTGACCGGGCCTTCCCCCGCCAGTTTGCCGACGGTGACGGTTTCCCCGATGAGGGCATCTCTCAATGTACGATGTTTGGTCATAGAATAATGGTTGGTTGTTGGATGGAATAACTCAGGCAACGAATATTTTGCTGGCAAGCGCCTTGCTGAGCGCAATCCTGGAGCCTTTGACGTTGATAATGAAATTACCGCCGTTTTCGGAAACGATGGAGACCGTGCTCCCGGCAACGAAGCCCAGGCTTTCCAGAAAACGCCGGGTTTCATCCTTGCCATGGATTTTGTTGACTTGGCGAATATCGCCGATGTTGAGCATGGAGAGTGGCATGGTGCGTGTATGAATCAAATCCGGAAAGAAGTTAGTTTTATCAAACTGATAAGTCAATGATATTATTAGGATATATTTTCAATCAATGTAAAATGCGTTTAATATAAATTGTTTGCGTATTAGTTTAATCTAAGTATGGCCGGCGGGGAAGAGGCGGGGAATGGAAGTTTCCCGGCAGTGCCTGCCGTAGGAACTGGAAGGGAAATGCAAAAAAGCCGCGCCAATGAATGTTCATTGGCGCGGCTGGAAAAAGAGCTTTTCTTCAGATTCAGGAGGCAGGGCAAACTTCGCCCTGGACGGGTTTGCCGTTGTATTCTCCGGTAAGCGTTTTCAGGAAAGCCACCAGCAGTCTCACTTCCTTCTTGTCCAGTTTATCGTAACCGAGCTGGTAATGGTACATTTTCGTAATGGCTTCCTCCAGCGTCTGTGCGGAGGCGTCATGCATATACGGCCAGGTGAGTTCCACGTTGCGGAGGGTCGGAACGCGGAAGCGGTGCCTGTCCGATTCCTTTTTGGAGAAATTCATCAGGCCGTTATCGTCATTGGTCTTGGCGCGTCCGGCAAAGAAATCGCCTTTGAGGTCGGCGTATTCAAAGGACTGGCCTCCCATGGCGGGACCGGTGTGGCAGGTCTGGCAACCAAGCTTCAGGAAAAGCTTGTAACCTTTTTTGGCGTTCTCGCTGATGGCGTTTTCATCCCCTTTCAGGTAGCGGTCAAACGGGCTGTTCGGCGTGATAAGAGTTTTTTCATATTCCGCGATGGCATTCGTGATGGTCTCTCCGGTGAATCCCTGGGGGTAAACCTTTTTGAATTCTGCGGCAAAAGCGGTGTCTTGGTCCAGTTTGGCAGCGATCTTCTTCCAGTCATCCGGATGTTCGTACCCCATTTCCACCGGATTCAGGGGTGGTCCGCCGGCCTGTTCCTGGAGGTTGGCTGCGCGTCCGTCCCAAAATTGCTTGGCATGGAAAGCGGCATTGAAAACGGTGGGGGCATTGATGCCGCCTTTCTGGCTGCGGACTCCAGTGGAAGTGGGCAGGTTGTCCGTCCCGGCTTTTTCCAGGGAATGACAGGAAGCGCAGGAGACGGTATTGTCCGTGGAAAGGCGCACGTCATGAAAAAGCTTGTAGCCCAGGGCAACTTTGGCCGGATCCGTGGGGAGGGCGTCCGGAATGGGGGCAAGAGGGGAAAGGGCGTATTCCTCTCCTACCATATCGCCGAAAATTTTCAGGCGCTCATCCTTGATCCACTGGAGCATGGCGTTTTTCTCCCGGAGAGTGAGCGTGCTGCCCCAGTGCACCATGGTGTAGGAAGTGGGGGGCATGGAATTGATTTGAAGCACATGTTCCAGCTTGGAAAGGGTAACGGCAGTGGGAGGTTCTTCCATATTGTAGCTGCGCTGCCCGTCCCTGATATGGCGCGCCAGCAGGCCTCCGGAAAGAGTATTGACCAGTTCGGAAATGTGAGTGCCGGGCTTGTGGCAGTCCGCACATTTGGAATTCATGGTCTGTGCGGTAATTTCCGCCGCCTGGGCGGACGTCAGTGGCTTGACATTCTGGTTCGGCAGGAACAGGGGGGCGACAGCCGCCGTCACGATGACCGTGCCGCCCAGAATGGCTCCTGCCTTGATGAAGGAACATGTTTTGCTCATGAGATTTTCAATGACGTGGAATTGCCCGGATGGTAAAAGGGGAGGGATAAAAAATCAAGATTTATTCTAAAGTTCGCCAGCCTTTCTCAGGTCTTCATTAATGGCTTCCAGAACATCCGCTTCCGGGGTGAAATTGGCGGCGTGGTAGGAGCTGCGGACCAACGGCCCGGATGCCACGTGCCTGAAGCCTTTGGAGCGCGCAACTTCCTCATACCGGGCGAAATCATCCGGATGGACGTATTTGACCACCGGAAGATGGTTGCGGGAGGGGCGCAGGTATTGCCCCAACGTCAGGACCGTGACGCCGTGCTCCAGCAAATCGTCCATGGAGCGGAAAAGCTCTTCTTCCGTTTCCCCCAGGCCCAGCATGATGCCGCTCTTGGTAGACACTTTGCCGTCCACGCACTCCAGAGCCATCCGGAGAACGCGCAGGGACCGCCGGTACTGGGCGCGGAAGCGGACAATGGGCGTGAGGCGTTCCACCGTCTCCAGATTGTGTCCGAAAATATGCGGACGGGCCGCCATCAGCGTCTGGATGGAGGAGGGCTTCTCATTCAAGTCCGAGGCAAGCACTTCAATGATCGTGGAAGGGCTGGCTTTTCTGACGGCCCTAATTACCTGGGCGAAATGCGCGGCGGCGCCGTCCGGCAAATCATCCCGGGTGACCATGGTAATTACGGCGTGGCGCAGCTTCATGTGCACGACGGCTTCCGCCACGTGCTGCGATTCTTCAGGATCCAGCGGGCCGGGCTTGGCCGTGCGGGTGGCGCAGAATCCGCAGGCGCGCGTGCACCGTTCTCCGGCAATCATGAACGTGGCCGTACCCTGGTTCCAACATTCATAACGGTTGGGGCAGTGTGCTTCTTCACAGACGGTGAAGAGGTTTTTGCCTTCCACAAGCTGCTTGACGTCCCAGAATTCCCGGCCGTTGGGCAGACGAACCTTGATCCACGACGGTTTGCGTTCCGTTCCTTCCGCAGTCTCATTGTCGTTCCGGCGTTCCATAGTCCCGCTAGCTTGCCGTGACTCTGCTGCTTTGGCAAATGCAAAGTGTTTTATTCCGGACTTCATTCCCCGTTTTCATCCGGAGGGGAAGAAAGACGCGCAGACAATTTTTTCCGTTCTTTTGCCGCCAGACGCGCCGCACGGAAAAACTCCTGGAGATGAAGCAGGCACTCGTCTCCCAGTACGCCGGGACGCACCTCGCACTTATGGTTCAGGGGCGGATTGGAATCCAGCAGATTGATCCAGCCCCCCGCAGCCCCGGTTTTTGCATCCGGGCAGCCGAAAACGACGCGGTCCGGACGGCAGTGGACGATAGCTCCTGCGCACATGGGGCACGGCTCCTTGGTGACATACAGGGTGCAGCCTTCCAGCCGCCAGTCGCCCAAAGCCTCCTGGGCCGCCGTCAGGGCAATCATCTCCGCATGGGCCGTAGCATCCTTGAGCGTCTCCACCTGGTTCCAGCCCCGGCCGATCACGCGGCCATCCTTCACCACAATGGCTCCAACAGGCACTTCCCCTTTCACGAGGGCCTTTCTGGATTCTTTCATGGCTTGGCGCATGAACCATTCGTCCGAACCGGGCATTTCCATCATTACGGAGGTTATCATGGACCGGGCGGCGCGGTTCTGGCAAGCTCTTTCTGGAAGATTCTTATTGTGTTTTATACGGTAAGTGCGCCATGCCGCGGAAAGGGGTGGGGATGAATGCGTTTTTACGTTGATTCCGGAGAATGGGTGGCATAAGTATGGACTATGAGCTTTTCAGAACCCTGTGCCTTGGCCGTTGATTTCGGCGGCACGAGCATCAAAATGGGCGTAACGGCGGGGGAGCGTATTCTGGCGACGGCCGACCGCATCCCTACTGCCATGTTCGAAAGCCCGCAGGCAATCATTGATGCCATGATTGCGTCCGCCCGCACCCTGCGCGGACAATTCCCCTCCGCCTGTGTGATGGGCATGGGAATGCCGGGATGGTGTGATTACCAGCGGGGAGTGCTTTACCAGCTTACCAATGTGAGGGTCTGGGATAGGGAAATTCCGGTGAAAGAGATGATGGAGCAGGCCCTGGGCCTCCCCGTCGTGCTGGATAATGACGCCAACTGCATGGCTTATGCGGAATGGAAGATGGGCGCCGGGCGCGGCATGTCCAGCCTGGTGTGCCTGACGATGGGAACGGGGATAGGCGGGGGAATCGTGGTGCATGACCGCATGCTGCGGGGAAGGCGGCTTTCCGCTGCGGAACTGGGCCAGACCAGCATTCATTACCAGGGGAAAACGGGACCGTTCGGCAGCCGGGGAGCCATTGAGGAATACATCGGCAACAACGAACTGGCGGCGGAGGCGGTTAAACGGTATGCCGGGGCGGGAATCATCAAGACGGTGGATGAATGCACGCCCAGGCATCTGGACGAGGCTGCCCGGTCCGGATGTCCTATAGCCCTTCAATTATGGGAAGATACGGCGGAAATGCTGGGCTGCCTGATCATGAACCTGATGTATACGCTGGTGCCGGACGCCTTCATCATCGGGGGCGGTGTGGCCAAGGCAGGGGATTTGTTGATGAAGCCACTGCTGGAGAACCTCAGGAAACAGTTGTTTCCTCTCCTGATGGAGGATTTGAAAATTCTGCCTGCCAGATTTGGAGCGGAGGCGGGGTTGCTGGGAGCGGGAGCCATGGCGATGGATGAATTCATGGGGATGGGGATTTTGGAACGGTTTAAGAATCAGAAATCAACGCAGACTTTTTGTTAGTTTGGGCTAATATAGGGCTTGCCATGCCGGAGAGGCAGGCGTATAAGCGGAACAGGTCATGAGCACGGAACATTCCCACGAACATTTTCCGGAAGGTGCTTCCTGTTGTTCCGGAAGCTGCGGTTCTGGAAGCTGTTGCTGCTCCGGAGACGCCATCGGGCCTGTTCCCGCCGTGCTGGGCATTGCCCTGTTCATCAGTGCGCTGGCGGCGGGCGGCGATTCCCTGGCCGGTATGGCCGCCTACGTGGGCTCCTACCTGCTGATAGGCTGGGATGTACTGAAGGCCGCCTTTCTGGGGATGATGCGCGGCCGCGCCATCAATGAAAATTTTCTGATGAGTATTGCTTCCCTGGGGGCGATGTTCCTGGGGGATTATTCCGAGGCGGTGGGGGTGATGCTGTTCTACCGCGTGGGAGAGTACCTTCAGGAACGTGCGGTGGGCAGCTCCCGTCGGTCCGTAAGCGAACTGATGAGTCTGAGGCCTGAGGCCGTCCATGTGAAAAAAGCCGGAGCCGTAGATGACGTTCCTCCTTCCGAGGTTCTGCCCGGCTCCCTGATTGAAGTGCGCCCCGGCGAACGCGTTCCGTTGGACGGTGTGGTAACGGGAGGTTTCTCCGTGCTGGATACCTCCGCCATGACCGGGGAATCCCTGCCGGTGGAAGCCGGATCCGGAAGCCCCGTGCTGGCGGGGTACATCAACGGGCAGGGTGTGCTGGAAGTGCGTACGGAGCGGGACTGGCGGCATTCCGCCCTGGCGCGGGTCCAGGAACTGGTGGAAGCCGCATCAGGCCGCAAATCCCCTCTGGAGGGGAGGCTGTCCTCATTTTCCCGCATTTATACGCCGCTGGTGATTTCCATAGCCGCTCTGGTATTTTTGCTTTATCCCCTTGTGACGGGCGGAAGCTGGGCGGACGGTCTGTTCCGCGCCCTGGTCCTGCTGGTGATTTCCTGCCCCTGCGCGCTGGTACTGTCCATCCCGCTGGGCTTTTTTGCCGGAATAGGGAGAGCGGCGCGGCAGGGGATTTTGCTGAAAGGGAGCAACTATCTGGATGCCCTGCGGAAGGTGAAGACGGTGGTGTTTGACAAAACCGGAACCTTGACGGAAGGCGTTTTTTCCGTGGATGAAGTGCTTCCCCGTGACGGCGTTTCCCCGGAGGAACTGCTGTACTGGGCGGCCCATGCGGAACTCTCTGCCTCCCATCCGCTGGGGCGTTCCATTGTGAAGGCATATGAAGGGACTCTGTTTCCGGACCGCGTGGCGGAACTGGTAGAGGTGACGGGCGGCGGCGTTTCAGCCCGCGTGGAAGGGAGACCGGTTCTGGTGGGGAAAAAGTCTTTTCTTCAAGAGGCCGGCGTAAGGACGGAGGAGGGAGAAGACCATGGCGTGACCGTTTATGCGGCGTTGGACGGCATACTTCTGGGATGCCTCCGCCTGTCTGACCGCGTCAAGCCGGGAGCGGAGCGTGCGGTGCGGAAATTGAGGGAACTGGGCGTTTCCAACCTGGTCATGCTGACGGGGGATTCTTCTTCCGCCGGAACGGAAGTGGGGCTTAAGCTGGGGATGGACGGGGTATTCTGCGGGCTGATGCCTGCCGGCAAGCTGGAGCATGTGCGCCGGCTGAAACCTGAAACGGGGCTGCTTGCCTTTGTGGGGGACGGTATGAATGACGCCCCTTCCCTCGCTGCTGCCGACATCGGCATTGCCATGGGCGGTGTAGGGTCCGATACGGCTCTTCAGGCGGCTGATGTAGTGGTGATGAAGGGAGATCCTTTGGCCGTTCCGCTGGGGATGATGCTTTCCCAAGCCACAGAGCGCATCATTGTGCAGAACATCGTTCTTATTTTGGGCGTCAAAATTCTGGTCATGGTGCTGGGTATTCTGGGGCTGGCGGGGATGTGGGCCGCCGTGATGGCGGATGTGGGCGTCTGCCTGCTTGCGGTGGGCAACTCCATGCGTATTTTCCGGGTGAAGCTGGACATGTGACGAAAGGGAACTCTCTTCCTCCCCCTGTTTATGGGAGGATGCCCCCATCCCGATATCCGGATGCTGCCGCGGAATCTTGGAACAGCGGAAGATATCCTGATAAAAAAACCTCCGTGCCGGCGGGCGGAACGGAGGACGGGGGAAAAACAGGCCGGGCAGAAAATCTTACCGCAGCCCCGTCAGCAGAAGTTCCGCGTTATTCTGTGTCTTGGAGATATTTTGCAGGAGAGCCTGAAGGCCTTCCCATCCCGGTTTCATGGCGAGCTGGCGGCGCAATTGCATGATTTTGACGAATTCCTGTTCGTTATACAGCCTGTCGTCATTGCGGGTGCCGCTCTGGGAAAGGGAAATGGCCGGATAAATGCGCCGTTCGGAAAGTTCCCGGTCCAGGCGGATTTCCAGATTGCCCGTTCCCTTGAATTCTTCAAAAATCACTTCGTCCATTCTTGATTCCGTGTCTACCAGGCATGTGGCGATGATGGTCAGGCTGCCTCCTTCTTCCACATTGCGCGCCGCGGAAAAGAATTTGCGCGGTTTTTCCAATGCATTGGACCCCAGGCCGCCGGACATGATGCGTCCTCCCGTCTGGTTGGCATTGTAGCCGCGGGCCAGCCTGGTGAGGGAATCCAGCAGGATGACGACGTCTCTGCCCATTTCCACCAGGCGTTTGGCCCGTTCGATAACCAGATCGGAAACCTGGGCATGGCGCCGGGAAGGTTCGTCAAAAGTGGAGGCGAATACCGGAGCATCCACGGTTTCTTCAAAATCCGTTACTTCCTCCGGACGTTCGTCCAGCAACAGCACAATCAGTTCCACTTCCGGATAATTGGCCCTGATGGAACGGGCGATTGTTTTCAGAAGAACGGTTTTTCCTCCGCGCGGGGGGGCCACAATCAGGCCGCGCTGCCCTTTGCCGAAGGGCGTCATGAGGTCCAGTACGCGCATGGCGGCGGAATTGACCCCCTTGTTTTCCAGAAGGAGGCGTTCCTTGGGGAAGAGGGGGGTGAGGCGTTCAAAATCGCTGCGCGCCCGGTAGTCTTCCGCAGGGATGTCCTCCACGCTGATGACGGAGGCTGCAGAAAGGTACTTGTCATGAGGCCGCAATTTGCGCAGCCTGACCTTGATCTGCTGGCCTACGCGGAGATGCAGGGGTTTGATGAGATTGCCGCCCAGATAAATATCATCCGGAGAGGTGCGGAAACTTTTCACCGGATCCCTCAGCATGGCGTAATTATCCTTGGCTTGTTCCATGACCCCGGAAACTACGACTTCATGGCCCTTTGCCAGAAGCTGTTTCCCCAATTCAAAAACCAGCTGGGACTTGGTGAGGGAGGCCGCGTTCCGGATGGGCAGCCCTTCCGCCATTTCCTGAAGATCGTTCAGGGGGCGTTTCCGCAGTTCATTGATGTCAATCTGCTCCAGAACAGGGGCTGCTTCCTCCTCCTCCCGGACTGCGTTTCCACTATTTTCCTCCGGAGCGGCAGCCGGCTGTTCCCCGGCGGTTTCTTCCGGCGCGGGCAGGGGCTTGGGGAGGGTTTCCTGCGGAATATCTCCGGCGGGGGAAGGGGTGTTGTCGAGTTCTTCAGTCATGAAAAAATGTTGGTAAAGTCTTTGGGTTTGCTGGCGGAGCAGGTCCGGGGGGCCTTCATTCCAGATGACGAAGTCGGCCGCAGCCACTTTTTCCATGATAGGCCGCTGGGCCGCCAGAATGGCTTCAATCATATCCTCCCGGAATCCATTCCTGATAGCCAGGCGGGTTTTCTGCGTTCCCCTGGAAACAGCCACCACGCACACGGCATCTTGGCAATAGCGCGCCGAAGTTTCAAAAAACAGGGGCACGTCAATGACAAACCCGTCCACCTCCGTATTCTGACGCGCCGCCAGCATTTGCGCAAGACATTCTTGATGCAGCAGGGGGTGAATGATCCCTTCCAGCGTTCTGCGGCTTTCCGGATTCCGGAAAACAAGCTCCCGCAGAAAATGCCTGTCAGCCTTTCCGGAGGAGTCTACGCTGGCTGGGCCGAAGACGCTGGAGAGGGGGGCTTTCAGCGTACCGCCATCCAGCAATCTGCCCGCCTCCGCATCACAGTCAAACAGGCGCAGGCGCGCGCCTCCCGCCTCCATCAGCAGACGGATGAATGTAGATTTCCCGGTGGCTATTCCTCCGGTAACAATCAGGGTTTTCATGGGGGGAAGGGAAAGTAAGGCGCTTCTGGGATATAAAGAGCGGGTGAAAGGGTTACCCTTTCACCCGCTCCAATATGGACGTTATGCACGCAGCCTACATGGGAGGCAGCAGGCCTTCGGAGGCGGGAAGGGCGCTTTCCGGAGCGGTCGCAGTGGGAAGGGCATTGCCGCGTACGGGCTGGCCCGTGGCGTCAATGATCTGTCCCGTTACGAAGATCATCAGATTCTTCTTGATGTGGTTGTCGGAGTTGCTGCGGAAGAAGCGGCCGATGAGAGGCAGGTCACCGAAGATCGGCACTTTGTCTTCCACCGTCTGCACGTTTTCCGTGATCAAACCACCGATTGCCACGGTATGGCCGTCGTAGATGAACAGGGACGTTTCAACGGACCTCTTGGAGAAGATCGGCTGATCGATGCGGTTTTCCGTCAGCGTCAGGGACATCGGCTTGCCGTCGGAACCAACGCCGGTGGACTGGATCGGGCTGCCGTAGTTCACGAAGCCTTCAAATTCCACGATGCTGGGCTTGAAGTTCAGGTCGATGATGTACTTGTTGTCTCCAATGGTAGGCACCACTTCCAGAGTTACGCCGACGGGCTTCATTTCAAACACGCCGGGAGTGGCGGGAGTGACAGGGAAGCTGGATATCTGGGGTTGGATCTGATTGCCCAACAGACCGTTCAGAGTGTTACCGTTGTTCCCATAACCGTAACCATTGCTATAGCCGCTGCCTACGGAGTTGGGGAGTTCCGGCGGTTCGTATTCGGTGGGATACCAGAATTCGCGGATGATTTCAATCTTGGCGGTTTCACCGGACTTGGCGGTCACGCTGGGGGCAGTGAGAACGTCAGACCCTTTTTTCTGGGACAGGCCGCGCATCAGCATCTGGAAGGAGCCTTCGTCATAAATGCCCGTCAGGGACATGATGCCGGGAGCGGCGTTTTTCTGGGAGGCTTCAGGGCGGTTGGTGCTGTTCAGCAGATTGTCCACGGAGTTCTTGGTGATGGCGTAGTCACCCGTGCGGTTGCCGCCGGTAACGAGGCCGTTGATGGTGTCGCTGCCGCTGTTTACAGGCCAGCCGGTCACGCCGCCGGGAGACTGGGTAAAGCTGTCGGAAGTGGAACCGGTGCCGTAGTTCGTGCCGCCGCCCAGGAAGGTGCTGCGGTCATTGCTTACGGAGAACGGGGTGACAATCCAGTCAAAGCCGAGTTCTTCCGTGTTTTCCTGGGTTACTTCCACGAACTTGGTCATGATGCGCACCTGCTGGGATTCGCCGCGGGTGTTTTCAATGAGCTGTTCGATCAGGTCCAGGTTGCCGGAAGTGTTGCGGACGACCAAGGAGGAATTGCCGTTGACAAGGAATGCCGTGGCGCCTTCCGGGAAGCTGATGCCGCTCTTTTGCAGCAGGCTGCGGATGGAGGGCATGGGTTTAAGGCCGGAGGAGCTTTCGCCACCGCCGCCAAAGGGGTCGTCACTGACTTCGCCGCCGCCGTCGCCGACGGTGGTGCGGAGAGCGGACTGGAAGCCCGGGGGCACGGAGAAGGTGCGCTGGTACAGATCCACGTCATTACCGCCGGCAGGAAGGATGGTCACTGCATAGTCTTCCACCTTCTGGCGCAGGCCGGCATTGCTGCAGATGAAACGGAGCACTTCCAGCATGGGAACATTAGTCAGCTTCAACTGGCCGATTTTGCGGGTGCGGATGCTTTCCTGCGGGGCTGCTGCCGGAGCAGCTTCCGTGACTTCCGCAGTTTCTTCGCCAAAGCCGTCTTCATCAGTTGCGGGAACGGCGGGGGCGACGGCAGCGGGCTGGGAATCATTGATGACAAAGTTGATGCCGCGTTCACCGTTCGGGCCTACCGTGCGGTCCAGTTCAATGGACTTTTTGCGCAGATAGTCAATGGCGTCTTCCACGGTGGTGTCTTCAAAAGAGACGGAGGGGATGATGATGCTCTTGAGCTTCATCAGATTGGCCGTGGCGCCGTTGATGTCCGTGATCGGTGCGTTGTCAGTGCCGTCGGCTCCGGTCGGGACTTCCATCGGGATGGGGCGTTCCCACATCTTGTCCACTTCCGCCAGCATGGTGCTGCGGGTTTCGTCGTAAGCGGCTGCATAGTAAGCCATTCTGCGGCGGTTGACCGTTTCCTGTCCGCGGCGGGCCGCCACGTTGTACGGGTCGATGGAGAGAACCTTGTTGAATTCGGCGATGGCTTTGTCGTAGTCGCCGAGGTCATAGTAACCATAGGCCATGTGAAGGAGGGTGTTCACCTTTTCCACGTTTTTCACGTGTTCGGGGGTGAGCGCCGGATTCGTGCGAATCGGGTCCTTCATGTATTCGAGCGTCTGCTTGGCAAGCTTGGCGCTCCGGGGATTGAGCTTGATGGCATCCTGCAGAAGCTTGTCGGCTTCGTCATAGCGCCCCACTTTGATGTATTCCTGAGCAACGGCGATGCTGGCGTCGCCAATATGGTTGGCGATAGCTTCCTTGCGCTGGTCGTTGATCGGCGCGGAAGGCAGCATGTTGTAAGCGGCGTTGTATTTGTCCAGGGCTTCCTTGTACTTGCCTTCGCGGTACAGGTTGCGGCCTTCCGCAAGGAGCTGCATGGCTTCCTGGGTTTGCGCTTCGCGGCGGGCCATGGCTGTGCGCGCTGCACTGGACTGGTATTGGTAACTGCCCGGTCCGGCGTAGGACGATCCCAAGGCACTGGAGGTTCCGACGGCGCCGCCATCACCAGCCTGCGCAAACGGGCAGGAGGCAGCAATGGCCATCAGCGCGATCAGGGAACGCTTCGGTTGATAAAGTGGTGCGTGGTCCATAGTTAGGTTCTTCTTTTTACATGTTTTTCGGATTTGTGAAGCTTTTTTTTCAGAAAAGTTTAAATCCGGCTCTATTTTTTCTTGCTCAGTGTTGTTTGTTCTCCAGTGGTTTTGTTGGCAATGGTTACGGTCTGTGTAGCATTATCAACGGTTTTCAGCGTGTAGATCTGTTTGGCGTCTCCCGGAATCCGGAAGTCGGAACCTTCCTCTACTTCAAAGCTGGTATCCCGTTCGGGGCCGGCCGTGATAGTAAGGTTTACTTTCTTATCAATGATTGGAATGACGTATTTTGTTCCGCGCCTGATGGTGTAGGTTTGTCCGTTCTTGGTCGGCTTCAAGTCCTTGACGACGGCTTCCTCGTCCGTTTCCACCATGTCCAGGCTGGGATTCTTGAATTCCTTTTTGACAACGCTGACAAGTTCGAATCTGGGCTCGTCTTTTGTATTCTTACGGGCGCCGAACTTGCCGTTGGTCTGGACGATGTTTTTCCAAATTTCCTGTTTGGCGCGGTTCATACCCTTAAAGGTAAAGTCATTGCCATCCGCCTGGGTGAAAGCCAGATAGAAGCCGAACTGCTTGATTTCGTCGACAAAAAGCTTGCTGACGAGGGGAGGATGGCTGTTGGGGTCGTTGGGATGTGTTTTGGCCGCATATTCTTCCTGCACCGTAAATCCATCGTTGTCCGGGTCCCGGGTCAGGACGTCCGAGTAAACGAATTCATTTTCCAGTCCGTTGTCCAGGAACCATTTGTTCGGAATGTTGCCGTGGATAGGCGGACCGGAGATGATGTCAAAGGGTTCCATTCCCCCCTCCTTAATCCAGAGATTGGGGGCGACGAAGCCCACATACTTCTGTGTTTCCTGGGCAATCGGCTTGAGTTCGTGGGAGGCGGAAAGTTCCTGGCCTACTTCTGCGGCTTTCTTGATGCCGGGAGGCGGTTCGATGGCTTTTTCAGAAACCTGCGTGGTGAATTTGTATTTGTCATTCAGTCCCAGAAAGGTCAGCGTACCATAGGCGGCCACTCCCAGGCCCAGGACGATTCCGGATGCCAACAGGATTTTGTCGTAATTTTGTTTTTCAGACATGTTGAAAGTATTTGCTGCGGTTGGTGTTGCCTTGGTTAATCTTCAGACGGTTCCTGAGCTTTGGGCTGGTTGAAGTGGACCAGATTCAGGGAGACCTGGACAAAGACCTGCTCCTTGCCCATGTAAGGCTTGATGACTTGCTGGATGGCCGGGGCTGCAGGTGCGGTCGCCTCATCCGCCGGAGTCAGGGAAGCCGCACCCGTGGCGGGTTGGGCAGCGGCAGGCTTGGCGGCTGCCGGATTGGCGATGGGAGGGGGCATCATCCGTTCGTTGCGGATACGGATGGAGTTGACCGTGAACAGATAATCCTGCATGCCGGTTATGGCGTTCATGGCTTTCAATACACTTTCCCGGTCGCCCTGGAAGGCTATTTCCAGAGGCATGGGAGTCCATGGAGCCTGGTCGGCTTCGTCCGATTCTTCCGGATTGTTCGCCGGGGTTTCAATGGGGAGCTGGGGGCGGTACACCTTGATGAATTTGGACAGGCCGCATTCCGCCAGTTTGTTGACCAGGCTGTTGATGGCTTTCAATTCAAAACCCAGCGTGGAGGCCGCCTGAACAGAGGGAGCCTGGGTGCTGTAAACCTGGAAGCCGAGCCAGGAGGATGTGTCCGTTATGAGAATGTTCTTTTTCTTGCAGGAGGAGATCAGGGAATCCCTGAATGTTTTCAGTTCATTCTGGAATGCCGTGGGCGTGGTGGGGACCAGCGCGGAGGAGGCAAGGAAGGGCTTGTAGGCCGTTTCCAGGCTGCCCACGGCCTTGGCATAGCGGTTCAGTTCTTTTTCCAGCTCTTCGTTGGATGAGCGGCTCGGAGTGATTTCCGCAGCATTGGCGGACTTGATTTCCTTGGCGGCGATGCTGATTTTTTTGTCCAGTTCACTGCGTTTGGAATTGACGATGTACCCTGTCGCGGATAACCCCAGGAATAAGAGAAGCCCCACGCCCGCGACCATGGCGGCGGGCTTGTTGTCTGTAATCCAATTGCTCATAAAATATGTCTTGTTCGGGTTGGGTAATCTTATTTGTTAAAGTTCACGGGAATGGGCGTTTTTAACGGAAGCACCAGCTTGAAGGGTACAAAGGCCCCTGCCGCCGCGTCCACCTTGGCGTCCTTGGCTCCCAGTTCCATGATCTGGCGGGCTTCCAGTTTGACGTCTCCGGGCTTGAAAGTGAACAGGGATTCCTTGTTCCCGTCTATTTTTGCTTGGAGGTCCTGGATGATTCTCTGGCCGCCCAGGCTGCGCCGGACGAATCCGGTCAGGCGGATGGCGTTGACGCTGTAAACGCCCGCTTCATCCTCGCTGGATGCGTTGGCGGAGGCCTCCGTCCTGATGTCATCCACCAGGGATGTATTTTTGTCCGATGTGAAGGAATCCTTGATGACGGAGTATCCCGTGATTTGGGTGGTATCCTCCGGATTGAAGTGGGCCAGCGGTTCAAAATCCGTAAACCAGTAGGGATAATCCTTGTGTTCCGACTGTTCCAGCAGGTGCCTGATGATGTCCGCGTAGCCGTAGCGCTGAAGCGTGAGCTGCTGGTAGGAAGCCAGGGTGGAGTCCAGTTTTTTCAGCTCCTGTTCTTTCTGGCGCAGGGCGGATTGTGCCGATTTGATGGAAGTAACGGTGGGCTGGACGCCGGCGAGGATTTCCTCCGCCTTTTTCTCTCCCATATATCCTGTGACGGCATAAGCTGCGGCACCAAGAACGGCAATGGCTGCCCCGACGATGATGGCGGGCATTTTTTTCTGGTTGGCCCGCTTTTTGGCAACTGCGGTGGGTTCCAGGTCAATATTGAGAGAGGCCCTGCCGATGGAGTGAATGGCGGTGCCGATCAATCCGCCCAGGATGAAGGCTTCGCGGGAGATGGTGTTCACGTCCACGCCGGAACCCACGCCTACGTTGTGCATGGGGTTGAAGAAGGAGATCGGAATGCCCAGTTTATCTTCCAGGAATTCCTTGGTATAGGGCAGGGAAGCTCCGCCGCCGCACAGGTATGCCTTGACGGGAGCGCTTCCGCTCATCTGGGCGCGGTAATGGTTGGTGGTCCGCTGGATTTCTGAGGCGAGCCTGGTCATGGCCGTACGGATGACGGTAGCCAGATTGGCCGTGGCGGGATCCAGTCCTTCCGTTTGCCCGTTGCTCATGGAAACGAGCCCGCTGGTGGTTTTCAAGCGTTCCGCTTCCATGAAGGAAATATTGAATTCACGGGCGATAGCGGAGGTTACGAAGATTCCCCCCGCGGAAATGCTGCGGGTGAAGAAACGTCCCTGTTCGCTGTAAATCAAATCCGTGGATTTGGCACCGATGTCGATGAGCATGACCGGTTCTTTCTCATCCGGATAACTGTCCACATACGCATTGTACAGAGAGGTAAGCGCGCAGTCCACTTTGCCGGTGGAAAGGCCGTGGGAGACGATTTCATCATTCAGGGAGTCCAGGTCTTCCGCCTTGATGGCAACCAGGATGGCTTCCCGTTCCAGACCTTTGGCGGGAAGCAGATGGTAGTCCCACACGACTTCGTCCAGCGGGAAGGGGACGTGCTGCTGGGCTTCAAAGCGGATGAGCTGTTCCACATCGGTATCGTCCAGAGCCGGAAGCTTGACGAAGCGGATGAAAACGGATTGTCCGGAAACGGAATAGTTGACGACGCTTCCTTTGACGTTGAGTTCCTGGACGAGGTCGGCGATGGCTTCCCCTATTTTCGTCAGGCGCAAGCCTTCTGCTGACGGGTCCAGCACTACGAGGCGCGTAGCATAGCGGTCCAGGATAAGGGCGTCTTTGGAAGTCTTGGAAAAGACGCCCATTGAAACTCTCTGGGAACCTACGTTTAATGCGACGATTGGTCGTGAATTAGCCATGGGTGATTTCTGTTAAATAAGATGAAATGATAGCATTAATGGAACGTTATTCGCCGTCCGCCGGGGGGATCACAGGAGTACCGAACGGGGCGGGGACGGAACCGGAAGCCGCCTGCTGGCTGTTGGGCCTCATAATTTCCGGATAACGGTCGTACCAGAACACGGAGAAAGGCGTTTCATCCTTGTTCAGCAGGGGGTAATAAGAGGTCTCCACGATACTGGGGGACTGGATGGTCCACCATTTTTCCATCTTGCCGCGTTCGGAGGAATAAGTGGCGACAATCTTGCCGTTGTATTCCACCACTACGCCCTGGTACTTCACCCATTTTCCTCTTCCTCCTTCCACACCGGTAATGCGCTTGACGGAGGACGGGGAGAGATACACGGAAGCGTACGTGTTTTCTCCCACCGGAACATTGACGTATTTGACCTCCTTATACAGTTTCAGGTACTGGCGGGCGCGGTCCGGATTGACTACCGCGATGTAAAATTTGAACGTCAGGGCATCAATATAGCCGGATTTGGGGGTGGGAGCGGCTTCCACCTTGAAGGGAATTTCAAAATCCGCCCATTTCTTCGGTTTCGGCAGCGGCCGGGGATCGTCCTGCGTCAGGACGTTGGGGGACTGGCGCATATACAGGGACAGCTTTTCCAGGGAGACCCGCACCTGCATTCTGGGATTGCTGGTGGTCTGCGCCGATGCCGCAGGGACGAAAAGCACCGCAGCCAGCATGGCCGTGATAGTGTTAAGGATGGATTTCATAGCACAATTCGATTCCCTGATTAGTTACACCAAAAACCGAACTGTGGCTAGCAAAAATCTCTTGTTTCTTTCCATGTAGCGAGTGTGGGCATGACACGGCTCCGTCCGGCGGTTCTACCCGGGCGGTCAAGAAAAAAACATGCGGCATGGCTGCGGGCTTGACCTGGCAGAGGTGTTTCCACATGCTCGGCCCATGGCGATTGATACTGATCTGCTGAAAAAGTTTTCAGAGGCCCACGGTATTTCGGGGCATGAGGATGAAGTGCGAAGCCTGGTGGCTCAGGAACTTGAAGGATATGGAGAATTTTCTTCCGATGGTTCCGGCAGCCTGTTTTGCACCGGCGGCGGGGCCGGCCCCCGCGTGATGCTGGCCGCCCACATGGATGAAATAGGTTTCCTGGTGCAGAATATAGCGTCGAACGGTTTCCTTCAGTTGGTGGGGATAGGCGGCTGGTGGCCACATACCCTGTTAAGCCAGCGTGTCCTGGTAAAAACCCGCTCGGGCCGCGGCATCCGGGGTGTGATTGGTTCCAAGCCTCCCCATTTTCTGCCGGAAGGCCAGCGCAACAGCGTCATGAGCATGGAAGCCCTGTTTGTGGACGTGGGCGCTGAAAGCGCGGAACAGGTGAAGAATGAATTCGGTATTCACCTGGGGGATCCCGTGGTGCCGGACGTGAAATTCTCCCCGTTGGAAAATCCGTTCCGGGTCATGGGGAAAGCCTTTGACAACCGCGCCGGTCTTTCTGTGATGATAGAGGCATTCAAGAAATTATGCCGGGAAGGGCATCCCAACACCCTGATTGCCGCCGCGACGGTTCAGGAGGAGGTAGGCACGCGGGGCGCCAGGACGGCCGGCGTCGCCATGCAACCGGATTGCGTGATTGTTCTGGAAGGGCCGCCGGCAGACGACACCCCCGGGTTTGCCGTGACGGATTCCCAAGGGGCCTTGGGTGGAGGCGTGCAAATCAGGCTGTTTGACCCCACGGCCATCACCAATCCCCGGCTGGCCGCCCTGGCCGAAAAAACGGCTTTGGATGCGGGCATCCCATTCCAGTTGACGGTGCGCCGTTCCGGCGGAACGGACGCGGCAGCCCTGCATCTCTCCGGAAAGGGAGTTCCCACTATTGTGCTGGGAATTCCCACCCGGTACATTCATGCCCATAACGGCGTGCTGGATCTGCGGGACTACCGCGCCGCGGTGGAATTGACGGTGGCTCTGGCCCGTTCCCTGGACCAGGAGGCCGTGGAAGCCCTTACCCATTACCTGCCCTGAAAGAAACGCTCATGAATCCGACCGTTTACGTACATGATCTGGACCCTGTCATCTGGCAGATAACGGACTCAATTGCCCTGCGCTGGTATGGCCTGGCCTATTTAATGGGCTTCATCGGCGGGTATTATCTGCTTTCCTGGCTTTCCCGCCGGAAGCTGTATCCTGTCCCTCAGGACAGAATGGCGGATTTTGTTACTTATGTGGCTATTTTTGGTGTTCTGATCGGTGGAAGGCTGGGATATGTGCTCTTTTACCAGATTCCCAATCACGGCTGGTCCCAGTTTCTGGCGGATCCGCTCATGGTACTGAGGGTGTGGGAAGGGGGCATGGCCAGCCACGGGGGAATGATTGGAGTGGGGCTGTACACATTTTATTATGCGTGGAAGCACCGCGTCAAGTGGGTGGCGCTTCTGGACGGCCTGGCCATTGTAGCTCCCGTTGGGCTGTTTTTCGGGCGCATGGCCAATTTTATCAACGGGGAACTGTATGGGCGCATTGTCCCGCCCGGCTCTTCCCAGGGAATGATTTTTCCGGCGGAGCTTTCCCAGGATCCGGACTTGTTCGTGCGGGTGGCCTCCCGTATTTATGAAACGCCCGGATTGCTGGACAAACTGTCCCTTTCCGGCATAGCTGTGCCGGAACGAATGACTGCCGCCTGGGTGACCGACCGGGTGAGGGATACACCCGCCATCAGGGAAATCGTGGGGCAGATGATGCAGGATCATGCACGCTACCCCTCCCAGCTGTATGAAGCGTTTGCGGAAGGTGTGCTTCTCTTTGCCGTGCTGTGGTTTGTACGGGTAAGGTTTCCTCGTGCGTGGAACGGTTTGTTCTGCGGTATTTTTGCCGTTCTTTATGCTGCGGGCAGAATTATTTGCGAAGAGTACCGGGAGCCGGATTCCCCCTTCTCCATGGGATTGACCCGCGGGCAGTTCCTCTCCGTTTTCCTCGTGCTGGTGGGCGCCGCTTTTTTTGTATATGCCTTCAAGACCAGGCAGACGGTTCAGGAATGCGCTTTCTATGAACCTGAAAAGAAAGACGGGAAAGAATCGTCCGGAAAGGCCGTTTAAAACGGGTCCAGGTCAAATTCCCCTGTTTTGGGAATACTGCTGGCGGGACCAGCTTTGAAAATATCTGCAATGCAGCTGGAAAAAAGCCGCAAATTCCGTTGGTCGAAGGCAAAACGTTCAAATTCCTTGACGGAAAACAGGGTGATGGGGTCCGTGTTGTAAGCTTTGAATTCCATGATGCCGGCGTCCGTATTCGTATTTGACAGGCGTCCCTCAATGCCTACGTCCCCGCTCATGAAGCGCCCCAGGATCAGGGAGGTTCCCGGAAGGGGGGAGACCAGGGAAACAAGATCGGACATGATGTTGCCGCCCACGTCCGTAGGCTTCAGCTTGACTATGGCGAGGCGGAGAGTTACGGATCCCGGAACGGGGCGGTCAACCAACTGCCATTTCATCCTCCCGCCTGTCTGTTTGGATTTGTTTTCCAGCACGTTGCGGATGTCTTTTTGCAGCCCGGCCCTGAATTGTGCCGCCAGCGCCGGGGATTCCTTGGGGAATCTGGCTTTGATGTAGTCAATATTGACGGGGGCTACATATACTTTTAGCCTTGGGGAATTCCAGACGGCCTGTTCCGAGGGATTATACCAGACGCCTCCAAAACAACTCTGCCTGGAGTCCGTGTGAAGGGGATGGGTAATCAAAGAGGAAACGGGCATTGTCCGGGAACTGGAACAGGAAAAAACCAAACCTGTTCCCAGCGCCAGGAATAGCCGTGGAATAGCGCCGTGCATGCAGGATAAGACGGCATCCGCCCGGGTGGTGTTCGAGTCATGACCCGATTGGCTCCGGGAGTTTTTTCCGGAGGGGGTGTCTCCGGAAATTCCGGGGCGGTTCCGTGCTTCCTTCAACGGTATGCATGATGAACGGACGGGTAGCGGGACGGCAGGAAATGGACAATCGCATAAGAATAGGCCGGAGCGGGGAAACGGCACGGTCAGAAGAACTCCGGACGACAAGGAGACGCGCAAGGTTGCCCCGTGTCCGGATGCATGATTGACAAGCCGGAAAAGCGGGGCATGCTGTTGATATGAGATACGAGCCGCTTCCTTCTTCCTTTTTTGCCGGCAACCGTGAAGAACTTGCTTCCCGCCTGCCTGCCGGCAGTATGCTGATTCTGCACGCCAACGACGTATTTCCTACGAATGCGGACGGCACTTTTGCCCTGCATCAGAATGCCAACCTCTTTTATCTTACGGGAGTTGACCAGGAAGAAACCGTCCTGGTCATGACCATCCGGGAGGACGGCTGGGATGAGATTCTGCTGTTGCGTGAGACAAATGAACAGATTGCCATCTGGGAAGGTGCCCGGCTCTCGCAGGAACAGGCGAGAGAGCTGAGCGGCATCCAGGACGTGCGCTGGACCGATGAATATGATGCGTTGCTGGAGGCCCTGGTGCCGTCCGCATCCATGGTCTTTGTGGAAGCCAACCAGCATCCGCGATGCACATGCCCGGTGGAAACGCGCAATGCCCGCATGACCAAGGAGCTGAAGGAAAAATTCCCGGACGCTGTTTTGAAGAATGTCTATGAAATCATGGCGGATATGCGGCAAATCAAAAAGCCGGAAGAAATCAAGGCTCTCAAAAAAGCCTGCGACATCACCAATGAAGGCTTCCGGGAATTGCTCCGATTCATCAGGCCGGGGGTGGGCGAATGGCAGATTGAGGGATTCCTGGCCAACGAATTCATCAGCCGCGGTCCGCGCAAATTCTCCTTCCTGCCCATCATCGCTTCCGGAAAGGATACCTGCGTGCTGCATTATATCCAAAACGACAAACGGTGCGAAGACGGCGATCTGGTGCTTATGGATATAGGCACGGAATACGGGAATTACAACTCCGACATGACCCGCACCGTTCCCGTGAACGGAAAATTCACCCCCCGCCAGCGCGCTGTGTATGAAAGCGTGCTGAATATGATGACCTACGCCAAAAAGATTCTGAAACCCGGAATCCTGAAATCGGAGTACGAACGCCTGGTGCGCGTTTTTGCCGCCGGGGAACTCGTCAAGCTGGGGCTCATCACACCCGCGCAGGTGGCGGAAAAACCGTCCGATCCTCCCATTGTCCGGAAATATTACATGCACGGGTGTTCCCACTTCCTGGGGCTGGATGTGCACGATGTAGGCGAAGCCAACCCCGTTGTGTTGCCGGGTATGGTTTTCACCGTGGAACCGGGCATCTATATTGCGGAAGAAGGCATAGGCATCCGTTTGGAAAACGATGTCCTGATCGGGGAAACAGAAAACATCGACCTGCTGGGAGACGTGCCTTTGCTGCCTGATGACATTGAACGGCTCATGGCCCGGTAAAATGGGCCGGATACGGTTCTGAACTTGACAATGGGGCCCGTGTGGGTTTTCATTCCCGTCCCATCATGTCGAAGAAACTCAAAATAGCTCTTCCCAAAGGCAGTTTGCAGGATTCCACCGTGGAATTGTTCCGCAAGGCCGGCTACAATGTGTATGTGTCCAGCCGCGGATACCGCCCGGCCTGCGACGACGACGATCTGGAGCTCTTCCTGATCCGTGCCCAGGAAATAGGCCGTTATGTCAATGACGGTTTCATCGACTGCGGCATTACCGGGCGCGACTGGATTTATGAAAACAGGGCGGACGTGGAAGTGCTGACGGATCTTCAATACTCCAAGGCTACCTCCAAGCCTACCCGCTGGGTGCTGGTAGTCCCGGAAAATTCCCCCATTACCTGTGCGGAAGACCTTCAGGGCAAGCGCATCGCCACGGAAGGCGTGGGCATCACGGAACGCTGGCTTCAGGAAAAGGGTATTGAAGCCCACGTGGAATTCTCCTGGGGAGCTACGGAAGTGAAGGTGCCGGAACTGGTGGACGCCATCGTGGACATCACGGAAACGGGAAGCTCCATCAAGGCCAACAAGCTCCGCATCGTGGACACCCTGATGACCTCCTATCCCCAGTTTATCGCGAACCGGGAAACCATGCAGGACGAGTGGAAGAAACAGAAGCTGGAACGCCTGGTCATGATGCTCAAGGGCGCTTTGGAAGCGCGCCGGAAAGTGGGCCTGAAAATGAACCTTCCTGCTGCTTCCCTGAACGGCCTGGTAGAGGCTCTTCCGTCTCTGCGCCGTCCCACTATTTCCCATTTGGCGGAAGAAGGCTGGCTGGCCGTGGAAACGGTCATTGACGAATCCGTTGTGAGGGATATCATTCCCCAGCTCAAGGCCCTGGGAGCGGAAGGCATCATTGAATACCCGCTTAACAAGCTGGTTTACTAGATTTTTTTCTCACCACAGTAAAACAACAAACGAACCACAATCATGGGATCGCTCAAAAAACGCCGTAAAGCAAAAATCAACAAGCATAAGCGCAGCAAGCGCATGCGTCAGAACCGTCACAAGAAGCGTTTGCGTTACAAGTCCTAAGGTTTGTGCGCTTCGCTGCTCAAACTGGCAGTCTGTCCGATTTCCGGAAAATTCCGGCGTCCTCCTTATCACGGAAGGACGCCGTTTTTTATGTATTTGAATGAGCCAAAAAATATTAATTTGATTTCATGTTGAAATAGATATTGATGTTTTCTTTTTTTTCAATAGATTAGGAAGTAAGTTATGAGGCGTGTGTTTATTTTGATAATCTCTATATTACTGTTTTTTCAGGGAAATGTCTTGGCTGCTGATCAGCCAAGATGCCGTGTAGAAAGAAGATATCTTGCCTTCTTTACTCCTTGGGGTAAAGAGCCTCCTACTCCGCCTGACATTGTTGAGGAGGCATTGGGTGATATGGTGGAATCTATTCTTACTGAAGCTCTAGGCGCAGAAACAGGGATAGTGGATATGGATCATCTAGTAGGGGCCTCCATGAAACATACTTATCATGTTCATCTATGGTATGCCTACAGATTTGTTCATAATCATAAATTTAAAACTCCATGGAAAACGGGGATGAAAACACATTTAGCTGATGGGATGAAGGATTTTTTTGATCCGAATATTGAAGGGAAAAAAAGTGCTCAAAGTGCCGTGTCTACAGCAAAAAGAGATCTTCTTAAGAAATTTGAAAAGGAACTTAAAGAAGAATGTGAAAAACATCATTGATAAAATATTATGAAAAAAATTATATTAATAAACCTCATTTTACTTTCTACAGGGTTTCTTTATGCACATGAAAAGGATATGATGAATAAAGTTCCTAGGGATAGCAAAGTCAATTTGGAAAAGAATGACTCTTCTTCCCCTGTCGTTGTAGAAGGTGTAAAAAACCGTGGAGAACTGGATAGCTGGATTGAAAATTATGTGGAAACAAATTATCCTGGTTATAATATAGGTGACAGGGAAGTGGATCTTTCCAGTAAGAAATCAATCATTGAAACTGTGTATTTAAAAAACGAACAGGGAAATGTAATAGAAGTGTGTTTTGATATTACGGATTATCGAAAGAAATTTAACGAGCTTCATAAAAAAGAAATTATTAAAATTTCTAGAGATCTCCGGAAACAAAAAGAACGTGTAAAAGAAGATAAGGAACCAGGAAGTTCTTATGATTTTCCCATTGAATTGAAAGATGCTAAAACTGAGAAGGAAGTTTTGGAAGCACAGAAGAATTATTTGGAGAAAAATTTTCCTGGTTATCAAGTAATTTCAAGAGCAACATGGGTATTTGGGAAAAAGTTTATTGATCGAGTCCGGTTGGAAAAAGAGGATGATACTAGAGTTTTGATGTTTGATGTATCGGCTCATATTAATGAATACAGAAAGACCCATGAGATTAATTTGAAAGAAATCGCTCCTGGTATGATTAGTGTGCAAAAATGAATTTTAATAGTAAGAAACTATTTTAGAGAAGTATTTGTTGCGCCAATGCTTGATTTTTATTTTTGTGTATATGAGATAGGATTGATGAGTAAATTTTAGAAGTTTTTTGCCTATAGAATATTTATTAAAATATAAATTAACTGATTAATTATAAATAGAATATAATAAATTAAATGTTCCATATTTTAAATTGAGATGCATAATTGTTATTTTTAACGTTTCTGTGTTTAAATTTCTGTTCTTTTCTCTGTATTTTTTATCAGTGGTTGCTGCTGAAAATTTATCCTATCAGCGTCTGGCATGGCAGATGGAGGGAGGGGATGTACGGAGTATTGCCGGACTGTGTCGCCAATATGTACAAAAGAAGTTGGAGGCGGAAAAAACGTTTTCCGTGGAATCCCTGTTGAAGGATCGGGAGCTGGCGCAGGCTTGCTATATGGCCCATTTCTTTGCGTTGGTGGGGAAGGATAGGACTTACATCCTTCATGAATTGAAGGACAAGGAGTATGTTCTGTGGCTGTTGAATCATCCGGAAGTGTTTGAGAAGTTGTCATTTGCCAAGGCTTCGGGAAAGGATACTCTGGCAGTCCTGCGCAACATTTGGCTGAAGGAAGGGAAGGAACTTTCCGGGGTTGGCCTTAACATGGCATTGGGGGCGGCGTTGGTTTCTTCATCTCGGGAGCCGGAGGCATGCGAAGCGCGGTATGATTTTTACAAAAAGTCTTTTATGGAGAAAAAACTGTTTCCGCAGTTCCTTACGTTGGAGCCGTGGGAATTCGGAATTCTTTTCCGGGGGCGGGAAAGTATTGAGGAACTTGCCTGGGCGCAGGATTATCTAGCCGACAAAAAGAAGATCCAGGCGGGGAACGCCGGGTATGCCTGTTGCGGATTGATTCCATACCGGATGAAGAATAAACAGGGAATCAGTGTGCATGTGGGTGGAGCGTTTTACGATCACAAACCGGTTTCCTTACAGATTTACGTGGAATATGGAGGCGTGTGCGGCGCCGTTTCCAAAGGGGCAGCCGGTTTTGTGAAAGCGAAGGGAATTCCTTCCTATACGATTGGCCAGCCAGGGCATTGCGCCTTTGTGTGGAAAGGGATAGACGGAGAATGGAAGATAGGAAATAACATTTATGGATGGGTGTGGTCGGAGGGCGGTTCTGGAGGGCCTTGGAAGGGAGCCGTTTCCACGATTACAGAGCTTCCCCGTTTTTGGAAGAAGAATGCCGCTGCATCCAATCTCTGTTATTATTTATCCCTGCTGGCTGCCGATCCACAGAAGGCGGGCACATTACTGAAAGAAGCGTTGAAACGGAATGCTTCCAATTATCCTGCGTGGCAGGCTTTGACGAAGAGAAATGCAAAGCGGTCCGAGAAAGAAAAACTGGTTTTGCTAGAACAGTTCAAGGAAGCTTTCTCCGGAAATCCCACCATGTGGGAATACTTTCTGAAAAAAGAACTGGGGCTTGATTGGAAAAAAGCGAATGGTTATGCCGTTTATCCCGGATTGCTGGCTGAAAATGAATCGTGGGATTCCGTGGATGCCTACATGCGTAATTTTTGCGCTTTAGCCCGGAGGGATATTCCCGACATGGCCGGAAAGTTGTCTTATGAAGTGAAAACCAAGAGAATCTTTTTCAAAAACTGGCTGAAATTTTACCAGCAGAATAAAGTAGATCGGAAGGTGAGAGTTCAGACCTGTGCCGTCTTGGAAAAGGCATTGCCCCCGTTGTTGACCCACGAAAAAACGGCTCTTCAATTTCTCGGATTTTATGGTCAGATACTTGACTTGTGGAAAGACAAACAGCTGTCTGCGCGGGCCGATGCTTGCTTGACTGCATGGTTGAAGGAGGCAGACAAGGCGCCTGTACGCAAAAAGGTGGCAGAAATAGGGCTGAAAGTAGCCACTCATTTAGAAGACAAAAGGGCGCTTGTCCGTTATGCGGAGGCTCAGGAAGAACATTGAACAGGGTTGTCTGAAGATCAAGGATGTTGTTGTAATACAGAAGATGGAGAATCGGCTCAAGTATTTAATAATGATTTCCAGAAAGGAAAATTTGCGCAACAAGCAAACCTTCTATTTAAAGGCGTTTCAGTGTTATATTCCATTATGTCGATTTGTTAGCAGATGTTTCAATCGATACCTGTGATAGTTGCCGTATCCTCTTTTCTTCCCGGAATCTTTTCAGGGGAATGGTGATGGTAAAAACAGTTTCCCGGTGGGGGATGCTGGAGACGGTGATGGCGCCGTCGTGCGCTTCCACGGCGCGTTTCACGATGGAAAGGCCCAGGCCCGTTCCCCTGATTTCCGAGGAGTGGTGGGTTTCCACCCGGTAAAAGCGGTTGAAAAGGAAGGGGATGCTTTCCGCAGGAATGCCCACGCCCGTATCCGTGACGGTGATGACGCAGGCGTCCTGTGTTTTGGCGGCGGCCACAGTAATGGAAAGTCCCGGCTCCGTGTTTTGCTTGAGGGCGTTTTCCACCAAATTGAACAGAATTTGCGTCCAGTAAAAGGGGTCTCCATAAAGTTCCCAATCCGTGGGAATGTCCATGTGCAGGACGGCCTGTTTTTTCTCCCGGATGGAATCCAGACGGGAGAAGACGTCGTCCGCGCAGGAGGTGAGGCGGAACCACTGCTCCTTCAGAATCGCCTTGTGGCCTGATTCGAGTTTGGAGATCATGAGCATGTCTTCAATAATGTTCATCAGCCTCTGGCTGTTCTGGTGCATGACTCCGATGAATTTGCGGGCCAGTCCGGGACTTTCCTCCACCAGATCGTCCTCCATCAGGTTTTCCAGATATCCCACGATGATGGTGAGGGGCGTACGCAGCTCGTGGGAGGCGTTTGCCACGAAGTCCCGGCGCATCTGGTTGGTGAGGTAGTTCTGCGTGATGTTGCGCAGCAGGATGCGCTTTTCTCTGATTGGGGCGTCCGTGATGGCGCTGTCCAGATGCCACGCCGTGATGCCGTTTTGCACGCCGCCGGGGGAATTGGCGGCGCTCAGCGTGAATTCCTTGGTGACGGGGCCGTCCGTATCGAATGCTTCCTGAACATGCCCCAGCAATTCCTGGTTGCAGACCAGGGCCCCCACTTTGCGCCCTTCCAGCTTTTCTTCCTGAAAGAGTTCTTTGGCCAGCGTATTAGCCAGCACGATGTGTCCGGATGGACCGATGAGCAGGAAGGCCTCTCCCAGAGCTTCCAGGAAGCGCCGTTTGTCCGCGATGGCCTGTTCCTGCGCTTCTTCCCCGCGCTTCAGCAGGCGCTGAGCGTCCCGCAAGGCTTTTTTCCGGGCTTTCATGGCGGACCGGCATACCTGGACCAGATGCCAGTTCAGGTACAGGGAGGCCAGAATAAGGATGGTTAGGATGTAGTCGATGGCCGACATGGAACCGGAGTGTTAAGCCTTTTCCTCCGGGATGCGGCGTCCCGGCAGGGTAAAGCGGTAGCCGATGCTGCGGACGGTTTCAATGCAGTCCGCATAGGGAGCCAGTTTCTGGCGCAGCCGCTTCATGTGCGTGTCCAGCGTACGGCTCTGGGCCTGGTGGCTGTACCCCCATACGCAACTGAGCAGGTCGTTGCGGTTCAGGGTCTGGCCTTCCCGTTCAACCATATGGATCATGAGCTTGAATTCCGTGGCCGTCAGATCTACTTCCTCCTTGTCGATATAGAATTTGAGGGCGTTTTTGTCAAAAGTGAAGGGGCCGTATTCCGCAATGACGCTGCCCGGCGTGTGCTCACACCGTTTCAGCACGCTGGCCACGCGCAGGACAAGTTCCTTGGGGCTGAACGGTTTGGTCACATAGTCGTCCGCTCCCAGTTCCAACCCCTGGATGCGGTCTTCCGCCTGGGCCTTGGCTGTCAGGAAGATGACGGGAATGTTCTGGGTGCGGCTGTCCCGGCGCAGTTCTCTCAGTACGCCGTGTCCGTCCATGCCCGGCATCATCTGGTCCAGCAGGATCAGTTCCGGCTTGTCCCGGCGCGCCACTTCCAGCGCGGTCAGGCCGTCATAGGCCGCCAGGGGCGTATGGCCCGCACGTTCCAGATTATAAGCCACAAGATCTGAAATGGCGTGGTCGTCTTCAGCGATAAGAATGGTTGCCATGTCTGTTTTTTACGATGAAAGAAAGGGCGGTGTCCCGATATTAGATGTGACGATTCGTTCACATTTCCCCGCCCGGGAGGCGGTTCCGGACAGTTAAAGCCTCTTCTTATGCAAACATACTGTAACGGAAGCGTTTCCGTTTTGCAAGGCTGGCCCAGATTCAACTTCTCTTCCCTGCGTCATGTGATACACTTGCCCCGCAACAGTTGTATTGTTATGCGAAGCGATAGAGTTAAAGCAGGGTTCGAGCGTGCGCCGCACCGCAGTTTGATGCGTGCCACCGGAATGACGGATGAGGATTTAAGCCGTCCTTTCATTGCTATTTGCAATTCTTTTAATGAAGTGATTCCGGGCCATGTCCACCTGAACAGGGTGGCCGCCCTCATTAAGGAGGAGGTACGCAAGGCCGGAGGAACTCCCGTGGAATTCAACCTTCCCGGCGTTTGTGACGGCATTGCCATGGGCCACGGCGGCATGAAGTTTTCCCTGGCCAGCCGTGAGCTGATCGCGGACAGCGTAGAGACGATGCTGAGCGCCCACGCGTTTGATGCCATGATCTGCATCCCTAATTGCGACAAGATTGTTCCCGGCATGATTATGGGCGCCCTGCGCTGCAATATTCCCACTATTTTCTGCAGCGGCGGTCCGATGGCCGCCGGCATGGCGGAGGACGGCACGGTGCTGGACCTGAACAGCGTGTTTGAGGCTGTCGCCCGCTTTAAGGCAGGCAAGATTAATGAGGCGGAACTTCATTCCCTGGAATGCCGCGCCTGCCCCGGCGCCGGTTCCTGCTCCGGCATGTTTACGGCCAATTCCATGAATTGCCTGAGCGAGGTGATCGGCCTGGCCCTTCCCGGCAACGGTTCCCTGCTGGCTACTTCAGAGGAACGAAAGGAGTTCTGGAAGCAGACTGCCCGCCGCGCCGTGGAGATGGCGAAGGCGGACGGCCCCCTGCCGCGAGACATCGTAACCCGTGACGCCATCGACAATGCTTTCACAATTGATATGGCCATGGGCGGCAGTTCCAATACCGTGCTCCATACGCTGGCCATTGCCCGGGAAGCCGGCGTGGAATATGACCTCCAGCGCATCAACGATATTTCCAGACGAACCCCCAACATCTGCAAGGTGGCTCCTTCCTCCCGCTTCCACATGCAGGATGTTTTGCGTGCAGGCGGGGTGAGTGCCATCATTCATGAAATTGCCAGAATTCCCGGAGCCCTTCATCTGGACGCCATGACCGTCAGCGGGAAAACGCTGGGTGAAACAGTGGAGGGATGCGGCATTGCGGATGAAACTGTGATTCATCCGTTGGAAAATGCCTATTCCCGTGATGGCGGCCTGGCGATTCTGTTCGGCAATTTGGCCGAGGAGGGCGCTGTGGTGAAAAAGGCGGGTGTGCATCCGGATATGATGAGTTTCCGCGGGCCCGCCGTGATTTTCGAGTCTCAGGAAGAGGCCTGCGAAGGCATCCTTGCCGGGAAGGTGAAGTCCGGCGATGTGGTTGTCATACGCAATGAAGGACCCAAGGGTGGCCCCGGCATGCAGGAAATGCTGGCTCCCACTTCCTATATTATGGGGCAGGGCCTTGGCGCGGAAGTGGCGCTTATTACGGACGGCCGTTTTTCCGGAGCCACGCACGGAGCCTGTATTGGCCATATTTCTCCGGAAGCGGCGGAAGGCGGCCTGATCGGCCTGCTGAGAAACGGGGATATGATTGAGTATTCCATTCCGGACCGCACGCTGAATGCCTGTTTGAGCGAGGAGGAGATCGCACGCCGCCGTGCGGATTGGAAACCTACCTATAACAAGGTTTCCTCCTCCTGGCTGAGCCGTTACCGCCAGCTCGCCTCGAATGCCAGCAAGGGGGCTGTCCTCCGGCGCGGGGAATAATAGCTCGTATTATTCGACTTATCCCAACCAAATTTCAGCCGCCTTCCTCCTTAATGGGGATCGCGGCTGATCCACCTTCCGTCGCGCGGATTGAGATGCCGGTAGTTGTAGTAGATGAGGCCGAGCTCGTCGTCCATGTATTCGCACGAGAAGCGGAATTTGTT